>NZ_MKUG01000200.1 GCF_001897685.1 Thiobacillus sp. 65-1402
GTTCGAGCGCGCGGTGATGCTGCAAAGCCTCGACAGCCACTGGCGCGATCACCTGTCGGCGCTGGATCATCTGCGCCAGGGCATCCACCTGCGCGGCTATGCGCAGAAGCAGCCCAAGCAGGAATACAAGCGCGAAGCGTTCGAGCTGTTCTCCGCCATGCTCACCGCGATCAAGGCCGAGGTCACGCAGATTACCAGCACGGTGCAGATTCGCGCGCCCGAGGACGTGCAGGCGGTCGAACTCGAAGAGCCGTCCAATGTGCAATACCAGCACGCCGGCTACGACGAGGCGCAGGACTTCGCGGCGGCCGAAACCGCTGCGGCGGGCCCGGCCGACGCCTACCCCAAGGTCGGCCGCAACGATCCCTGCCCGTGCGGTTCGGGCAAGAAGTACAAGCAGTGCCACGGCAAATTGAGTTGAGGAGCAGCCATGCCTTATTACGTGTTCCGCATGGGAATGTTCAAAGTGCTGGAAAAACAGGGCGAATGGGCGAGCTTCAAGGAGGCCCGCGCCCACGTCAACGAACTGCGCAAGACGCTCGATCCCAAGTCCGGCGACAAGTACAAGATGATCTTCGCGGAGAACGAGATCGCCGCGCAGGAAACGCTCACTGCCGAGCGCGAACTGGACAAGACCCTGTCCGGCGACGACTGGTAAAACCGTTCAACCTGGCTTTGTATGGCGACGCCGCATGGCTGAATACAACGAAAGCGCTTACAAGCTGGCCCGCAAGGCCTATATCGAGCACAGCTGCCCGTTCGAGCGCGCGCTGCTGTCGCGCTGCGCCGACTGCAGCCGCTCGCGCAGGCTCAACCTGGCCGAGCGCGAAGCGGTCGCCTGCGGCGACCCGGCGGTGCGCGAACACTGCCTGGCGTTCTACCGGGCGCTGCACGAGAACGCGCAGTTCGCGCTGAAGATCAATCCCGCCACGCCGTGGCCGTTTGGCAAGGAAATCCGCGCCCAGTGTGGCGGCGTGCGCGGATTGGCCGGTGCGATGGACGGGGCGGCGGACGAAACCACCGACATCGCCGCCACCGTGCTGCAGGGCAAGCAGCGGTTTGGCGACAGCGCCGATTTCCCCTACTCCGAAATCATGCGCGCCGTGGTGCATTACGAGCCGCGCAAACGGCGTTCGTGATCGCGGGAAGCCGAAGCGGGAACCTCGGCGGGATACGGCAGTCCCTCAACTGAATTTTATTTTTGACTACACTGGCGGCGTGCGTATCCGATTCCCCCGATTTCTGCTGATCCTGCTGATGCTGGCGGTGCCGCTGCAGACGTTTGCTGCCGCCGCCATGCTGGATTGCCTGGTTGCGCCGCCTCCGGCTGCGGCGGCGCAGATGGCCGACGCGGCGATGGCGGATTGCCATGAGCAGGAGCAAGCGCCGGGCAGCCCCTCGTCATCCCCCGATTGCGCACACTGCGCAGCCTGCGCCCTGGCCTCGGCGCTGCCGATCCCGGCGGCCGACGCCGCCTCGCCGGCGCCTGCCGCGCGCCGCTATACCCCCCATCCCGCCGTAGCGTTCGGCGCTTTCGTTCCCGACGGTCCCGAGCGACCGCCCCGCCCCGACCTCACCTGAATCCCGTGCCGGGCAAAGGCACGTTTCATCGATTCTGACCGCGGCGTGTGCCGCGTGAGTGTGAGGTTCATCATGTTGAAGGCTTTTTTTCGCCATGCGGCGCCGCCGGCGCGCGCAGGTTTTTTCTGGGCGTCCGCGCTATGGGCGTGCGCATGGGGCCCGTTGACGCCGGCGGCTTACGCCGCCGAGGCCGCGCCGCCGGAAGCGGCGGCGTCCCCCTTCCGGCACTATCAGGGCTGGCGCGACGAGCCGTTGCAAGACTGGCGCGAGGCCAACGACCGCGTCGGCGCAGTCGGCGGCTGGCGCACCTATCTGCGCGAATCGCAGCAGCAGAACGACAACGACGTGGAGCATGCCCACCATGGACATTGAGAAGACGGCCATGAGGCCCTTCCCCTGCCCCCCGCGCTGCCTTGCCGTGCTGACGGCGGCTCTGCTGCTGGGAGGCTGCGCGAGCCTTTCCCCGGACGGCGGGTTCGAGGCGATTCAATCCGCCGCCCGCTCGCACCTGCAGAAAGACGTCGTCTGGTCGCGCGACGAGGCCGCCCACCCGCATATCCAGTCGCGTATCGATGCCCTGCTGGCGCAGCCACTTTCGGCCGACGCTGCGGTGCAGATCGCGCTCCTGAACAACCCCGGCCTGCAGGCGGCATTCAATACGCTGGGAATCGCCGAGGCCGACTGGGTGGCGGCGCAGCGTCTGCCGAACCCGGGGATTTCCATCGGTCGCCTGACGCGCGGCAGCGAGGTGGAATGGGAACGCAGCCTGCATCTCAATCTGGCGCGGCTGCTGACGCTGCCGCTGCGTGCCGGGATCGAGCAGCGCCTGTACGAGCAGACCCGGCACATGCTGGTGCTCGACGTGCTGCGTCTGGCGGCCGACACGCGCCGCGCCTATTACGCCGCGGTGGCCGCCGTCCAGGCTGCGCAATACCGGCAGCAGGCGCTGGATGCCGCCGGCGCCGGCGCCGAACTGGCGCGCCGCATGGCGCAGGTGGGTAACTGGAGCCGCCTGAAGCAGGCGCGCGAGCAATCGTTCTATGCCGACGCCGCCCTGGAAGTGGCGCGCAGCGAACAGGTCAGGCTGCAAACCCGCGAGCGCCTGATCCGGCTGATGGGCTTGGCGAATGCGGACGCGCTGCAGTTGCCGCCGCGCCTGCCGGATCTGCCTGCGGCGTTGCCGGCCCTGCCCGATGTCGAGCAGCAGGCGATGGCGTCGCGCCTGGATCTGCAGATGACCCGGCTGCAGGCCGAGGCGCTGGCGAAAAACCTCGGGCTGACCCGCCGCACGCGTTTCGTCAACGTGCTGGAACTCGGCGTCGTCAATAACGGTTCGAACGAGGAACCGCAGCAACGCGGCTACGAGATCAGCTTCGAGCTGCCGCTGTTCGACTGGGGGCAGACGCGGGTGGCGGCGGCCGAATCGCGCTACCGGCAGGCGCTGGAACGCGCGCGCGAGAGCGCGGTCAACGCGCGTTCCGAGGTGCGCGAAGCCTATGCCATGCAGCACAGCCAGTACGCCGTCGCACGGCACCTGCGCGACGAGGTGGTGCCGCTGAAAAAACGCATTTCCGACGAAAACCTGCTGCGCTACAACGGCATGCTGATCGGCGTGTTCGAGCTGCTGGCCGACGCCCGTTCGCAGATTGCCACGGTCAACGCCGCCATCGACGCGCAGCGCGATTTCTGGCTGGCCGAAGCGGACTTGCGGATGGCGCTGCTCGGCACGCCCGGCAAAACCGTCGCGCCCACCTCTGTTTCCTCTGCCCCCGCCGCGGCGACGGGCGGGCATTGAAAGGATTTTCCATGATTTCAAGACGTGATTTTTTCAAGTTCACCGGCGCGGCCGCGGCCGCCGGCGTCGGTGCCGCTTCAGCCAGCAGCGTGGCGATGGCGGCGCTTCCCGAAATCGTCAGCATGGACAAGCCGGATACCCAGCCGCCGCTGATGCCGCCGTCGGGGCGGCCCTACAACCCGGTGGTGACGCTCAACGGCTGGACGCTGCCGTGGCGGATGAAGGACGGGGTGAAGGAATTCCATCTCGTCGCCGAACCGGTGGTGCGCGAAATCGCTCCCGGCATGAAGGCGCATCTGTGGGGCTACAACGGCCAGAGCCCCGGCCCCACCATCGAAGTGGTGGAGGGCGATCGCGTGCGCATTTTCGTCACCAACCGCCTGCCCGAGCACACCACCATCCACTGGCACGGCCAGCGCCTGCCCAGCGGCATGGACGGCATCGGCGGGCTGACGCAGCCGCCGATCCGGCCGGGCAAGACCTTCGTCTACGAATTCGTCGCGCGCCGCCCGGGCACCTTCATGTATCACCCGCATGCCGACGAAATGACGCAACTGGCAATGGGCATGATGGGATTCTGGGTGACGCACCCCAAGGGCCGGCACCCGCTGATCGAAAGCGTCGACCGCGATTTCTGCTTCCTGCTCAATGCCTACGACATCGAGCCGGGAAGCGCCACGCCACAGGTCAACACCATGCTCGATTTCAACCTGTGGACCTGGAACAGCCGCGCCTTTCCTGGCATCGACAGCCTGAATGTGCGCTTGAACGACCGCGTGCGCATCCGCATCGGCAACCTCACCATGACCAACCATCCGATCCATCTGCACGGGGTGGAGTTCGAGGTCACCGGCACCGACGGCGGCCCGACGCCCAAAGGCTCGCGCTGGCCGGAGGTGACCACCGACATCG
>NZ_MKUG01000201.1 GCF_001897685.1 Thiobacillus sp. 65-1402
GGCGCCCGGCGGCACCGGCGCGCCGGTGAAGATGCGCGCCGCGGTGCCGGGCTGCAGCGGCTGGCCGACCGCGCCGGCCAGGATGCGCTGCGACAGGGGCAGCCTGACGCCCGGATGCGCCACGTCGGCCAGGCGTACGGCGTAGCCGTCCATCGCGCTGTTGTCCGCCGGCGGCACGGCAATCGCGGAGGTCTGGGGGGCGGCGAGCACGCGCCCGAGCGCCGCGGTGATGGCGACGGTTTCGGTTGCGGCCGGGCCGCGCGCGCGTTCGAGCAGGGCATCAAGCAGTTGGTCGGCTGAGAGCATGGTTCAGAATGAAGTCCGTAAGAGATGGAATGGCATCGATGTCGATGCGGGGAAAGCCGTTGGGCGGCTCGGCGTCGGACGCCACCGCCAGAATCTGCCGGTCTTCGGGAAACAGCCAGGGTTTCCCGGTCTCGGCGCGATGCACTTCCAGCTTCGGGATGGCCTCGCGCTTGTAGCCTTCGACCAGCACCAGGTCGCACGGCGGCAGTGCCGCCAGCAAATCATCCAGCACGGGCGGCGTGTTGCGATGCTCGGTCAGCACCGCCGTGCGGTGATCGGAGGCCAGCAGCACCGCCGCCGCACCCGCCGCGCGCGCGCGCCAGCTGTCCTTGCCGGGGCGGTCGATGTCGAAATCGTGATGGGTGTGCTTGATTACTGCCGCGCGCACGCCGCGCGCGGCCAGTTGCGGCAGCACGCGCTCGATCAGCGTGGTCTTGCCGCTGCCGCTGTAACCTGCGATGCCGAATACTTTCATTGCACGATCCCCCCAAGCTTGTTATATTTTTCCATATATAACCCATTCCTGCCAACCACAGCCGACATCATGAACGCACCCGTTCTCACCGATCAGTTTGGCCGCCGTATCGACTACGTGCGGCTGTCGGTGACGGACCGCTGCGATCTGCGCTGCAGCTACTGCATGCCGGAAGGCTTCAAGGGGTTTGAAGAACCCGAACACTGGCTCGGCTTCGACGAGATCGAACGCCTGATCGGCGCATTCGCCCGCCTGGGGGTGAGCCGCATCCGCCTCACCGGCGGCGAGCCGCTGCTGCGGCGCAACATTGCCGAACTGGCCGGTCGCATCGCCGCCCTGCCCGGCATTCAGGACCTGTCGCTGTCGACCAACGCCACCCGGCTCGACAAGCATGCGCAGGCCTTGAAGGCCGCCGGCGTGACGCGGCTCAACGTCAGCCTCGACTCGCTGCAGCAGGCGCGGGTGGAAAAAATCAACGGCCGCGACGTGCTCGCCAAGGTGATGGCTGGGCTGGCGGCGGCGCAGGACGCCGGCTTCGCGCCGATCAAGCTCAACATGGTGGCACTCGCCGGCAGCAACGAAGACGAGATCGACAAAATGGTCGCCTTCTGCATGCAGCGCGGCTTCGTGTTGCGGCTGATCGAAGCGATGCCGATGGGCGAAACCGGGCGCAATGCCGAATACCTGGACCTGCAGCCGGTGAAGGAGCGCCTGCGCACGCAGTTCGAGCTGGTCGAGACCACCCTGCCCGGCGCCGGGCCGGCGCGTTACCTCGGCACCCCGGACGGCCGTTTCAACGTCGGCTTCATCACCCCCATCTCGCAGCATTTCTGCCAGACCTGCAACCGCATCCGCGTTGCCGTCGACGGCACCGCCTACATGTGCCTGGGCCAGGAAGAGAAATTCGAATTCCGCCCCTTGCTGCGCAGCGGCTGCAGCGACGCCGCGCTCGACGCCGCCATTCTCGAAGCGATCAACCTCAAGCCGGAACGCCACGAGTTCCGCGAAGCACCGCACAAGATCCTGCGCTTCATGTCGATGACCGGCGGCTGAGCCGCAGCCTCAATCCGCGCTCACGGTACGCAAGCCGGCGAAGGGATCGCGCCGCTCGGGCAAATAGAAATTGCGGAAGCCGGGGCGCTTGAGCGACGGATCGGTGAACGGTCCGCCGCCGCGCAATTCGCCGTGCGTGTGAAACCAGGGCTGCGCGTAATCCCGGTAGGGGTCGGGCGCAAACCCCGGATACGGCGCGAACGCGTCGCGCAGCCATTCCCACGCCATGCCGCTGCGAAATTCCGGCCGCTGCGTTGCCCGCAGCCACTGCGCTGCGGCGGGCAGCCGCCGCCCCATCCAGGCGGCGCAGGCCTCGGCCTCATAACGGTTCACGTGCAGCATGGGCCGGTCTGCGCCGAGCGGCAGCCAGCGGTCGAAGCGGCGCACCTGCCAGGCAGCATTTTGCCGCCGCCAGTAGACGGGATGGCAGGCGCCGCAGGCGACCCGCCAGGCCAGGCCTGCATCCGACCACCCCGCGCTGCGCCGGTAACCGCCGGCGTCGACGAACTCGGCGAAAGCCGCTTCCGACAGCGGGCTCGCGTCGATATCGAATGCCGGGACCGGCACCGGATGACGCCACTTCTCGTTGTCGAAAATGAAGCCCTCGCCGCTCCCGCTGCCCAGTTCCACCTCGCCCGCGGCGAACGCCAGCCGCGCCACCGGCAGCGCGCCGGAAACATCGGGCCGCACGGGCGGCGCATAGCCCAGATTCTGGAATGCCATCCACCAGGCCTCGACGTGCATCAGTTCGTGATACAGGCACAACTCGGCGAAATACGCGAGCTCGGGGTCGAGTCCGCTGCGCAGGCGAGCGGCCACGGCGGCGGCGACCCGCTCGGCGTATTCGTCGACCGCGGCAGGTTCGGGCAAGGCCAGATCCCAGCGGCGATCGTGCGCAACGCTGGAAGAATCGTACAGCGCGTCGGCCGCCGCCAGCAGGCTGGCCGCAAACCCGCCGCCGGGCCGTGCCCGCAGGCACCATCGCTCCTGAAACCAGACGATGTGCCCGTATTCCCACAGCGGCGGATTCAGATGCCCGGCGCGCGGCCCCAGCCAGCCGCCCGCGGGCAGGCAGTCGATCAATGCCCGCAGCTGGCCGCGCGCCTGCGCCAGCCGAGCAATGAGCTGGTTCGCCGTATGGCCGCTGACGGGTCGGGTTCGGTTCATGCTATATAGATGCACTATGTCCAACCGAATTCTAGGCGCCCCTCCCGCGACGGGCGAATTCCGACAATGAGCAATTCCATTCCCGATCAGCCCATCCGATTGACCCAGTTTTCCCATGGCGGCGGATGCGGCTGCAAGATCGCGCCCGCCGTATTGCGCGACATCCTGGCCGATACGCCCTTCGCCTCGCACATGGCGACGGCCTATCCCGATCTGCTGGTCGGCATCGAGCACGGCGACGACGCCGCGGTCTACCGCCTCAACGACGAGCAGGCGATCGTGGCGACCACCGATTTCTTCATGCCCATCGTCGACGACGCCTTCGAGTTCGGCCGCATCGCCGCCACCAATGCGCTGTCCGACGTCTATGCCATGGGCGGGCGGCCGCTGTTCGCCCTGGCCATCGTCGGCATGCCGATCGGCAAGCTGCCCAACGAGGTCATCCGGCAGATCCTCGCCGGCGGCGAAGCGGTGTGCAAGGCGGCCGGCATCCCCATCGCCGGCGGCCATTCGATCGACGCCCCGGAGCCGATCTACGGGCTGGTCGGCATCGGCGTGGTGGACCCGCGCAGGGTCAAGCAGAACAGCGGCGGCCAGGCCGGCGACCACCTGATCATCGGCAAACCGCTGGGCGTGGGCATCTACAGCGCGGCGCTGAAAAAAGGCCTGCTCAGCGCCGAGCAATACGCGGCGATGATCGCCGCCACCACCCAGCTCAACACCGCCGGCGCCGATCTGGCCGCAACCGCGGGCGTGCACGCGATGACCGACATCACCGGCTTCGGCCTGCTCGGCCACCTGCTCGAAATCACCCGCGCATCGAACGTTTCGGCCCAGGTCGGGCTGGGCCGCCTGCCCCTGCTGCCCGGCGTCGCCGAACTGGCGCAGGGCGGCCATGTCACCGGCGCCAGCGGGCGCAACTGGGCGAGCTACGGCAGCGAAGTGAGCCTGGCTGGCGGCATCGCCGACTGGCAGCAGGCCCTGCTCACCGACCCACAGACCAGCGGCGGCCTGCTGGTGAGTTGCGCCACCGCGGCGCGCGACACGGTGCTGGAAACCTTCCGGCGGCACGGCTTCGCGCAGGCGGCGGAAATCGGCCGCCTGCAGGCCGGCCGCGATGTTGCGATCAGCGTCTGAGTGGCGTTCACCTTTCGGGACTTTCCCGTCGCCGCCGACGATTTGCGCAGCGACGTGCTGGCCGGCCTCGCCGCCTGCCCCAAATCCATTCCGCCGAAATATTTCTATGACGAGGCGGGCTGCCGTCTGTTCGAGGCCATTTGCGCGCAGCCCGAATATGCCCTCTGCCGCACCGAGCGGGCGCTCATGGCCTCCCGCCTGCCCGACATCGCGGCCGCCGTCGGCCCGCTCGACTGCATCGTCGAGCCGGGCGCCGGCGAGTGCAGCAAAGTGCGCCTGCTGCTCGATGCCCTGCAGCCTGCCCACCTCGTCGTCCTGGACATCGCCGGCGCCCCGCTGGCCGCCGCCGCGCAAGCCCTCGCCCACGCTTACCCGCAACTTGCCGTCACCGCGCTGGGCATGGATTTCATCCGCGACCTGGAAGCCGCGGCCCCCTGCCTGCCGCCCGGCCGGCGGCTGATCTATTACCCCGGCTCCAGCATCGGCAACTTCGCGCCCGACACGGCGACCGCCCTGCTCGCGCGCTTCCGCCGGCTGGCCGGCGCCGATGGGCGCCTGCTCATCGGCTTCGACCTCAAGAAAGATCCGCTGCTGCTGCACGCCGCCTATAACGACGCCGCCGGCATCACCGCCGCCTTCAACCTCAACCTCCTCGAACGCCTGAACCGCGAACTGGACGCCGATTTCGACCCCA
Source organism: Thiobacillus sp. 65-1402 (assembly GCF_001897685.1). GTDB lineage: Bacteria > Pseudomonadota > Gammaproteobacteria > Burkholderiales > Thiobacillaceae > Thiobacillus. The sequence continues at coordinate 4,833 of NZ_MKUG01000201.1, forward strand.
CCCGATTCCGCCACTATGCCTTCTACAATCCGGTCGCCGGCCGCATCGAGATGCATCTGGTCAGCCTTGCCGCGCAGACGGTGAGCGTAGCCGGACGGCGTTTCCATTTCGCCCTCGGCGAGACGCTGCATACCGAGCATTCCTACAAGTTCCGACGCGACGAATTCAGCACGATTGCGGGAAACGCCGGCTGGAAACTGGTGGACGATTGGGAACAGCAGGGATTCGCTGTCCAGCTGTACGGGTAGGCCAGCGCGTACCGGGCAAGCCGGAATGCGCTTCATGGCGCCCCCGGTGGATGGGTAACCCTGCCGTCGGGCGGGTCGCACAAACCCGGCCAGGCCTTAGAATTTCCCCATGCCCAAACTTGAATCGCTGGCCTTCGACAACGGCTTTGCCCGCCTGCCGGAAATCTTTTATTCGCGCGTCTGCCCCACGCCCGTCCCCGACCCTTATCTCGTCTGCCACAGCCCGCAAGCGCTGGCGCTGCTCGACCTCGACGACAGCGAAATCGCCCGCCCCGAACTGATCCGCACGCTGGCCGGCAATCAATCGCTGCCGGGGATGGACGCGCTCGCCGCGCTGTATGCCGGGCACCAGTTCGGCCACTACGTGCCGCAGCTCGGCGACGGCCGCGCGATCCTGCTGGGCGAAGTGAAGAATGCCGCCGGCGAAGGCTGGGAAGTGCAGCTGAAGGGCGCCGGGCGCACCCCCTACTCGCGCGGCGGCGACGGCCGCGCGGTACTGCGTTCGAGCATCCGCGAATTCCTCTGTTCCGAAGCCATGCACGCGCTCGGCATCCCCACCACGCGCGCCCTCGCCATCGTCGGCAGCGATCATCCGGTCTACCGCGAGGAGATCGAAACCGCCGCGCTGGTGACGCGGCTGGCGCCGAGCTTCGTGCGCTTCGGCTCGTTCGAGGTGTTCTACTACAGGAACCAGATCGAACCGATCCGCCAGCTGGCCGACTACGTCATCGCGCGCTACTACCCCGAACTGGCAAGCCGCGCCGAACCCCACGCCGAGCTGCTGCGCGAAGTCGCCCGCCGCACCGCCGAGCTGATGGCGCAGTGGCAGGCGGTCGGCTTTTCGCACGGCGTGATGAACACCGACAACATGTCCATCCTCGGCCTGACGCTCGACTACGGCCCGTTCGGCTTCCTCGACGCCTTCGACCCCGGCTTCGTCTGCAACCATTCCGACAGCGGCGGGCGCTACGCCTTCGACCAGCAGCCCGACGTCGCCGCGTGGAATCTCACCAAGCTCGCGCAGACGCTGGTGCCGCTGCTGTCGGTGGAAGCCGCGTCGCAGACAATCGGCGACTATCCGCGGCAATTCGGCCAGGCCTACCTCGCCCGCATGGCCGAAAAATTCGGCCTCACGCCCGGCGAGGACCTGGTGCCGATCCTCACGGATGCGCTGCAGCTGCTCGCGCAAAACCGCGTCGACTACACGATCTTCATGCGCCGCCTGTGCGATTTCGACAGCAGCCCCGACGCCGTCAACCCGCCGCTGCGCGACCTTTTCCTCGACCGCACGGCGTTCGACGCCTGGGCGGCACGCTACGCCGCCGCGCTGCGCCAGTTGGGTTCGGTGGATGCCGAGCGCGGCCAGGCGATGCGGCGCGTCAATCCGAAATACATCCTGCGCAACCACCTGGCCGAAATCGCCATCCGCCGCGCCGTGGACGAACGCGATTACAGCGAGGTCAATCGCCTGCACGCGCTGCTGACGCGCCCGTTCGACGAGCAGCCGGATTACGAGGCTTACGCCGCCGAACCACCTGACTGGGCAAGGAAGATCGAGGTAAGCTGCTCTTCGTGAACCGCATCCCTGCCCTGTTCGCCTGTCTGCTGGCCTGTGCGCTGCTCGCCGCCTGCGCCAGCCAGCCCATCCAGCGCAAGGACGGCAGCCACAGCGTACACAGTTTCAGCATCAAGGATCTGGCCAAAGGCGATGTCGACAATGTGATCGAGATCCACCAGCAGGAAGTCATCGCCACCCTCAAGACACTGACGCTCAAGCTCTATCGCCGCAACCCCGGCGAATGGCGCAAATCCGGCTTTGCCGGCGCCGACGAAGCAGCGGCGGCCCTGTTCAGGCCGCTCTCGCACTGGCATCTGTCGCCGCAAAAGGATCTTGGCTGGGAAACTGCCCTGCGCGCAGCCTGGCGCGAAGATTACACGGCCGATCGGGTGAAGGCGCTGATGGGCGGCCTGCTGATCATGCACATGGCGGCATTCAATCATCAGACCGAGTTTTACCTGTTGACCGAAGTGGATGCCCAGAGACTCTACAACGCCGCACGCAATACCGAGGCGGTGGTCTGGAAGCTCGCCACCGCCAGAAATCTGCGCGGCGATCTCCTGCTGCTATCCAATGGTGCCGACGAGAACGGTGTAGCCAACCTCAGCTTCGAGCGCGAATTCGGCAAGCTCATCGGCATCCAGGACACGCTGGCCAGAATCATCGAGGACAAGAGTAACCGGGCCATCCGCTTCGGCGTCGTCAACGTCGCCACCATGGCCTTCCTGCCGATCTGATGGACACCGATGCCTACGCGTATTGTGTTGATCTCACGCGCGACCAGTGGGCGTGGGAATTCCTGCGCCGCAATCCCGCCTACCGGCGCGACTACGCAGCCTTCATCGCCATCTGGCGCGCCCTCGAAGCCGACTATGGCGCGCCGCCGAATCGCGATTTCTCGAAATGGAAGCAGGACCCGCACGCCTACGGCCCGCTGCCCGGCGACGCCGGACTCGCCGGATCCACTGGCGAGCTATGCGTAGTGGAAGACGACCGCGTGCTGCTCGAATGCTGGATGGGCGCGAAATGGGGCTTCTACAAATTCCCCCTCGATCCCGAACGCGTCGCGCCCGGCCCGGACGAACTGTCGTGGCGTCCGCCGCCGCAGTCAGGCGTTGAAATCGAAGCGCCCTGGCGCGTCGACCTCACGTTCGACCTCTCGCTGCCGCTGCCGCCGCAACTGGATGCGGCGAAATTCCGCCTGATCGGCCGCGCAGCCGAACTGCGCCGCCAAGGTCTGGCTGCGCCGATGACTGTGGCAAACCAGCGCGCGCGCTGGACGCGCATGCTGCGCCTGCTGGACGGCAAGGAATCGCCGAATACGGAGAATTGGCTCCTGCTGCGCGAAGCGCAGGCAATGGCCGATCATGGTTATTTAGACATCCTGCGACTGGCGGATGCCGGCGCAGGCACAAAATAAAACCGGAGCATTGCGCCCCGGTTTTTTGCTTCGCCCGACCAGGAAACTGGGTCAGGCGAAATTCGCTTCGGCGAACTTCCAGTTCACCAGGTTGTTGAGGAAGGTCTCGACGAACTTGGGACGCAGGTTGCGGTAGTCGATGTAGTAGGCGTGCTCCCACACGTCGACGCACAGCAGCGCCTTGTCGCCGGTGGTCAGCGGGGTGCCGGCAGCGCCCATGTTAACGATGTCGACCGAGCCGTCTGCCTTCTTCACCAGCCAGGTCCAGCCGGAACCGAAGTTGCCCACGGCGCTGGCCTGGAAGGCCTTCTTGAACTCGTCCAGCGAGCCCCATTTCTGGTTGATGGCATCGGCCAGGGCGCCGGAGGGGGCGCCGCCGCCGTTGGGGGTCAGGCAGTTCCAGAAGAAGCTGTGGTTCCACACCTGCGCCGCGTTGTTGTAGATGCCGCCGGCGGGCGCGCTCTTGACGATGTCCTCGAGCGACTTGGTCTCGAAGTCGGTTCCCTTGATCAGGTTGTTGAGGTTGGTCACGTAGGCCTGATGGTGCTTGGCGTAGTGGTATTCGAAAGTCTCCTGGGACATGTGCGGCGCGAGCGCGTCCATGGCAAAGGGCAGTGCGGGCAAAGTGTGTTCCATAACTCTCTCCTGATATGAACAAACGATAAATATAGTGCCTGTACCGGACATTGCAGATGTCGCAACGGCAACAGGGTTTCTGTCGCTGCAAAGAAAAAGGGCCGGGATAACCCGACCCTATCTCTCTGATTTTATTGGTCGGGGCGAGAAGATTCGAACTTCCGACCCCTTGCACCCCATGCAAGTGCGCTACCAGGCTGCGCTACGCCCCGACGAAGCCCAAGATTCTAACAGATGACCGGCACGACACGGAAGCCCGTCAGCCCAATATTTTCAGGATGGCGGTGATTTCAGCGCGCAATCTGCCGGCATCCAGCTCGGAAGCGGCAGCGACGGGAGCGAGGTCGGCGTCGTGCTCGAGGCGTTGGCGCGCGCCGCTGATGGTGAAGCCCTCTTCATACAGCAGTTCGCGGATGCGGCGGATCAGCAGCACCTCGTGGTGCTGGTAATAACGCCGGTTGCCGCGCCGCTTGACCGGGCGCAGCTGGGTGAATTCCTGTTCCCAGTAACGCAGCACGTGCGCCTTGACGGCGCACAGCTCCGACACTTCACCGATGGTGAAATAGCGTTTGGCCGGAATCGGCGGCAGTTCACTCCGCGCTGGGCGTTCCAATTTGGGCGCCTTCGACCTGGGATTTGAGTTTCTGGCTGGCGTGGAAGGTCACCACGCGACGCGCGGAAATCGGCATTTCTTCGCCGGTCTTGGGGTTGCGGCCCGGGCGCTGCGGCTTTTCCCGGCACTGGAAATTGCCGAAACCGGACAGTTTGACGATGTCGCCCTTTTCGAGCGACAAGCGGATTTCATCGAAAAACGATTCGACGACATCCTTGGCTTCGCGTTTATTCAAACCCACTTTTTCGAACAGCAGTTCGGCCAGATCAGCTTTTGTCAGGGTGGTCATGGTCGTGTTGGCAGGGATGGCTCGTGAGAAAAAGCGTCACGCACGCAAGCTGGCATTGCACTGACGAAGCGCGGCGTTGATCAGTTTTTGCACTGCGCCCTCCACTTCCTGATCCGTCAATGTGCGTTCAGTATCTTGCATAACTACCCGAATAGCAAGGCTTTTTTGGTTTTCCCCCATGCCTTTCCCGCGATAGTCGTCGAACACCTCGATCGACTGCACCTGGGCAGACGCGGCCTCGCGTAACACGGCCAGCAGTTCGCCGGCCGGGGTCTGGAGGTCCAGCACGAACGCCAGATCGCGCCGCACCAGCGGGAAGCGCGACAAGGCCGCATGCCGCGGCAAAGCATGCCGGGCGAGCGCCTGACAGTCGAGTTCGAACAGCAGCGGCACGGCGGGCAGATCGAAGGCCTGCACCAGGCGCGGATGCAGCGCGCCGATCCAGCCGATCGCCCGCCCCCCTGTCCACAATTCGGCGCACTGCCCCGGGTGCAGCGCGGGATGGGCGCCGCGCCGGCTGTCGAGCACGTGGCCGAACAGGCGTTCCAGGTCGCCCTTGAGATCGAAGAAATCGACGCGGCGCGCAGTTACGCCCCATTGTTCAGGTTGCACGTCGCCATAAGCGAGGCCGCCCAGCTTCATAGGCTGCTCGGACTGCGACGCATACACCCGTCCCAGTTCGAAAATGCGCACCCGTTCCTGCTGGCGGTTGAGATTATGGCGCAGCGTCTCGATCAGGCCACCCCACAGCGTGGTGCGCATCGCCGACAACTGGCTGGCGATGGGATTGGCCAGCGGCAACGGGCGGGCGTCGGCATTCAACGCCGTTTCCCACGCCGGGTCGACGAAGCTGTAGGTGATGACTTCCTGATAATCCAGTCCGGCCAGCATCTGCCGCAGGGCATCGTCGGCCAGCATGGTTTCGTCCTGTGGCAGCATGCGCGACGGCGCCGCCGGCGGCTGCGCCGGAATGTTGTCGTAACCGAACAGGCGCACCGCCTCTTCGATCAGGTCCTCCTCGATTGCCAGGTCGAAGCGGAAACTCGGCGGGGTGACGGCCAGGCAATCGCCCTGGCGCTCGACCTGCGCGCCGAGCGCGCCGAGGCCGCGCGCCACCTGATCCGCGTCGAGCTCGATGCCGGCCACACGCTTCAGCCGCGCCAGGCGCAGGGTGATCGGCTCGCGCCGCGGCAATTCGGCCACCGCTTCGGTGATCGGCCCCGGCTGGCCGCCGCAGATGTCGAGCAGCAACTGCGTTGCCCGCTCCATCGCCTGGCGCGTCGCGGCATAGTCGACGCCGCGCTCGAAACGGTGCGACGAATCGGTGGCCAAGCCCAGCCGCCGCGCACGCCCGGCAATCGCCGTCGGCGCGAAGAACGCGGCTTCGAGTAAGACATCGACCGTAACGCGCTCCACGCTGGTCGGCTGCCCGCCCATGATCCCGGCCAGCGCCACCGGGCCGCTGGCATCGGCGATCACCAGCATGTCGGGCGCCAGTTCGGCCGTCTGGCCATTCAGCAGTTCGAGTGTTTCGCCCGCACGCGCCAGCCGCACATCGATGCCGCCGTTGAGGCGCGACAGCGCGAAGGCATGCATCGGCTGGCCGAGTTCGAGCAGCACGTAATTGGTGATGTCGACCGGCGCCAGCAGCGGGCGGATGCCGCTGCGCTCCAGCCGTTCCGCCATCCAGCGCGGAGTGGGCGCCTGCGCGTCGATGCCGCGCACCACGCGCCCCAGATACAGCGGGCAGGCCCCGCTTGCCGCTACGTGCAGCGGCACCGTGTCGTGGATACGGGCCGGGGTTTCGCGTATCTGCGGCAGACGCACCTCGGCGCCGGTGATCGCCCCGACCTCGCGCGCCACGCCCTGCAGCGACAGGCAGTCCGCGCGGTTGGGGGTGAGTTTCAGGGTGATAAGGGTATCGTCGAGGTTGAGCCAGGCCCGGAAATCCTCTCCCACCGGCGCATCCGCAGGCAGCACCATCAGGCCGTCGGCCGCGCCTTCCAGGCCCAGTTCCTTGGTCGAGCACAGCATGCCGAAGGACTCGACGCCACGCACCTTGGCGACCTTGATTTCGATCCCGGGCAGCTTCGCCCCCGGACGGGCGCACGGCACCTTGAGTCCGGCCGCCGCGTTGGGCGCGCCGCACACGATGGTGACCGGCGCCGCCTCGCCGACATCGACCTGGCACACACGCAGACGGTCGGCGTCGGGGTGCTTTTCCGCCGACAGGATCTCGGCCACCACGACGCTGTTGAACGGCGGGGCGGCCGGCGTCAAGGCCTCGACTTCCAGCCCGGCCATGGTCAATGCGTGGGCCAGTTGGGGCGTATCGAGTGCAGGGTTGACGAGGCTGCGCAGCCAGGCTTCTGAAAATTGCATGATGTATGCGCCCTAATTAATTGAACTGTTTAAGGAAACGCAAATCGTTCTCGAAGAACAACCGCAAATCGTCGACGCCGTAACGCAGCATGGCGAGGCGCTCGACGCCTAGTCCGAAGGCAAAGCCGACGAACCGCTCGGTGTCGATGTCGACATGCCTGAACACATTGGGGTGCACCATGCCGCAGCCCAGCACTTCCAGCCAGCCGGTGTGCGAGCACACCCGGCAGCCCTCGCCGCCGCACATCACGCAGCCGATGTCCATTTCGGCCGACGGCTCGGTGAAGGGGAAGAAGGACGGCCGGAAGCGCACCGGCAGATCGTCGCGCTCGAAGAAGTTGCGCATGAAATCGGCGAGCACACCCTTGAGGTCGGCAAACGACACCGACTCGTCCACCCACAGGCCTTCGACCTGATGGAACATCGGCGTATGCGTGACATCGGAATCGCAGCGGTACACCCGTCCCGGCGCGATGATGCGCAGCGGCGGCCGGTGGGTCTGCATGTAGCGCACCTGCACCGGCGAAGTATGGGTGCGCAGCAACTCGCCGCTCTGCAGATAAAAGGTATCGTGCATCGCCCGCGCCGGATGGTCTTCCGGAATGTTGAGCGCGGTGAAATTGTAGAAATCGGTCTCGATCTCCGGCCCCGTCGCCACCTCGAAGCCGATCGAGCGGAACAGCGCCTGGATGCGCGTCAGCGTGCGCGACACCGGATGTACCCCGCCGCGCGCCAAGCCGCGTCCGGGCAGGCTCACGTCGAGCGTTTCGGCCGCCAGCTGACGGTCCAGTTCGGCCTGCTGCAGCGCGTCGCGACGGGTTTTGAGCGCGGCTTCCACCGCCTGCTTGGCTTCGTTGATGCGGGCGCCGGCGGTCTTGCGCTCGTCGGCGGGCATCGCGCCCAGGCTTTTCAGCAATTCGGTGAGCTGGCCGCTCTTGCCCAGATAGCCCGCCTTGACCTGTTCCAGTGCCGGCAAGTCGGAACTGGCCTGGATGGCGATAAGGGCGTCGGCAACGATTTCGTTGGGATTGCGCATGGCAATGGTCTCGTATCAATCACAAACAAAAAAAGGCCTTGCGGCCTTTTTTTGTGACGGTTTGACGGCTTACGCCGCCAGCTTGGCCTTGACCTGTTCAACGATCTTGGCAAAGGCGTCCTTGTCGAAAATCGCGATATCGGACAGCACCTTGCGGTCGATCCCGATCTCGGCGCGGCTCAAACCGTTCATGAACACGCTGTAGGTCAGACCGTGCTGCCGCGAGGCGGCGTTGATACGGGCAATCCACAGGGCGCGGAACTGGCGCTTGCGCTGACGACGGTCGCGGTACTGGTACTGACCGGCCTTCATCACCGCTTCATTGGCGACGCGGAATACGTTCTTGCGACGACCGCGATAGCCCTTGGCGGCATCGAGGATTTTCTTGTGGCTGGCGCGGGCGGTTACACCCCGTTTGACGCGTGGCATGCTTTCTCTCCTTTATGCGTAGGGCAACATGCGGGCAACCGCTTTATGGTTGCTGGCATTGACAGTTTCCATGCCGCGCAACTGGCGCTTACGCTTGGTGCTCTTCTTGGTGAGAATATGGCGCATGAACGCGTGCGAGCGCTTGAACCCGCCGCCGCCCAGCGCGCGGAACCGCTTGGCGGCGCCGCTCTTGCTTTTCATCTTAGGCATGATGCTTCCTTTTATTTCATGCGGCCAGGTGATCCCACGGCGTGGAATGCTTCACCAACCCGACTGCACGTATTGTGGCGTTTTTGATCCCGAGGGATACGAGAAACGCCGGTCTCACATTCGCTTGCACTCAAGCGAATGCAGTACAAACAACCCTTAAATCTTCTTTTTCGGCGCCAGCATCATCACCAGCTGACGGCCTTCCATCTTGGGAAACTGCTCGACCACAGCGAGTTCGGCCAGATCCGCCGACACACGCCGCAACTGGGCCATGCCGATTTCCTGGTGGGCCATTTCGCGACCCCGAAAACGCAAGGTGATTTTCGTCTTGTCGCCTTCTTCAAGAAACTTGATCAGGTTGCGCAGCTTGATCTGGTAATCGCCTTCGTCGGTACCCGGACGGAACTTGATTTCCTTGATCTGGACCTGCTTCTGCTTCAGCTTGGCTTCGTGCTGCTTCTTGCTTTCCTGATACTTGAACTTGCCGTAGTCCATGATCTTGGCCACGGGCGGCTGGGCCGTCGGGGCAATTTCAACCAGGTCAAGGTCAGCTTCTTCAGCCTGGCGCAGCGCATCGTAGATTTTCACGATGCCGAGCTGCTCGCCTTCCACACCGACCAAACGCACCTCAGGGGCAGTGATTTCGCCGTTGATGCGTGTCTGTTTCTTTTCTGTCGCGATGAGTTGTTCTCCAAATAAAAACCTGGCGCAACGCGCCGAGGCAAAAAGGCCAAACAAAAATTAAAGAAGGCGCGGGACCAATCCCCTAAACGGGACAGCCCCGACGCCTTGTTTGACCGCTGCTACTGGCGCGCCAGCGTTTCCGCTTTCAGGCGCGCCATCAAGTCATCCAAACCGAGCTGCCCCAGATCCTGGTTGCCGCGGGCACGGACGGAAACCGCACCGGTTTCCATTTCCTTGTCGCCAACGACCACCAGATAAGGCAGCTTTTGCAAGCTATGTTCGCGGATTTTATAAGTAATCTTGTTATTACTCAAGTCCGACACCGCGCGGATGCCGGCCTCGCGCAGCGCCTGGGTGACTTTTTGCGCGTAATCGGCCTGACGCTCGCTGATGTTCATCACCATCACCTGCACCGGCGCCAGCCACAGCGGGAAATTGCCGGCATGGTGCTCGATCAGGATGCCGATGAAGCGCTCCATCGAGCCGAGGATCGCGCGATGCAGCATCACCGGCGGCCTGCGGCTGTTGTCCTCGTCGACGAACTCGGCCCCCAGGCGCACCGGCAGATTGAAGTCGAGCTGGATGGTGCCGCACTGCCACAGGCGGCCGAGCGAATCCTTCAGCGTGAACTCGATCTTGGGGCCGTAGAACGCGCCCTCGCCAGGCTGCAGGTCGTAGGCAAGCTGGTTCTTGTCGAGCGCCGCCGCCAGCGCGGCTTCCGCCTTGTCCCAGGACTCGTCCGAACCGACGCGCTTGTCCGGCCGCGTCGACAGCTTCACCAGCACGTCGCTGAAGCCGAAATCGGCATAGGTCTTCTGCAGCATGACGATGAAGTCGGCCACTTCCTGCTCGATCTGGTCTTCGGTGCAGAAGATATGGGCATCGTCCTGGGTGAAGCCGCGCACGCGCATGATGCCGTGCAGCGCGCCCGAGGGCTCGTTCCTGTGACACGAGCCGAACTCGGCGAGGCGCAGCGGCAGGTCGCGATAGGAATGCAGGCCGCTGTTGAAAATCTGCACGTGGCCAGGGCAGTTCATCGGCTTCACCGCATAGTCGCGGTTTTCCGACGCGGTGGTGAACATGTTCTCGTGATAGTTCTCCCAGTGGCCGGATTTCTCCCACATGCTGCGGTCCATCACCGCCGGGGTGCGCACTTCCTGGTAGCCGTATTCGACGAACTTCTGCCGCATGTACTGCTCGATCTGCTGCCACACGATCCAGCCCTTGGGGTGCCAGAACACCATGCCGGGCGCCTCGTCCTGCATGTGCAGCAGGTCGAGCTGGCGGGCGAGCTTGCGATGGTCGCGCTTCTCGGCCTCTTCCAGACGATGCAGGTAGGCTTCGAGGTCTTCCTTCTTCGCCCATGCGGTGCCGTACACGCGCTGCAGCATCTCGTTCTTCGAGTCGCCGCGCCAGTAGGCACCGGCCAGCTTCATCAGCTTGAAGTGCTTGAGCTTGCCGGTCGACGGCACGTGCGGGCCGCGGCAGAGGTCGATGAAATCGCCCTCGCGGTACAGCGAAATATCCTCGTTGCTCGGAATCGACGCGATGATCTCGGCCTTGTAGGCCTCGCCCATGTTCTTGAAGAAGGTCACCGCCTCGTCGCGCGGCATCACGCTGCGTTCGACCGGGATGTCCTGCTTCGCCAGCTCGGCCATTTTCTTTTCGATCGCCGCGAGGTCGTCCGGCGTGAACGGGCGCTTGTACGCGAAATCGTAGTAGAAGCCGTCCTCGATCACCGGGCCGATGGTCACCTGCGCATCGGGAAACAGCGACTTCACCGCGTACGCCAGCAGGTGGGCGGTGGAATGGCGGATCATGTCGAGGCCGTCGGCATCCTTGTCGGTGACGATGGCGAGTTGCGCATCCGCATCGATCAGATGGCTGGTGTCGACCAGTTCGCCATCGACCCGCCCGGCGAGCGCCGCCTTGGCCAAGCCGGCGCCGATGCTGGACGCAACCTGCGCCACCGTGACCGGCGCATCGAACTGTCTGACGGAACCGTCGGGAAGCGTGACGTTGACCATATACGAACTCCGGGAACAAAAAAACGCGGGCCGGCCGCGCTTTTGGATACTGCTGATTTCAAAGATTGCAGGCGTACTGCGAACAGCCATGCGCCGGGTTCATCCAGTGTCGGGCGCGAGTTCGCGGCGACATTTCGCAACCTCTGGAGGCCATCCCGCCTCAATGAACATTGGTCACGATTAGAACCCGAACCCACGGCCAGCACCCGGTCAAGTTGGCGCCCCCCACTCCACGAAGCTGCGTGTGGCCCAAGACATCAACCGTGAACTACGCGAATAATTTTAGCACCCCCGCAGATCGCTAGTCCATCGGACGCCATGCGCAACGATGAAGCCCATGCCGTGCGCATCCTTAGTCCGCACGTCGGAGATGCGGCAACGGCCCCGGATCGGGCAAGCTCTGATGCTAAACTACGTCGGGTTTCGATTGCCGTTTCGAACGCGCCAAACGAAAACTCAAGCGCCGCAACGGGCCGGTTTCCCGGGAGACGGCGTTTTGTTTTGTGGAAACCGCTGCAGCCTTTTCCGTAAAATCGAGATTCGACAAGAGGCCCAGAGACGTGCTGAACAATTGTAAATAGAGCATGTCCTTGCTCCTGATTCTTCTTCTTCCGTTCGTTGGCAGCCTGTGTGCCGCCTTCCTGCCGTCCAACGCCCGCAATGCCGAAGCGTGGCTGGCCGGTATGGTCGCGCTTGCGGCCGCAGCCCTGGTGGCGAGCCTGTATCCGCAAGTTGCCGCCGAAGGCGTCATCCGCACGACCATTCCCTGGGCGCCCGGCCTGGGACTGGATTTCTCCCTGCGCATGGATGGCTACGCCTGGCTGTTCGCCATGCTGGTCACGGTGATGGGCGCGCTGGTGGTGGTCTATGCGCGCTACTACATGTCGCCGGACGATCCGGTGCCCCGTTTCTTCTCCTTTTTTCTGGCATTCATGGGAGCGATGCTCGGGGTGGTCCTGTCTGGCAACCTGCTCCAGATTGCCATGTTCTGGGAGCTGACCAGCCTCGCTTCGTTCATGCTCATCGCCTACTGGCATCACCGCGTCGACGCGCGCCGCGGCGCGCGCATGGCGCTTATCGTTACCGGCACGGGCGGGCTGGCGCTGCTGGGCGGCATGCTGCTGCTCGGGCACATGGCCGGCAGCTACGACCTGGATGCGGTTCTGGCGGCGGCAGACACGATCCAGAACCATCCCTGGTACCCGCTGACGCTGATCCTGATCGTGCTCGGCGCGCTGACCAAGAGCGCGCAGTTTCCTTTCCACTTCTGGCTGCCCCATGCCATGGCGGCGCCGACGCCGGTTTCGGCCTTTCTGCATTCCGCCACCATGGTGAAGGCCGGCGTGTTCTTGCTGGCCCGGTTCTGGCCGGTGCTGGCAGGCACCGATTTGTGGTTCTGGATCGTCGGCGGCGCCGGCCTGTGTTCGCTGCTGATCGGCGCCTACCTGGCCTTGTTCCAGCAGGACATGAAGGGCGTGCTCGCCTACTCCACCATCAGCCATCTCGGCCTCATTACGCTGCTGCTGGGAATGAACAGTCCGCTGGCGCTGGTGGCGGCGGTGTTCCATATCGTCAATCACGCCACCTTCAAGGCTTCGCTGTTCATGGCGGCGGGCATCGTCGACCATGAAACCGGCACGCGCAACATGCAGCGGCTTTCGGGGCTGTATCGGGCGATGCCGATCACCGCGACGCTGGCCGTGGTGGCGGCCGCGGCGATGGCGGGGGTGCCGCTGCTCAACGGCTTCCTGTCGAAAGAGATGTTCTTTGCCGAGACCATCTTCCTCGACCGTCCCGGCTGGCAACGCATCGGCCTGCCGCTGGCGGCGACGCTGGCGAGCATGTTCAGCGTCGCCTATTCGCTGCGCTTCATCCATCAGGTCTTCTTCGGCCCTCCGACCGATGAGCTGCCCCGTGCGCCGCACGAACCGACGCGCTGGATGCTGCTGCCGAGCGCGCTGCTGGTGCTGGCCTGCCTGCTGGTCGGGATGCTCCCCGGCATCACCGTCGGCCCCTATCTGCAAGCGGCAACCGACTCGATTCTCGGCAGCGACGCGCCGTCCTACAGCCTGGCGGTCTGGCATGGCCTCAACCTGCCGCTGCTGATGAGCGCCGCCGCATTCATCGGCGGCGTCGCGCTCTACCGCGCCTTCCTCTGGCGTACCGGCACGGAGGTACCACTGCTCGAACGCATCGACGGCAAACGCACCTTCGACTGGCTGCAGACGACGCTGATGTCGGGCGCCGAACAGGCCATGCGCTGGCTGTTTTCGCCGCGCCTGCAGATGCAGCTCCTGGTGCTCGTTCTCGTTGCCCTGGGTGGCGCACTGCTGCCCCTGCTCAACACGGGCAGTTCCTGGGGCACGCGGGAAACGACGCCCCTGCATCCGGCCTTCGCGCTGCTCTGGGTGGTCGGCGCCGCCTGCGCGCTGGCCGCCGCCTGGCAGGCCAAGCATCATCGCTTTGCCGCGCTGATCCTGTCGGGCGGCGCCGGACTGGCGACCAGCCTGACTTTCGTCTGGTTCTCCGCCCCCGACCTGGCGCTCACCCAACTCACCGTCGAAGTGGTCACCGCCGTGCTGATCCTGCTCGGCCTGCGCTGGCTGCCGCGCCGCGAAGCGCGCTTCACCCAGGGACGGCCGGAGACGGCCCGGGTGCGCCTGCGCCGCCTGCGCGACCTGCTGATCGCCGCTGCGGGCGGCCTCGGTCTTGCAGCGCTGGCCTACGCCATCCTGACCCGCCCCGACATCGATGGCATTTCGCCCTTCTTCATCGCGCAGTCCCTGCCCCAGGGCGGCGGCCTCAACGTGGTCAACGTGATCCTGGTCGATTTCCGCGGCTTCGACACCCTGGGCGAAATCACCGTGCTCGCCGTGGTCGCGCTGACCGTATTCGCCCTGCTGCGACGCTTTCGCCCGGCGCCGGAGAGCATCCCCCTGCCGCGCCAGCAGCGCGAACAGAATGCGGCGGACGGCATCGAGGAAACCCGCGTGCCCGACCCCGACGCCAAGCTGCCGGACGGCTACCTGATGCTGCCGGCGGTGCTCGTGCGCCTGCTGCTGCCGCTGGCGATGCTGGTCTCGCTGTTCTTCCTGCTGCGCGGCCACAACGCGCCGGGCGGCGGCTTCGTCGGCGGACTCGTGCTGGCCACCGCCATCATCCTGCAATACCTCGTCGGCGGCACGGTCTGGGTGGAGTCGCGCCTACGCATCCATCCCATGGTATGGATCGCGCTCGGCCTGCTCAGCGCGGCTTCGGCCGGCGCCGGGGCGTGGCTGTACGGCTATCCCTTCCTCACCAGCCTCGCCTGGCACGGCGAATTGCCGCTGCTCGGTGAGCTGCATCTGTCGAGCGTGCTGCTCTTCGATCTGGGCGTTTACATGCTGGTGGTGGGCGCGACGGTGCTGATGCTGGTGGTCATCGCCCACCAGTCGCTGCGCCGCCATCACCGCAGGGCCGGCATCGGAGGAGGAACCTGATGGAAATCGTTTTCGCCCTCGCGATCGGCGTCATGGCCGGTTCGGGCGTGTGGCTGCTGCTGCGTCCGCGCACCTTCCAAGTCATCATAGGCCTGTCGCTGCTCGCTTATGCGGTCAATCTGTTCATCTTCGGCATGGGACGGCTGCGCGTCGGCGCGGTCCCGGTGATCGACCCGCTCAAGGGCAGCAACCCCGACCTGTATACCGATCCGGTGCCGCAGGCCCTGGTATTGACCGCCATCGTCATCGGCTTCGCCACCACCGCGCTGTTCCTCGTCGTCCTGCTCGCTTCGCGCGGCTTGAACGGCACCGACCACGTCGACGGCCAGGAAACCGAAAAAGAATGATAATGATGCCGCCCCGCCTTTCGCCCCCGTCGGCCCCCGGAGCGCTACATGGGTAGCTGGCAACAACATCTGCCCATCCTGCCGGTCGTGCTTCCCCTGCTGACGGGGGCCTTGCTGCTGCTGATCAGCGAAACCCGGCACCGTCTGCGCGCCACGATTGCGCTGCTCGCCACGCTCGCCCAGCTGCTGCTGGCGCTGACGCTGCTGGCCATGACCGACGCGCACCTGCCCGCTCCCTGGCGCGGCGAGATCGCCGTCTATTCGCTCGGCAACTGGGCCGCGCCTTTCGGCATCGTGCTGGTGGCGGATCGCCTGGCGGCCATCATGCTGACGCTGACGGCGACGCTCGGATCGGCCGCCCTGATCTACTCGCTGGCACGCTGGGAGCGGGCGGGGGTGCATTACCTGCCCCTGTTCCAGTTCCTGCTGATGGGCCTGAACGGCGCCTTCCTTACCGGCGACCTGTTCAACCTGTTCGTGTTCTTCGAGGTTCTGCTAGCGGCTTCCTACGGCCTGGCGCTGCATGGTTCGGGGGTGGCGCGGGTCAAGGCCGGGCTGCACTACATCGCGGTCAATCTGGTCGCCTCGCTGCTGTTTCTGGTGGCGGCGGCGCTCATTTACGGCGTGACAGGCACGCTCAACATGGCCGAACTGGCCCTGCGCGTGCAGGCCCTCAGCCCCGACGACCGCACCCTGTTCGACATCGGCGCCGCACTGCTCGGCGTGGTATTTCTGGTCAAGGCCGGCGCCTGGCCGCTCAACTTCTGGCTGCCTGCCACCTATGCGGCGGCCTCGGCGCCGGTGGCCGGGGTATTCGCGATTCTGACCAAGGTGGGAATCTATGCCTTGTTGCGCTTCGAAACCCTGCTTCATGCGACCGGATCTCCGGCTCCCTTCGGGGGCGAATGGCTCTTCTATTGCGGCCTGGCAACCATCGCCATCGGCAGCCTCGGCATTCTCGCCACCCAGCGGCTGGAACGGCTGGCGGGATTTCTGGTGATCGTCTCGTCCGGCACCCTGCTCGCCGCCATCGGTTTCCGCGGCACCGCCCTGACCGGCCCGGCCCTGTTCTACCTGGTCAGTTCGGTACTGGGCAGCGGCGCATTTTTCATGGTGGTCGAGATGGTGCAGCGCAACCGGGCCTACGCGGCCGACCTGCTCGCCATCAGCTTCGAGGCTTTCGGTTTGCAGGATCCCGCCAGCGACACGGAGCACCCCGACGAAACGGTCGGTCTGCCGATACCGGGAGCAATGGCGTTCCTCGGGCTGACGTTCGTTTCCTGCGCGCTGCTGCTGACCGGGCTGCCCCCCCTGTCGGGCTTCGTCGCCAAGTTCTCCCTGCTCGCTGCGGCCATTGCCGAGGCGCCGGGCGGCAACCCCCTGCCTTCCTGGCTGCTTGTCGCGGCCCTGCTGCTGTCGGGCCTGGCGGGGATAATCAGCCTGTCGCGGCTGGGCGTCCGCGTATTCTGGAGCGGCGAGCGCAGCACGCCGCGCCTGCTCTGGGTCGAGGCCGGGCCGGTGGCCGGCCTGATCGCCCTCTGCGCCATCCTGGCGCTGGGTGCCGGGCCTGCCACGGACTACTTCAGGGTCACGGCCGAGTCCCTGCACAATCCCGCCGCCTACATCAATGCGGTGTTGCCGGCCGACGCCGGAGGAACCGGCGAGTGAAGCGCAAACCCCTGCTGCCGCTGCTGCCGATCGTCCTGGTCGCG
>NZ_MKUG01000202.1 GCF_001897685.1 Thiobacillus sp. 65-1402
AAGCTTGGCCGCCTGGTCCTGCAGGCTCTCGGCCGCAGCCGCCGCCTGTTCAACCAGGGCTGCGTTCTGCTGCGTCATCTCGTCCATCTGTCCAACCGCCTGGTTGACCTGCTCGATGCCGGCGCTCTGCTCCTGGCTCGCCGCAGCTATCTCGCCCATGATGTCGGTGACACGTTTGACCGAGCCGACGATCTCGTCCATGGTCTTGCCGGCTTCGTCAACCAGCTTGCCGCCGGCGTCGACTTTGCCGACGGAGTCTTCGATCAGGGCCTTGATCTCCTTGGCGGCACCGGCGCTGCGCTGGGCGAGGTTTCTCACCTCGCTGGCGACGACGGCAAAGCCGCGCCCCTGTTCGCCGGCACGCGCGGCTTCGACCGCAGCGTTCAGGGCGAGGATGTTGGTCTGGAACGCAATGCCGTCGATGACGCCGATGATGTCGGCTATCTTGCGCGAGCTTTCCTTGATCGAGGCCATGGTGTCGACGACCTGGCCGACGACCTGGCCGCCCTTGACCGCAACGTCGGCGGTGGAGACGACGAGCTGGTTGGCCTGGCGCGCGTTCTCGGCGTTCTGCCTGACGGTGCTGGTCAGTTCTTCCATCGAGCTGGCGGTCTCTTCCAGGCTCGAGGCCTGCTGTTCGGTGCGCGAGGAGAGGTCGAGGTTGCCGCTGGAAATCTGGCTCGACGCTGTGGCCACGCTGTCGGTGCCGCTGCGAACCTGGCCGACTATCCGGACCAGGCTCTCGTTCATGTCCTTCAGCGCCTGCATCAGCTGGCCGGTCTCGTTCGTCGAGCGGACTTCGATGCGCTGCGTCAGGTCGCCGGCGGCAACGGCGCGCGCAAGATTCACCGCGTGTTCGATCGGACCGGTGATGGAACGGGTGAGGCGCCAGGCGACCAGACCGCTCAGAACCAGCGACAAACCCGCCATGGCCAGCACGAGCGCACGCGCGCCGGCATAGGCGGCCTCGGCGTCTTCCAGCGCCTGGGCGCTGGCCTTTTCCTGGAACCTCGCCATGTCTTCCAGCGCCTTGATCCACAGGCTCTGCGCCGGATGAACCTCGTCGATCAGCGTCTGCGTCGCGGCGATGGGGTTGCCGAGCGCGAAGCCCATCGCCTTGTCGAGCGAGGGGTCGGTCTGCGCGCGTGCCGCGACGATCCTGGCGAGCAGCGCCTTTTCCGCCTCGCCCGTCACCAGGGCGGCCAGCTTCCCGCTCGCCTCCGCATAGCGTTTGCGCTGTTCCTGAACATGCTTCGCGGCAGCCTCCATGGCCTCCTCATCCGTCAGCAGGACAAGATTGCGGGCCGAGATGGCGGCGGTTTGCAGGGCATCGCGCATTTCGCTGACCCACTTGATCTTGACCATGTGGCTGCCGGCGACCTGGTCGAGATGACCCTGGATCGTCGCCATGCGCAGCAGGCCGAGTCCTGTCGCCAGCAGCGTCAAGGCCAGAATCAGGCCGAACCCCAGGCCCATCCGGACACTGATTTTCATGTTTTCGAACGACATCTTTTCCCTAGGCATTCCAGTCCTTGCATGGCTTGATGGCTTGTCCCGCCGATCCCGGCAGGCCCAAGTATGAAAAGCGGCGGACGTGCCGCAGCGCAGGGAAGGGAATTTAGCGGCGCCGCATGACGGCAGTGTTACTGTGCCCGGAAGGCCTCGCGGGGAGCCGGGACCTGTCAGTCGATAAGCACGGAAGACATCGCCTGTTCCTATAATGGATCGGCCGATCGAGGGGAAGGCCTGCCTGCCCCAGCCCCTGGATTGTCGCGTAGACGTTTCCACTTTCCCCTGAAGGAGTAGACATGAAAATCAGATCGCTGGCATACGCGATGGCCTTGAGCCTCGCCCCCCTGGCCGCTGCCGCCGACAGCGTGGTGACGATGCATCTCGTGGACGAGAAGGGCATCGGCGCCGCCATCGGCATGGTGACCATCAGCGAATCCAGCCATGGCCTTGTATTCACCCCTGCCCTCAGCGGCCTGACGCCTGGAATGCACGGCTTCCATGTGCACCAGAACCCGGACTGCCAGGCCAAGGAAAAGGACGGCAAGATGGTTCCGGCGCTGGCCGCGGGCGGCCACTACGATCCCGAAAAGACCAATCGCCACGGCACTCCGTGGGGCAACGGACACCTGGGCGATCTGCCGCCTCTTTTCGTCGATGCGACCGGAAACGCAACTCAGCCCGTGCTGGCGCCGCGCCTGAAGATGGCCGACATGAAGGGACGCTCGCTGATGATCCACGTCGGTGGGGACAACCATGCCGACCATCCGGCGCCGCTCGGCGGCGGCGGGGCGCGCATGGCTTGCGGCGTGGCGAACTAAAGCAGTGCTCGTTCGAGGGCCGGGCCGGTCAAAACGGCGCCGGGCTCTCGAACGCAAGCGCGTCCCCCGTCAACGGATGCGCGAAACGCAGCGACCAGGCGTGCAGCAACAGGCGCCCGGCTCGGGCCTGCACCTCGGACGGCGCATACAGCGCATCGCCCAGGATGGGGTGACCCAATTCACGCAGATGAACGCGCAACTGATGCGAACGGCCCGTGACCGGTTCGAGTTCCACGCGCGTGCCCTGGCCGGTCGCGTCGCATTCCAGCACGCGCCAGCGGGTGAGGCTGGGTTTGCCGTGAACCGGATCGACGATCCGCAACGGCCGTCTGGGCCAGTCGACGACGATCGGCATATCGATGATTCCCCAGTCCTCCGGCGGCGCGTCCAACCGCCCGGCCACCACCGCGATGTAGCGCTTCGTCACCTCGCGCGCGGCGAACGCCTTGCTCAGTTCGCGCTGCGCTGCCGGGTTGCGCGCCATCACCATCAGCCCGGAAGTGGCCATGTCGAGCCGGTGCACGATGAGGGCACCGGGATAGCGGGCCTGCACCCGCGCGGCGAGGCAATCCTGCTTGTCGGCGCCGCGCCCGGGAACCGCGAGCAGACCGCTCGGCTTGTCGAGTACCAGCAGGGTGTCATCGACATAAAGGCGTTCGATGGCGTCGGACGGATCGGAATGAGGCATGTCGGTAATTTTGACATCTGGAAACGCAGGGCTGAAGCCGGTTTATCCAAAAATGCCGGGCTCGGGCCCGGCTCAAGCCAAGGTATCGGGATTTTTTACACTTCCGCCTGACGGTTTGCCCGAACGAGCCAACCTGTCCCAAATTCTCTACATGTTTCTTTCCCCAAAAGAAATCGGGCACAAACAAAAGATTGTTTTAATTGGACAAATCTAAAAGGCATGGAGTTTGCTCGTGTCAATCGGGCCACTTCCAACGTGACCCGATTGAAGCAAATTCAGGAGGAGTCTGAAATGCCTGACCGCAAAACGCTTTTCCAGAGTCTGGCTGCCGCCGCCCTGTTGCTCTCCGCGTCGACAAGCCTGTATGCCGACAGCTTCACAATTTCGCTTGCCGGCGTCGTTCTAATCGGGGATGAACTCATCCCTAATGACTATGGCCTGACCGCGGGCGAACGGATCAGCGCGGCCGGCACGTTCACCGCACCCAGCGATTTTTTGACTGCCATACACAGCACAGGCACCTTCAGCGACCTGACCATCAATCTCAATGGAACGCAGCTCACGCTTGCCGACGCCTCAGCTGCACCGACGGTGACGTATATAGGTGGAAGATTTTTTGGTTTTACTTACCCTTCAACAGCCGTACCCGGCTTCAATTCGTCATTCCAGTTTTTTGACAACAGGTTGGGCATTTGGACCGAAGCTACCGTCGCCGTCATACCCGAGGCCAAGACCTACGCCATGATGCTGGCCGGTCTGGGTTTGCTGGGCTTGATGGGTGCAGCCCGCAAGAAATCCCGGCAAGCCGCGGCCTGAGCCCGGGTCGCAGATCCAAAAAAAAACGGCTACAGGGGCAGCCGTTTTCCTTTCCCCCGCCAGAGCCGGCGCCTAGCCTTTCATCCCCTCCAGCAGCGCCATCGCCCACGCCACACCGAAGCCGTTGGCGTCGCTCATCACCGCGCCCAGCCCGCCCTTGCAGCTGTGCCCCGACAGATCCATGTGCAGCCACGGCGCGTCGCCGACGAAGCGCGACAGGAAGCGGGTGGCGAGAATGTGGTCGGCTTCGCCTTCCATGCTGCACTGCTTGACGTCGGCGACCGTCGAATCGAGGCTCGCGTCGTAGTCCTCGGGATAGGGAAAGACGACGATGCGCTCGCCGCTTGAGGTGGCGGCGCGCGAGGCCTGGTGCGCAATCGCGCTGGTGCTGGCGAACACGCCGGACATGCGGCTGCCGAGCGCGTAGTGCATCGAGCCGGTGAGCGTGGCGAAGTCGGCGATGAGGTCGGGCTTGCCCCTGGCCGCCAAGGTCAGCGTATCGGCCAGCACCATGCGGCCCTCGGCGTCGGTGTGGACGACTTCGATGGTGGTGCCGTTGAGCGCCGTGACCACTTCGTTCTGCCGGTAGGCCTGCGGGCTGATGTGGTTCTCGGCGAGCGCGACCCAGCCGTCCAGCGCGACCGGCAGCTTCAG
>NZ_MKUG01000203.1:0-5255 GCF_001897685.1 Thiobacillus sp. 65-1402
GATGCCAGCCGTCGACCGTGACGAACAGCAACAGCTTCAAGGGCAGCGACACCAGTTGCGGCGGCAGCATGATCATGCCCAGCGCGGTCAGCACGGCGGCCACCACCAGGTCGATCACCAGGAACGGCAGCACCACCATGAAGCCGATCTGGAACGCGGTCTTGAGTTCGCTGGTGAGAAAGGCCGGCGCCAGCGCGGCCAGCGGCACGCTATCCGCCTGCTTCGGGTTAATGCGCTTGTCGTCGCCGATGAAGAGATCGAGATCCTCGGCGCGCGTCTGCCGCAGCATGAAGCTTTTCAGCGGCACCGCGGCCTGTTCGGCCGCCTCGTTGAATGTCAGCGCGCCGGAGAGATAAGGCTGATAGGCCTCGCTGTTGATAGTCTTCAACGCGGGCGACATCACGAAAATCGTCAGCAGCACCGCCAGCCCCATCAGCACCAGATTCGGCGGCGCAGTGTGGCTGCCCAGCCCCTGCCGCAGCAGGAACAGCACCACGGCGATGCGGGTGAAGGCCGTGAACGCCAGCAGCAAGGCCGGCAGGAACGGGAACAGCAGCAGCCACGGCAGGCTTGCGCCCGGCACCCCGATCACCTGCCCGCCCGCGCCGGGCGTCACACTCAGCAAGGGCATGCTGGTTTCCGCGCCCACGGCCGGCGCGCTCAGGCCCAGCGCGATCAACAGCAGTAGCGTTTTCATCGTACCCGCTCCGTCGGCAATTGCGCCTGCCCGGGCTTCGGCAGGGTATGCAGCAGCTGCACGTTGCCGCCGCCCACGCCCAGCAGCAGCCAGGTGTTGTCGACCTCGACCACCACCACGCGTTCGCGCGCCCCGACTGCGGTGGTTCCCACCACTTTGACTGCGCCTTGCGCCCCCATGCCCGGCAGATAGCGGCGGGCGAACCACGCCACCGCGACGAATCCGCCGAGGATCAGCGCCAGGCTCAGCAGCACCGTCAGCATGCTGCTGGCGGTGCCGGATGCGGCGAACGCCGGAAATGGAATCGACAGCAACGCGCCTGCGGCGACAAATTTAGCCATGCCGGATGACCTCCCGCGCCCAGCGCGTCATATCGGTTGTGTGGGACGGCAACTGCACGGCGAGCGTTGCCGTCACAGGATCGGTCGTGATGCGCCACGCCAGCGCGAGGGGCAGCGTGGGCGCCGCCGCATCCAGCCAGCACTCCGCCAGCATGGCGTCGAGGGTGCGCAGCAGGCTGCGGGGCACGAAGGGCGCCGCCTCCGCGTTCCGCCCGCCGAGGCGGCGTGCCAGCCACAGGCCGGCCAGCGCGGCATCGGGTTGCCAGCCGGGTGTCGCCGGCGCGCCGCCCGCTGCAGCGGCCGCCGGTGCCAGCGCTGCCACCTGAACCGGCAGACGCAGGCGCGCGCTCAGCGTCGCGGCAAGCTTGCGGGTCAGCCGCGCCTGCAAGGCCTCGGGCTCTGCGGGATGCGCCGTCAGAAAAGCGATTTCGGCGGGCGTCAGCTCAAGCAATCGCATCAGCGCACCCGGCGGCCGGCATCGCGCCGATGCGTCAGTTCGACCAGTTCGTCGTGATCGCGCTGTTCGATGCGCTTCTGCTGAACGGCGGCCTGCGCCAGATGGCGCTGCTCCAGCAGCCGCAAGGCTTTCACCCGTTGCTCGACCTGCATCCATTCGGCCAGCCGCGCCTGCCAGTCACGCTGCGCAGCGTCGATGGCGTCCTGGGCCGCCTGCATTTCAGCGGCCTGCGCGTGCTGCAAACGATTCATTTCCTGCAACTGCGCCGCCGCCACGCCGCCGCGCAATTCACCGGCCAGCTGCGCGATGTGGGCGTCGCGCAGCGCGGCAAGCTGCACCTGCCGGCCGCGCGCGCGCAGCCAGATGCCATGCGCGAGCTTGACCGCGCGCGCCAGCGTTTCGCCGCGCCGCTCCGCCAGCTGCAGCACCCGCGCCAGGGCAAACGGCTTCACCCGAGCACCTCATCGAGGGCCGCGCGCGCGGCCTCCAGCGGCGCGCGCTCGCGCACGCCCTGCATCAGGTAGCCCTGCATTCCGGGGTACAGCCGCACCCCTTCGTCGAGCACCAGGTCGGCACCCGGCACGTAGGCGCCGACGGCGAGCAGGTCGCGGCTGCGCATGTAGCGCGAATAGAGATACTTGAAGCGGCGCACGCGTTCCAGCGCCTCCTCGGAGAGCAGGTCTGGCTGCGCCCGGCTGATCGAGGCTTCGATGTCGATCGCCGGGTAGTGGCCGGCGTCGGCGAGGTCGCGCGACAGCACGATGTGGCCGTCGAGGATGGCGCGCGCGGCGTCGGCGATCGGATCCTGCTGGTCGTCGCCTTCCATCAGCACGGTGAAGAACGCGGTGATCGAGCCGCTGCCGCTGCGGCCGTTGCCGGCGCGCTCGGCCAGTTGCGGCAGCTTGGCGAACACCGACGGCGGATAGCCCTTGGTGGCGGGCGGTTCGCCGATCGCCAGCGCCACCTCGCGCTGCGCCATCGCGTAGCGGGTCAGCGAATCCATGATCAGCAGCACGTGCTTGCCCTGGTCGCGGAAATATTCGGCGATCGACATCGCATACGCCGCGCCGTTCAGCCGCATCAGCGGCGGATGGTCGGCCGGCGCGGCCACCACCACCGCGCGCGCCATGCCTTCGGCGCCGAGGATGCGGTCGATGAATTCCTTGACCTCGCGCCCGCGTTCGCCGATCAGGCCGACGACCACGATGTCGGCTTCGGTCATGCGCGCCATCATGCCGAGCAAAATGCTCTTGCCGACGCCGCTGCCGGCAAACAGGCCGAGCCGCTGCCCGCGCCCCACCGTCAGCAGGCCGTTGATCGCGCGCACGCCGACGTCGAGCGTCTGCCGGATCGGCGCGCGCTCGAGCGGGTTGATCGGACGGCTGTACAGCGGCACCCGGCGCTCCAGCGACAGTGTCCCGAGTCCATCGAGCGGGCGGCCGGCGCCGTCGAGCACGCGGCCGAGGAGGCCGTCGCCGACCGGCACCTGGCGCACCCGGTCCTGCGCGCGGCGGCGCGGCACGTAGCGCATGCCCAGGCGTGGCGGCTGCGCCGCCAGCGGGTCGTCGGGGATCACCCGCGCCCCCGGCATCACGCCGTAGATGTCGGTGGCTGGCATGATGAACAGGCGGTCGCCGGAAAACCCGGCCACCTCGGCCTCGATGCTCTGCCCGCCGGGAATCTGGATGTGGCACTGGCTGCCCACCGGCAGGCGCAGGCCCACCGCCTCCATCACCAGTCCGGACACCCGGGTCAGCCGCCCGCTGGTGGCGATCGGTGTCGCCCAGCCCACCGCACGGCGGCAGTCGGCCAGGTATTCGCGCAGGCGGACGATGCGCTCCATTTATCCTTGGAACCCCGGTTGGGCGCGTTCAAGTGCGCGGCTGCCGGGTCGGCTGGCAAGGCGCAACGAGGCAGCATGGCCATTCCATGCAACGAGGCGCAACGCCGCCAGAGGGCTCGACAGTCGTGCAATCGAATGCGTAGCGATTTTTGCTGACAAGGAAATGTCTGGGCTGTAATCACGGAAAAAGGATGATAACGATTGCATGGCGAGAGCGGTCGACCGGGGTTCCAAGGATTATTCGACCCAGTTCAGGTTGGAACCGAGCACCTGCACCACCTGGCGCCAGCGCGCCGGCAGGGTGGCGTCGAGGTCGCCCTGCGAGGTTTCGATCAGGCAGCCGCCGCGCACGATGCGCACGTCTTCCACGATGCGCAGGCGGTTCTTGTCGAGCACCTGGTCGAGATGCGGGCGCACCAGCGCGGCGTCGTCCGGATTCAGCAGCAGGCGCGCTTCGCGGCTGGTTTCCGCCATCTGTTTCAGCGCCAGGTTGACCACATCGAGGATGCGTTCGGGATGCGCCGCGAGTTCGCCCGCCACCACCTGGCGCGCCACGTCGAGCGCGAGTTCGAGCACCATGTCGGCGAGGCGGAAATCGAGGTTGTCGAGGGTCGAGGCAAAGCTTTCGGCCAGCTGCTTCATGCGCCCGCAGGCCTGCTCCCCTTCCAGCCGTCCGGCGGCCAGTCCTTCGGCGTAGCCCTCGGCGCGCGCGGCCTCGCGCAGGCCGGCCAGCTCGGCCTCGGGGTCCGCGGCCGGCGGCGGCGCCTCGCCTGCCGGCGCAGCCAGTTCCACCACCTCCCACTGTTCGAATGCGGTGGTGTCTTCGTGTGTGCTCATGCCGCCTCCTCTTGCGGGAACGGGATCGCCCCCTCTGCCGCCAGCCGCCGCAAGGTGGCGCCGGCATCGTCCTGCGCGGCCTGGATCGCGGTCACCGGCAAGGCGCCCAGGGTGTCGAGATCATCGCGCATGCGCCGTGCCGCGGTCGGGCTCATCACCGCAGTGAGCGCGTCGAGCACCCGCCCGTCGCTGCCCTTCAGCGCATGCAGCAGGGTGCGTGCGCCGATATTGCGCAAAAAGGTCTTGCGGCCCGCTTCGCTCAGCCGTGCCAGATCCTCGAACGCGAGATTGCGCACGCGCAGGCGCGCGGCCAGATCCGCGTCGTTCCGATCGAGCTGGCTCAAGGCGGCTGCGGCACTGCCCTCGCTCATCTGTCCCAGCAGGCTGGCGACTGCGGCCTCGCCCTGCGGCGGCGCGGCGGCTTCCTGGCCGGCCAGCCAGTCGTCCAGCTCGCGCAGCATGTCGGGGCTGGGCGCCTCGCTGTGCGCCAGGCTCAACAAGGTATCGGCACGGCTCCTGGCGGGCAGCAGTTCGAGCACGGCGGCAGCGACGTCGCGCGGCAGATGCGTCACGACCACCGCGATCAATTGCGGCGGCTGCGCCTCCAGCAGGCCGGCGATTTCCGCCGGTTCGCGCCAGGCCAGCTTTTCCAGCGACTGCGCACTCGCGGCGCCCAGCCGCTGCAGCATCGACCGCGCGCGCTCCGGGCTCAGCGCCAGCTTCAGCGTTTCGTCGAGAAAGCGCCCGGTGTCGGCGGCGAATCCGGTCTGCTCGGCCGCTTCGGCCGCGTAATCGCGCAAAATGGTACGCACGCGTTCGCGCGGCAGCACTTCCAGTTCACGCATGGCGCTGCCCAGGCGGCTCACTTCCAGCGGACTCAGGTAGCGCAGCACGGCCGCCGTGGCCTCCTCGCCCAGGGCGAGCAGCAGCGCGGCGGATTTTTCGATCCCGGCCTGGCTCATGCGCGCATCCACAGCTTGACGACATCCGCCGCCACGCGCGGGTCGGCCAGCACCTGACCGCGGACCGCATCCAGTTCGGCGTCGAAATCATCCGCCTGCGTTTCGCTGGCGGGTGCCC
>NZ_MKUG01000203.1:5316-44731 GCF_001897685.1 Thiobacillus sp. 65-1402
GGGCACGCCGCCAGCCCGCCACGCCGAGCACGGCCAGGGTCGCCGCAGCCACCGCCAGCGGCCATTGCGGAAAGAGGAAGGGCGTGTCCGCGCGCGGCGGCGGACTGGCCGGCTGCACCCGCGGGATCGGACCGGGCGCCGGCGCCGGGGGCGGCGAAACGGCAACGTCGGCCTGCGTCTTGGGCGCCCCTGCAGGCAGCGCATACACGCTCAGGCTGTCGCCGCGTGCCGGCAGCAGGCCCAGCGCCTGGCGCGCCAGCTGCCCGGCGCGCCCGAGTTCGGCGGCGCTGGCGTCGAACCCCAGAATCACGATGGCATTGATCCGCTGGATGCGGCCTTCGGGAACGTGCGTGGTGCGCACGGTCTTCTCCAGCGGGCGCGCCTGCCCGGCCACCACGACATTGCGCACGCGCTCGACCGTCTGCCGGGTTTCGCTGTCCGCCAGCGTCGCGGTCACCTGCACGCTGACGCGGTCTGCGCCCAGCCAGGGCGTCAGCACCGCCAGCGCGCGTCGCGCCAGATCCTGCTCCAGCGCCAGGCGCTGCGACTGGGCGGCGTCGGGGACCGCGCCGCCCAGCAGGACGCCGCGCGGATCGAGCACCTGCACCTCGGCGCGCTTCAGGCGCGGCACGCTGGCGGCCACCAGCGTCTGGATTGTCGCGACCTGTCCGGCATCCAGCCGGGCGCCCGGACGCAGCCGCACCAGCACCGCAGCGGTGGCGGGCGGCGCATCGCGCAGGAACGGCGAAACCTTGGGCAGGGCGAGGTGGACCCGTGCCAGCTCGACCGTTTCCAGCTTCTGGATCGAGCGCGCCAGGTCGATCTCGAGCGCGCGCTGGTAACGCTGCTGTTCCTGCAGCGACGAGGCGCCGAAGCCGGGAGAACGGTCGATTTCATCCTGCGCATCGGCATCGGTTCTGGGCAGGCCCAGCGCGGCCAGGCGGTAGCGTGCCGCGTGCAGCTGGCTGGACGGCACTTCGATGGTGCCGTCGACGGCGGACAGGCGATAGGGGATGTCGAGCCGTTCGAGCGCGCCGATGACCTCGCCGCCCGCGCGGTCGGACAGCTGCGTGTACAGCACGCGGTAGGCCGGCGGATTGAACCACAGATAGGCGGCAGCCAGCGCGGCCAGCGGCAGCAGCACCAGCAGGGCAAGCATGAAGCGGCGCAACGGGCTCGCGTCGGCGATCAGGTCGCGCAGACTGCTCAGCCAACCCGGCACTGCACGCACCTCGTCCGCGTTGTCGGGGTCACTGGGTTAGTCTCGCGCTTGATGGGTTGGGTGGTCACCCGCGGAATTATAACCAGTCAGGCGCGGCCACAGCGCGCAACACCACCTGCAGCCGCCCCGCCCGCTCGCGGCCCTGGAACCACCAGATGCTGCCCTTCTTCACCGCCAGATCGCCCGCCTGCCCGGCCAGCAGCTGCATCGCCACCTGCCCCAGCGTGGGTTGATGGCCGACGACCAGCACCGGATAGGCCGCATCCGGCCAGCCCGCCGCGGCCAGCACGGCCGCGGCGTCGGCGCCGGGTGCCAGCGCCGGCACCTCCTCGTACTCGCGCCCCAGCGCCTGCGCGGTTTGCCAGGCACGGGTGGCGGGGCTGGCCAGGATGCGGATGTCCGGCGGCAGCCGCGGATTGAGCCAGTCGGCCATGCGCGCCGCCTGCTTGCGGCCGCGGGCGGTAAGTTCGCGGGTGAGATCGGGGAGCGCGTCTTCCGCCTCGGTGTGCCGCCACAAAATCAGTTCCATTTCGGTTCCCTCACAATACCGGCCCCGAATCGCGGCCACGCCTATTGTGCCGCAGCCGCGCCTGCCGAAGATGACAGCCCCGACAGCGGCAGCCGCAGGGTGAAGCAGCTGAATATGCCCGGTTCGCTTGCGACCGCGACCGTGCCGCCGTGCTTTTCCGCCACGGTGCGCACGAAATACAGCCCCAGCCCGGTGCCCGTCGTCCGCTCCGCGGTGCGGCTGAAGCGGCGGAACAGGCGCGCCTGATCGGCGGCGGCGATGCCGGGGCCATGGTCGGTCACGCTGGCCTCGGCCCACTCGCCCGCGCAGCGCAAGCGCACCGTCACGCTGGAATGCGCCGGCGCGTAATGCACCGCGTTCAATACCAGATTGAGCATGGCGCGATGCAACAGGCCGAAATCGCCCTGCACCCACAGCGGATCGTCGGGCAGCTGGCGCACCAGCTGCACCGACTTGGCGCGCGCCGCCGCGAACGCATCGTCGATCGCCTGGTGCACCAGCGCGGCAAAGTCGAGTTCCTCGAAGCGGGCGGCGTCCAGCATCTCGGCACGCGAAGTGCGCAGGAACTCTTCCGCCAGCGTCAAGCCGCGGGTCAGCGGGTCGCGCAGGCGGGCTTGCGCGGCGGCGGGCAGCGCGTCGAGCTGCATCAGGGCGGCGGCCAGCGGCGCACGGATGTCGTGCGAGATGAACGCCAGCGTTTCGCGCTGCTCGTCCTGCAGATGGCGCAAGCGGTGCGCCGCCGCCTGCACCTGCTGGATGCGCGCCGCGAACGGATCGTGCGACAGCGCCCGCGGCTGGACATCGGCCACCGGCCCCAGTTCCTGGCGCAGCCGCTTCAGTTCGTGGTCAAGAAAGCGGCCGGCGCCCTCCAGGCGCCGCCAGCTCCATACCGGATAAGCCAGCAGGATTGCCAGCAGCGCGCCGGCAACCGGCATCCAGGCCCGCACCCAGAACGGCAGCGCGATGGCGGCCGCGGCCACGGCCACGAACCACAGCACGCTCGCCAGCAATCCGCCCAGGGGATTCAGGCGCGGCAGCCACAGCAGCGGCGCCAGCGCCAGCAAGGCGGCGGCCAGCAGCGCGACGGCGGGGGGCACGTCGCGCACCAGGCGGCCGCCCCGCATCGACTCCAGCGCATTGGCATGCACCTCCACCCCCGGCATCGGCTGGCGCTGTCCCGACACCGGCGTCGGCAGCAGGTCGCCCATGCCCGCCGCGGTGGCGCCCACCAGCACGATCTTGTTGCGGAAGGTGCCGGGGGCGAATTCGCCGGTCAGCGCCTGCACATACGACAGCGTCCGCACATGCCCGGGCGGCCCCAGGAACGTGATGCGGCGCGGCGCCGTCCGCACCAGGGCAAACGGCATCGCATCGGCAGCGGCAGGCGGAATCCGGCTGAACGACGCCGGCAGCTGGCCGGCGGTGGCCAGCACCGCCTGCGCAAAATGCGGCCACACCGGCGTGCCCACGCCTTCCCACAGGAAAATGCTGCGCGCGATGCCGTCCTGGTCCAGCTCGACGTGCACCCGTCCCAGCGCCGCCGCCTGTCCCAGCAATTGCGGCAGCGGCAGGGTTTCCAGCAGCTGGCCGTTGACGCGGCTGCTTTCCAGCAGCACCGGCAGCACCACATTGCCCGCCCGCGCCACCGCTTCCGTCAGCGCCGCGTCGGCGGGCTGGTCGGCGGTGTCGGGCTCGGCGAACACCAGGTCGAGGCCGATCGCGCGCGCGCCGTCGGCATGCAGGCGGTCGATCAGCGCGGCATGCAGGCGCCGCGACCACGGCCAGCGGCCAAGCTTGGAGAGGCTGTCCTCGTCGATGGCGACGATGACGAGATCCGCCGGCGGCGGCCGGCTGTGCAGGCGCTGCCCGAGGTCGTACAGCAGGTTGTCGACCCGGCTCAATACGCCGCTGCCGGTCACCAGCAGCGCGATCGACAGCAGGATCAGCGCCGCGGAGAAACGGTCGTTGCGCAGGAAGCGCAGCCGGAGCGGTTCGCGACGCACGGGCGCTCACATGGCCAGCAGGGGCAGCAGCAGCAACAGCGCTTCCCAGCGGAAGCGCGGCGGCGCCTCGATCATCCGGGTGGCGTAAGGCCCCGCGGTGCCGTCGGCCTCGACCAGCCGCGCCGCCAGGTAATACGTCGCCGGATCGAGCGGCGAGGCATGCAGTTGGCCGTCGGCGCTGTCACCCTGCCAGGCGACCTGGGTGCCTTCGGCATCGCGCGCCAGCACCAGCTCGTAGTGCAAGCCGGCGGGCGGCCGCGGCAGGGCGAGCTTGAGACCGTTTTGCGCGAACGCCGGGGCGACCTGGCCGAGCTCGGGTGCGCCCGGCAGCGGATCGTAGACGAAACGCTGCGGCGGCGAGAACGGCCCCTGCTCGTCGGCTTCGATGCTCGCCACCCGCCAGTGGTAGGCGCCAGGCGTCAATTCCCCGGGTGGAATCAGGCGCGTTTCCGTGGTCCGCTCGGCCAGCAGCACCCCGTCGAACGCCGCATCGCGCGCCAGCTCGACCCGGTACGCGGCCGCCCCCACCACCGCGCTCCATTGCAGCGCGGGTTGCGCGCTGCGCACGCGCGCGCCGGGCGTGCGCAGCAACGGCGCAAACGGGCGCGCGTCGAGCTCGAAGGCGTGCACGGCATCGCGTCCCTGCAGGCCCAGGGCATCGGCCGCGCGCACCCGCAGCAGGTAGCGGCCATCGGGCAGGTCGGCAAAGCTCAGCCGTGGTGCCGCGCTGGCGTGTTCCAGCAGCGACGGCCCGAACTGCGCATCCGCCGCCGATTCCCTGGCCGCGCCGGCGCCGGGGGAACCGCCTGCCTGGAATGCGATCTGGCCCAGCCACGACACCGCGCCCGCCAGGGCCGGCAACGTAAAGCGCAGCGGCAGGGCCTCAACCCGCAGCGGCAGCGCGGACAGATCCGGTGCCGGCAGCAGCGCCGCCGGCGGGCGCGGCGGTTTGCCGGCTTCCGCCAGGCTGCCCTGCCCCGCCATCACGGCCACGCGTTGCCCGGCCGCAGCCAGGTCCACTTCCCCCTCCAGCGTTTCTTCGCGGGTCACGCGCGGCTCCGCGGCGACGCGGAAGCGGGTGCCGCGCACCGCTGCCACCGCGGACGGCGTGATCACCTGCAAGCGGCTGCCCGGCGCGCGGCGCGGGTTGGCGCCGACGTCGAGGCGCCCCTGCTGCAGCCGCAGCCGGGTATCGACCATGCCGCCGCCAGCGTAGACGCTCACGGTGTCGAGCGTCATGCGCGCACCGGGCTGCAGCACCGCCACCGAGTCATCGGCAAAACGCAGCGTCGCGCTGCTGTTGGCCGCGCTGCTCAGGCTGGCCCCGGCGGCCAGCCGGTCGCCCGCCTGCAAGGCGCGCTCGGCACCGTCGGGCAGGCGCAGCCGCACCTGCCCCGTCACCGCGACCACCGTCGCCGGCGCCGGGGCATGCCGCAGCCAGGCGAGCGGGATGCGCAAGGCGCTGCCGGGAACCAGGCGATAGGGGTTGGCAATGCGGTTGTGGCGCTGCACCCGCGGCCAGTCGGCCGGGCGTGCCAGATAACGCGCCGACACGCCGATCAGGGTGTCGCCCGGCCGCAGCGTATAGCGCCATTCCGGGCCGGGGTCGGCGGTTTCCGCCGCCGCAGGCGCGGCAAGCAGCAGAAAGGCGAGCGAACAAAGCCGCAGGCGAGCGGTCATGAACCTATTCCACACGCTCCAGCCGATAGCCCTGGCGGTACACCGAAGTCAGCCGCCAGCCGTTTTCCGGCACCAGCTTCAGCTTGCCGCGCAGGTGGCTGACGTGGACATCCACGGTGCGGGTATCGATGTCAGGGCTCGATCCCCACACCACCTGGATCAGGTGCCCCCGCGGCAACAGCATGCCGACGCGGCCAAAGAAATACAGCGCAAGCTCGGTTTCCTTTTCGGTCAGCCTGACCGGCTCGCCGTCCAGTTCGAACTTGCGGCTGCCGAAATCCACCTTGAGCGTGCCGAAGTCCTGCACCGGCTCCGGCCGCAGCTGCGCCGAACAGCGGCGCGCCACCGCGTGGATGCGCGCGATCAGCACGCTGCGCGAAGGCGGCTTGACCATGTAATCGTCGGCGCCGGCCTGGATCACCTGCACCACGTCCTCCTCCGCGTCGCGCCCGGTCAGGAACAGCACCGGCGGCAGCGTGCCTTTCAGCTTGAGGCTGGCCATGACGTCGGGGCCGCTGATGTCGGGCAGCATCCAGTCGAACAGGCACAGGTCGTAGCGCTCGTCGGAGAGCGCGCGCACGCACTCGCGGCCGGAACGGAACCAGCTCACGCTATGCCCAGCCTGCTCCAGCCATTCGATGATGTTGACGGCAAATGCCGCGTCGTCTTCCAGAAATGCGATTTTCATTGTCGGAGGCGATGACAGCCGGGTGTCGGTATTCATGGAGCGCGGATTGTGGGTGGAAAAGCCAAAACGGGGCTGGTGGCAATCTACCAGTAAGGCGCCGTTTCCATGAAATTTTGCAAATGCTTTGCATTTGCGCCGGCCGTGTCGGCCGCCAGCCGCGCCGCCAGCCAGCCGAGCACGAATTGCCCCATCGCCCCCGCGTCCGCCTCGGCCAGCAATGCCCGCGCCACCTGCGCATCGTTGGCGCGGCCCAGGCTATCCTGCGCATCCCGCAGCACAGCCTGGTATCGACGCTGTGCGCCGCGGGCGAACAGCGCCTGGAAAAACTCGGCTGCGTAGCGCTGGCGCTTGACGGCAATGCGCAGGGCATGGCGCTGCTCCGGCTGCAGTTGCCCGAACCTGCGCGCGCCGCGGACGATGGGGCGATGCCCCCGCTGCAGCGCCCGGCGCGCCCACTTTTTCAATGGCGACAACTGGACCAAGCGCTGCGTTTCGGCGGCGGCGCGCCAGCCGCGCTGCAGCAGCCAGCGCTGGAACGCCAGCAGCCACGCGCCCGGCTGCGCCTGCGCGAGCGCCGTTTGCATGGCCGCCCGCACCTCGGCTCTGCGCGCCTCCAGCGCTTGCCGGCCATGCTGCCAGGCGGCGGCATCGGCGCAATGCGGCGCAATGGCCGGCAGGGTCTCGCTGCACAGCACGTCCCAGTCGCGCGCGGAGCCGAGGGCGGCGGCCAGCGCGCGCAGATCCGCCAGCAGCGCATCCGGCACCGCGCACACCTCCCGGTACAGCCGCAGCGCCGCGCGCAGGCGCCGCAGCGCCACCCGCGCCTGGTGCACGTATTCGATATCGTCGGATGCCAGCACGCCGGGCAGATTGGCCTGGAACTGCGCCAGACAGGCCTGGCAGATTGCGGCGAAGCCGTCTTCCACGCTCATTGCGCCGTCCAGCGCCAGCGGCGCAGACTTGGCCGGCGCCGCCGCCTCGCCGCGCGCCAGGCGCACGCCCCGTTCGGCCTTGCTGACATCCAGCGGCATGCAGCCGAACCGCCGCGCCCAGCCTTGCGCCAAGGCAAACAGGGCATCCGGCTGGCCGGCCTTGAGTTCGAGCTCGATCTCGCAAATCGGCTGGCTGCGCCGGCCGGCGCGCACTTCGCCCACGTCCAGCGCCACTTCGATTGCCGCGCCGCCACGCCCGCCGACCAGCCAGGCGGTGCGGTTGAAGCGCGTTTCGAACACCGCCGCCAGCTGCGCGCGCAGCGCCTGCGGCACCAGCGCTCGCGCTTCGGGCGGAAATTTTTCCCAGTCCGGCTTGCCGCCGGATATCGCCATTTCGTACTCGGCGCGCCGCGACAGGCCGCCGTGCCGCTCGCCCTCGGTTTTCAGCGTTTGCAGCCAGCGCCGCCCGGCCCGCCGCACCCTGAGCGCCACGCCCTGAGCGCTCAGGGAAAAGTCCGGCGTATCGAAATAGCGCGTGACGAGTTCCTGCTGTTGCGGTGCGCTGCGCCGCCGCGCCATCAGCTTCGCGAATGCCGCCGCCTGCTGCGGCGGCAGTGCCAGCTTGAGTTCGATTTCAACCGGCTGCGGCGTCGTCATATGGCTGTCATGTCATGATTGGAACAGGCGCTTATCATTGAAGCTCATCCCCGATACTAGATCATGAATCTTCCCAGTCCCGACACCCTCATCAACCGCGAACTCGGTATTCTCGAGTTTCAGCGCCGCGTGCTGGCCCAGGCCGACGACCCCGGCATGCCCCTGCTGGAGCGGCTGAAGTTTCTCTGCATCTTTTCCAGCAACATGGACGAATTCTTCGAGGTTCGGGTGGCCGGACTCAAGGAGCAGATTCGCGCCGACTCGACCCAGCGCTCGCCCGACGGCATGACGCCGCGGCAGCAGTACCGCGCGGTGTCGAACATGGCCCACGACCTGGTGGCCAAGCAATACGCGCTGTTCAACAACGAGCTGATTCCCGAGCTGGCCGCGCACGGCATCCACTTCTTCCGCCGCACGCAGTGGACCGAAGACCAGGCGGCGTGGATCCGCGATTACTTCTTTCGCGAACTGATGCCGGTGCTGACGCCGGTGGGGCTCGATCCCTCGCATCCCTTCCCGCGCGTGCTGAACAAGAGCCTCAACTTCGCGGTGGAGCTGTCGGGGCGCGACGCCTTCGGCCGCAACTCCGGCGCCGCCGTGGTGCAGGCGCCGCGCGCGCTGCCGCGCGTCATCCGCCTGCCGGAAGAAATCGCCGGCTGCGAATACGGCTTCGTGTTCCTGTCGTCGGTTCTGCATACCCATGTCGGCGAGTTGTTCGCCGGGATGACGGTGGAAGGCTGCTACCAGTTCCGCGTCACCCGCAATTCCGATCTCTTCGTCGACGACGAGGAAACCAAGAACCTGCGCCAGGCCTTGCAGGGCGAACTGCCGCAGCGCAATTACGGCGCGGCGGTGCGGCTCGAAGTCGCCGACAACTGTTCGCCTTCGATGGCGGCCTTCCTGCTGGAGCAGTTCGAGCTCGGCGCCGACGATCTCTACCAGGCAAACGGCCCGGTGAATCTGGTGCGACTGATGCAGGTGCCCGACTGGGTCGACCGCCCCGAGCTGAAGTTCGCTCCCTTCGCCCCCGCCCTGCCCGCCCGGCTGGCCAAGCAGGACGACATCTTTGCGCACATCCGCAAGCACGACATCCTGCTGCACCACCCGTTCGAATCCTTCCAGCCGGTGATCGACTTCATCGAGCAGGCCGCGGCCGACCCCCACGTCGTCGCCATCCGCCAGACGGTCTACCGCACCGGCACCGACTCCAAGCTGATGATGGCGCTGATCCGCGCCGCGCAGTCGGGCAAGGAGGTCACCGCGGTGGTCGAGCTGATGGCGCGCTTCGACGAGGAAGCCAACATCAACTGGGCCGCCAAGCTGGAGGAAGTCGGCGCCCATGTCATCTACGGCGTGGTCGGCCACAAGACCCATGCCAAGCTGGCGCTGGTGATCCGCCGCGAGGAAGGCGAACTGCGCCGCTACGCGCACCTCGGCACCGGCAACTACCACGCCCGCACCGCGCGCCTGTACACCGACTTCGGCCTGCTCACCGCCGACGAAACCATGACCGCCGACGTCGCCAGCCTGTTCACCCAGATCACCGGGCTGGGCAAGGCCGGCAAGCTGAAGCGCCTGTGGCAGGCACCGTTCACCCTGCACAGCGAGGTCGTCGCCGCGATCAACCGCGAGGCCGAACTGGCCGCCGCCGGCAAGCCCGCCGCCATCGTCGCCAAGATGAACGCGCTGCTGGAGCCGCAGGTCATCGCCGCCCTCTACGCCGCCTCGCAGGCTGGAGTGAAGATCGATCTCGTCATCCGCGGCGTGTGCGCGCTGAAACCGGGCATCGCCGGCCTGTCGGAGAACATCCGCGTGCGCTCCATCGTCGGGCGCTTCCTCGAACACACGCGCATCTTCTATTTCAGGAACGGCGGCGACGAGCAGGTGTATCTGTCCTCCGCCGACTGGATGGACCGCAACTTTTTCCGCCGCATCGAAACCGGCTTCCCGATACTCAACCCCAAGCTGAAAAAGCGCGTCATCGCCGAGGGCCTCAAGCCTTATCTGCGCGACAACGTGCAGGCCTGGGAGATGCTGCCCGACGGCAGCTACCGCCGCCGCAGCCCGCGCCGCGCCGCGCCCTACAGCGCGCAGGCCGAACTGCTGGCGCTGCTGTCCAGGCAGAAATAGCCGCGGCGGCGGCATCCCGCTGCGCCGGGGCTTGAAACCCCCTGCCGCCGCCCCCATTTCCCGTTGCACCTTGTTTGTAGTCAACGGGAGATAAAGGCATGTCCGCCACCAAAGAAACCCTCGGCTTCCAGGCCGAAGTCAAGCAGCTGCTGCAGCTGATGATCCATTCCTTGTATTCCAACAAGGACATTTTCCTGCGCGAACTGATTTCCAACGCCTCCGACGCCGCCGACAAGCTGCGCTTCGAGGGCCTGTCGGATGCCGCGCTGTACGAGAACGACCCCGAGCTCAGGATCCGCATCGCCTTCGACCGCGAGGCGCGCACGCTGACGATTTCCGACAACGGCATCGGCATGAGCCGGCAGGAAGTCATCGACCACATCGGCACGATTGCAAAATCCGGCACCCGCGAATTCTTCAGCCAGCTTTCCGGCGACCAGAAGAAGGACGCCGCGCTGATCGGCCAGTTCGGCGTCGGCTTCTACTCCGCCTTCATCGTCGCCGACCGCGTCACGCTGACCACCCGCCGCGCCGGCCTCACCGCCGAGCACGGCGTGCGCTGGGAATCCGAGGGCGCCGGCGACTACACGCTGGAAACCGTCGAGAAGCCCGGCCGCGGCACCGAGATCGTGCTGCATCTGCGCGAAGGCGAGGACGAGTTCCTCTCCGACTGGAAGATCAAGTCGGTCATCCGCACCTATTCCGACCACATCACCCTGCCCATCGTGATGAAGAAGACCGAATGGAAGGACGGCGTCGAGACCCCGACCGACGAGGACGAGACCGTCAACAAGGCCTCCGCGCTGTGGGCGCGCGCGAAGAAGGACGTCACCGAAGACGAGTACCGCGAGTTCTACAAGCACGTGGCCCACGACTTCGAGCCGCCGCTCGCCTGGTCGCACAACCGCGTCGAGGGCAAGCAGGAATACATCTCGCTGCTCTATGTGCCCTCGCACGCGCCGTTCGACCTCTACGACCGCGAGAAGCGCCACGGCATCAAGCTCTACGTGCGCCGCGTCTTCATCATGGACGACGCCGAGCAGCTGATGCCGCAATACCTGCGCTTCGTCCGCGGCGTCATCGACTCGGCCGACCTGCCATTGAACGTCTCGCGCGAAATCCTGCAGTCGAGCCGCGACATCGACGCGATCAAGGCCGGCTCGGTGAAGAAGGTGCTGGGCCTGCTGGAAGACCTGGCCGAGAACCAGCCGGAGAAATACGTCGAGTTCTGGAAGCAGTTCGGCAAAGTCCTGAAGGAAGGCCCGGGCGAGGACTATGCGAATCGGGAGAAGATCGCCGGCCTGCTCCGCTTCGCCTCCACCCACACGGATACGGACGCGCAGGTGGTGTCGCTGAAGGACTACATCGGCCGCATGAAGGAAGGCCAGAGCGCGATCTACACCATCACTGCCGACAGCTTCGCCGCCGCCCAGCATAGCCCGCACCTCGAAATCTTCCGCAAGAAAGGCATCGAAGTGCTGCTGCTGTCCGACCGCGTCGACGAATGGCTGATGAGCAACCTCACCGAGT
Organism: Thiobacillus sp. 65-1402; assembly: GCF_001897685.1. Taxonomy (GTDB): domain Bacteria; phylum Pseudomonadota; class Gammaproteobacteria; order Burkholderiales; family Thiobacillaceae; genus Thiobacillus. The sequence continues at coordinate 16,688 of NZ_MKUG01000203.1, forward strand.
TCGACGGCAAACCGCTCAAGTCCGTCGCCAAGGGCGGGCTGGATCTGGGCGCTTTGGAAGACGAAGCCGAGAAGACCGCGCAGAAGGAAGCCGAGGAAACCATGAAGCCGCTGGTCGAGCGCATCAAGACAACGCTCGGCGAGCGCGTCAAGGACGTCCGCGTCACGCATCGGCTGACCGACTCGCCGGCCTGCCTCGTCACCGGCGAAGGCGACATGAGCGCCAACCTCGAACGCCTCTTGAAGGCCGCCGGCCAGGCCGCGCCCAGCGTCAAGCCCACGCTGGAGATCAACCCGACCCACGCGCTGGTCACCCGGCTCGACAGCGAATCCGACGAAGACCGCTTCAAGGACTGGGCCAATCTGCTGTTCGAGCAGGCGCTGCTGGCGGAAGGCGGACAGCTCGACGATCCGGCGAGTTTTGTGCGGCGGCTGAATGGGTTGTTGGCGATGCTACCGGGCTAAGAAGTAGAAAAGGCCGTTCGTGTTGAGTTTGTCGAAACACGAATGACCGCAGATGTTAATCAAGCGCGACTGAGCAATCAGTCGCGCTTTTTTATGCTCGCCCTGAAAAATCGGGTTGCAAAATGGTATCCGGTTGGATACATTGAGGCATGTACACCTTTCTGCGCTCGGAAGAATTCGATGCCTGGCTTTCGGCCCTGAAGGACAAAGTCGGGCTCGCCCGGATCATTCATCGCATCCGCTCCGCCGAGCATGGCAACTTCGGCGACTGCGAACCGGTGGGCGAAGGCGTCACCGAAATGCGCATCCACGTCGGGCCCGGCTACCGGGTCTACTACACCCGGCGTGGCGAGGTGGTCTATCTGGTCCTACTGGGCGGCGACAAGTCCTCGCAGAAACGCGACATCAAACGCGCCATTGAAATGGCGCGAACGCTGGATAAGGAGTAAACCATGAGCAAATTTTCCCCCTTCGATGCCGCCGACTACCTCGACGACGAGGAAACCATCGCGGAATACCTCACCGCCGCACTGGAAGACCCCAACCCGGACGTCTTTCTGACCGCTGTGCGCGACGTGGCCCGCGCCCGCGGCATGACCCAGCTCGCCAAGGATGCCGGGCTCGGGCGCGAAAGCCTATACAAGGCCCTGACACCCGGTGCCAAGCCGCGCTACGACACCATGCTCAAGCTGCTGCACGCGCTGGGTGTGAAGCTTTCGGCTACGCCGGTTCACCAATGATGAGTGATGAGGAATATGGTGTCTGACCCCATTTGCTAACTGCCTCCTCTTTTCGGGCAAACGTTACATCCAAAACTAAAATGCCAGTACCTAGCCAAAGCAAGCCGGAGTACCGCATCAATCTTTCAAGCGGATCGCCTAACCCGCTCGAAGCCTACGAAATGCTGCGCTCCTTTTTACCTAACGCAGGCCACCACTTAACCCAGAATCTTCGACCAGCTCTGGGTATCTATAACACTTCCATATCAAGAGTCTGCGAAAAGACCATCAAATGTTGCGAGCACTTGGAGCGCTACTTCAAGACATCTGACCGCGTGGCTGTATTGAGGAGCAACACAACCATTCACAAATTAATAATTGATTACCTTGAACTCACCCTGTACGCCGCAGCAGAACATGTGGACGATCTCAGATTGATCGCGAAGGGGTTTTTCCAGAATCAAGCGGAAAGCCAAAAATCCAAATCATTTCGCGCCTTTGATGAGTCAATCAAGACTCACAAGAGTCTAATTGCGGCAAGTGCCAACGCGATCAAGCATGCCCAAGCCAGAATTCGTCTGTACTCATTGGAGTTTCGTCACGATGGAACACCCACATGCATGCACGGCTACTTTATTGAGGGTGTCAGCAATGGCGTGGTTGGGCCGAACCAAATATTTCACGATGAGAACAAGCAGGTATTCTCCATAACATCCCTTATTTGGGAGGTTATAACGTTCTTACTCCACACATCACGGTCACTCAATGAGTTTCTAAAAACTGTCGAAGCAGCCAAAGAATGCCAACCGCCCGAGCAGGTCGACACATTCAAAAAGCTCGTCATTGCTGCAGCGAGACTCCCCTTGTACTCATTTGATGACAATCACCCCTTTGCGCGAACGAGAGTCATCATTGACGGAGATGCGGCATCGCTTGAACCTCTCAAATCCCGAATATACGGATCAATAACAAGCAAATGGTCAAAATCGGATAGGGGTGAGTTTGGTGATTTTTTTGGCGGCTACGAAGGCGACGGCGTGACCCGAACATTCAAAATAGTTCAACCGGCAGCACTCCATGTTCAACATTGGGACTAAGAAAATCCGTCCAGCTGCTGCCGCCAAGGAGGCTATCCACCATGGACATCCCTCGAATATTCAATATCACCGAAAGCGCTCACCGCATCCACAATCCGTTCACCCCCAAAAAGCTCGCCACGCTCGGCGCGGCGCTGCGTCTGGAAACGGGGACCCGGGTGCTCGACCTCGGCAGCGGTTCGGGGGAGATGCTTTGCACCTGGGCACGCGATCATGGGATCGTCGGCACCGGCGTCGACCTGAGCCAGCTGTTCACCGAGCAGGCGAAACATCGTGCCGAAGCGCTCGGCGTTGCCGGCCAGGTAAAGTTCATCCATGGCGATGCCGCCGGCTACGTCTCGAACGAGAAGGTCGATGTGGCAGCCTGTGTGGGTGCCAGTTGGATAGGCGGCGGCGTCGCCGGCACGATCGCGCTGTTGGCGCAAAGCCTCGGCCCGGCAGGAATCATCCTCATCGGCGAGCCCTTCTGGCGGCAGTTGCCGCCGACGGAAGAGGTTGCCAAGGGGTGTCATGCCAACGCGATCTCCGGCTTTCTACTGCTTCCTAAATTTCTCGCGTCTTTCCGCACGCTTGGCTACGACGTCGTTGAAATGGTTCTGGCTGACCAGGACAGCTGGGACAGATACGAGGCGGCCAAGTGGCTCACGATGCGCCGATGGCTCGAAGCCAATCCCGAGGACGAACTCGCCGAAGAGGTTCGCGCGCAACTGAGCTCGGAACCCGAACGCTACGCGACTTACACCCGCGAATACCTGGGCTGGGGCGTGTTCGCGCTGATGGCGCGGTGACGAGGGATGGCTCGGCGACGCCCTGGGATGGAAAGTTGATTATGCTTAGGAGGCCGATGCGCAACGAGGCCAGATACCGTCTTGAATCGCAACCCCGTTCATAGCGAAATTTGCATCAAACGGCTTTCCTGATTTCACTAACAATAGGGTCAGATTCCATTTTCCCAGGCTCTCGTAGCGAATCCCCCAGTTGGCCCTTGCCACAGATGCGCTCTGCCCAGCGACCGCGGCAATGGCCGCAGCCCTCACCGCCTGCCTTTGCAGTAGACAAAGACCTGGGTCGGATTGCAGTAGAAAGTGCCGCGTCCCGGAACATGGTTGACGCCCAGGCTCTCCGGAACATCGCGGTTGGGGGCGTCGCGGTCGGTGGGATGGATGCCGAAGCCGCAGCCGTAAGCGCGGTAGCCCGCCACCATGCCGAGGTCGCGGACGTTGTTGCCCCCGCAGGCCTGACGCACGGCCACGTTGCCGGACTGGGTGTCGAGCACACCGCTCATGTTTTGCAGCGGCCCTCTGCACAGCCATGCCTTGCCGCCGTTCTGGGGCGGGGCGCATAGGGTGATGCCCTCCCGGTAGGCAACCGGCCGGTTGCGCGCTTCTTCCTCCTGCCGCTTCAGCGCCTCTTCCAGCTGCTTGCTGCGCGCGAGCGCTGCCTCGTCCGCGCGCTGCCGCTGGGCGATTTCTTCCCGCCGGCGGCGCTCGGCGTCGGCTTCCTGCTGCCGTTTGCGCTCGGCCTCGGCGGCTTCGCGGCGACGGGCTTCTTCCGCACGCCGCTGTTGCTGCTGCTGTGCCAGCTGCTGGGCCTCGACATTGCGCTGCGTCGCTTGCTGCGGTTGCGGTGTCTGCTGCTGGGCGCGCTGCTGCCGCTCGAAATCCTGTTGCGCCTGCAATTGGCGCACCCGCTCCATGTCGGCGGCACGCCGGCGCTCCTCTGCGGCGGCCCGCTGACGGTCCTCTGCTGCGGCTTGCTGACGCAAGGCTTCGGCAGCGCGCTCGCGCTCCCGCTGCCAGCGTTGGCGATCGGCCTCGGCTTGCTGCTTCAGGGTTTCGTTGGTGGCGACCAGCGCCGAGTTCACCGCCGTCAACGCAGTGTTGAAGGCCTCGCGCCGTTCCCGCTTTCTCTGCTGTTCCTCGCGCTCGCGTTGCGCTTTGGCTTCCTTTGCCGCGGCGATCAGGCGCGGGGTTTCGTCGTTGCTCACCATGACCATGCTGCCCGTGTAAGCACCGTCCGAGTACTCGAAGCCGCCGTCGGCCGTCCTGGCAAAGGACATGCGCCATCCAAATAGGCCTTTGGTTTCCAGCGTGATCGAGCGATCGCCGTCAAGGGTGACGTCGGCTTTCCATGAGCCCCACAGGCTGGGTTCTGCGTACAGCTTCCCTGTCTCGGGGGATCGTGCGACGTGATGTGTTTCCACGTGGTCAGCGGCAAGACTGTGCGTACGCACGTACATCGCATCTCCCGGCACGATCCAGTCGAAGCTCATGAGGCGCTTGTATTTGTCGTCGACCAGCCGCCAGTGCTTACCTGCAAGATCCGCGTAGGCGCCCCAGGTTTCGCCTGGTCGCCGTCCATCGCCACGCGGCGCGTCATCGCTCCCGGCGAGATACAGTGTCGTCCTCATGGCATTCCCCGGGGGGACGAAAAAATGCTCCAGGCGTGATGGGCTCGACAGAGACATGGTAAGCAGCCGCTGGTCCAGGATGAGCCCCGGCTTTAACAACTGGATTGAGCCATCCGCCCTGATTTTTCCCGTGAGCGTCCGCGTCCCCTCCACCTCTCTATCCAGGCTGAGGACGAGGCTGCCGGGTTTCTCTCCCCGCCGGATCGTCGCAACAAGCTGCTGCTGGCCTGCATATCCCCCTCGCTCCGCACCGTAGGTCCACGTCTCGACCAGTTCTTCACCCGGCTTGCTCCAGCGGATCGACACGTTGCTGGCGCCCCGCCAGTCCTTGCCCACGATGCTCGCGTAGACGCCCCAGTCCGCCGCCAGGGACGAAACCGGCTCGGCCGCGGCGACGGCGGGAGCAGTCCCGGGCGCCTGGCTTGCCTCTTCGGCTTTTTTCGCAGGGCTTGCGCTGATAGCTGCCGGCACCGATGGCGCATCGGTCGCGCCCCGGGAAGGTGCCTGCGCCGCAGCGGAGCCGGCGCCGGACTGGCCCTGGAAGCGCCAGACATCCTTGATGCCGGCCACTTCCGAGCCGTTCAGGCTGACGTAGTGCTGCTCCCACACGCCATCGCGCGGCGCCACTACGTGCATGGGCCATTTGAAGAAGCCGTTGCAGACGAACAGCACGCTGCCGTCAGGCCGCACCGTGCCGGTGCGGCTGGCGCAGACGCCGTTGGTCGCGGCAAGGCGCAACTCGCCGGGCTGATCGCCGCGGGTGATGACGTGCGTCATCGGCCGGGACTGGTTGTCGGTCGACTCCCAGCGCTCGATCAGCTCGACTCCGACTTCGCGCCACTTGACCGTGATCCGCCAGTTGGCCCCGAAGTTGTCGCCCTGGCGGTTGCCGCCGCGCCAGCTCGTTCCCGCCAGGCTGGCGTAGACGCCCCATTCCTGCGGGCTTGCGAGCGGCGCCTCGGCGTATGCCGGAGCTGCGAGGGCGAGCCATCCGAAAGTCAGCAGGGAGAGGTATCGGATCGCCTGATTCTTCTTCATGGATACGAATATTCGTTGTTCATTGTGCCAGCGCGAGTATAGGGCGGAACCGCGCAGCCGCGGCCGGGGCATGATGCAGGCGGATCTCGCCAGGAGCCGGTTCCCCTGCCCCTTCGCATGAGACGCCGGGAAGCCGCAGGTTTCCGCGCCATGCGTTCACGGCCTTCCTTTTAGCCGGCACCTCGGGCTTCCACCCAAAAACCACCGGGCGCCGCGGTAAACTGCAGCCGCATGAAAACCCTCTATGCCCTGATCGAATCCCCCTTCCCGCCCGATTTCAGCGCGCTGTACCAGGAGCTCGGCATCGCCGCCGAGCGTTTCAGTTCGGCCCGCAATCTCCACCGCGCGCTGCAGAAGCAGCCGCCCGATTTCTTCGTCGGCGAGTTCGTCTACGGCTGGGGCAACAACTACGCCGGCGCGAACGTCTCCAACCTGGACGTCACGATCCGCACCCTGCAGCGCTTTGCGCCGCAGGCGAAGGTGATCGTGTTCATGCATCCGCGCGAAGCAGACCATATCGGCAAGCTGCTGGAGCTGTTTCCCGTTCATGCCGTGCTGAGCTATCCGGTGTCGGAGCAGGCGATGCGGGCTGCCCTGCAAACGCCGACGTGAGCCCGGAATTTGTCCAAAATCTCAGGTAAATAGTCGTGCGCTATCAGGGAAAAATTACTGACTGGAAGGATGACAAGGGATTCGGATTCATCACGCCAAACGATGGTAACCAACGCGTCTTCGTTCATATCAAGTCATTCTCGAGCCGGCAGCAACGGCCTGTAGGAAATGAAATCGTGACCTACGAACTCCGGCACGATGCCAAGGGTCGGCCGCAAGCCGAACGCATCGCCTTCGTCGGCAAGCGGGGAGCCCCGGCCAGCCCGTCCGGCCAGGACAATGCGCCGCTCATTCTGACTGCGGCGTTTCTTGTCTTTGTCGCGGGATCGGTCTTTGCCGGGAGATTGCCGATTGCAGTCGCAGGACTCTATATGGTTGCCAGCCTTGTCGCATTTATCGCGTATGCGCTCGACAAGTCGGCTGCAAGAAACGACCAGTGGCGCACCCAGGAAAGCACCCTGCATCTTTTTGCTCTGGCAGGTGGCTGGCCGGGTGCTTTGGCTGCACAAAGACTGCTTCGCCACAAGTCAAGGAAACAATCTTTTCAATTCGTGTTCTGGGTCACAGTCGTTCTCAATTGCTGTGCCCTTGCCTGGTTCTACTCAAGCTCAGGCGCCGAGGTGCTGCATTCCATGCTGGGCACGACATGAGCATCGCCCCGTTCCAGGCGCTGGCCTGCCCGCTGGACGGCCTGCCCTTGCAGTCCAATGGTGCCGCCTGGCGCTGCGCGTCCGGCCACAGCTTCGACATCGCCAGCCAGGGCTACACGAACCTGTTGCCGGTGCAGCACAAGCGCTCGCGCGATCCCGGCGACAGCAAGGAGATGGTCGCGGCGCGGCGGCGTTTTCTCACGGCCGGCTTTTACCAGCCGATTGCGGATGCGGTGAGCCGGGCGGCGCTGGCCGACCTGCCTGCTGGCCTTGCGAGCGGCTGCCTCGATGCCGGCTGCGGCGAGGGCTACTACCTGCGCCAGCTGGCCACGGCGGTCTCCGATCAACAAACCTTGGCGCTGCTGGGGCTGGATATTTCCAAGTGGGCGGTGCTGGCGGCGGCGAAGCAGGACAGGCGTCCCAGCTGGGTGGTGGGAACCAACGCCAAGCTGCCGGTGCTGCCGGGCACGCTGGATCGGGTGCTGTGCCTGTTCGGCTTCCCGGTGTATGCGGAATTTGCGCGGGTGCTGAAGCCGGGCGGGTTGCTGCTGCAGGTCGATGCCGGACCCGACCATCTGCGCGAACTGCGCGAGATCATCTACCCCAGCCTGAAGCCGGAACGCCCGGCCAAGATGCAAACCCCGGCAGGCTTCAGTCGCCGGCCGACGGAAGCGCTGCGTTTCCCGATCGAACTGACCAGTGCCGAGCAGATCGCCGACCTGCTGGCGATGACGCCGCATCTCTTCCGCGCCAGCGCCGAGGGCCGCGCGGCAGCCGCGGCGCTGACGACGCTGTCGCTCAGCGTGGATGTAAGCCTGACCTGCTTCGAACGGGACTTGGGCTAGCAAGCAAAGGGGAGCGCGCTGGCCTCGTTTCTTGTTTTCATACTAAGATATGCAACTCCGAATATCTCCTGCTTGCCGCGACCTGACACATGAAGCGATGGAACCTGAAATACCCGCGTCGATTCGATCTCGGCTCGGACGAGGATTACCTGAGATGGCGCGACGAGAAGCTGGCGGCCTATCCCAGGAATATCGGCGAGCTGGTCGTCGAACTGGGCGACATGACCGCGCCGACCCCTGCCGAGAAGAGCCGGATCATGGAAACTGTGGAACGGGCCAACATGTGCGTTTACACGGCCGGGGCCGCCGAACTGGAAATGGCTTCCCTGCTGGCCCTGGGCAGGCAGCTCGGCGTCAGTCGCACCGACAAGTCGGCGCGCCACGCGCAGTCCGACGAGCTGACCGATTCGGGCATCCTCAACCGGGCCGTGCCGTTCTCCACGCGGCACTGCAACTGGCACACCGACGCCACGTATTACGGATCGGACAAGCCCATCCAGGCGCTGTTCCTGCTGTGCAAGCGCCCCGCGGTCGAAGGCGGCAGTAACAAGGTCCTGGACCACGAAGTGCTCTACATTCACCTGAGGGACACGTATCCCGGCGCCCTCGAGGTCTTGATGAACAGGGACTGCTTCAATTACCGCAACCCCGCCACCGGCGAGATCGACCCGCACCGCGGCGGGAAGGTTTTCTGGAGCAACGCCGACGGCCATCTGTGCCACCGTTTTTCCTTCAGGAAAACGGACATGGCCTGGTCCGGGGACGCCGACGTCGCCGCCGCCAGGAAAGCGCTGGAGTTGCTGATTTCAGGCGAGCCGGCGCAGGTCATCGAAGGCCGGCTGGAATCCGGAATGGGCCTGATTTCGAACAACGTGCTGCATACCCGGGAAAAGCTGGTGGACAGCGACGACGCCGCGCAAAAGCGGCTGCTCTTCCGCGCCCGCTTCCATGACAGGGTCGATCCCGACTGCCCGGCTTGAGCGGGCAGATCTTCGGGCAACCCGCTTCGTCCGGCGTCTTCGCCGCATTCTTTCCTTAAGGAATCCCTAAGGATCGTGCGCAATGCTGCGCCTGTCGATCTTACATAAAGGGAAAATGATGCTCGCGAACCGGAAGTCCACTGCCAGCCGCTACCGCGCTCCTTCCATCGGTCTCCACTGGCTGATGCTGCTGCTATTCGTCGCCGTGTACGGAAGCATCGAATTGCGGCAATTGTTCGAAAAAGGCAGCGATCCCCGCGAGGCGCTGAAGACCTGGCACTTCATGCTCGGCATGCTGGCGTTCGCGCTGGCCTGGCTGCGGCTGGCGGCGCGCCTGTCCGGCCCTGCGCCCGCCATCCGTCCGGAGCCGCCGGGACTGCAACGCCTGTCTTCCGGGCTGCTGCATCTGGCGCTGTACGTGCTGATGATCGGCATGCCGCTGACCGGCTGGCTGGTGCTCAGCGCCGCCGGCAAGCCGATTCCTTTCTTCGGTCTGGAACTGCCGGCGCTGATCGGCGAAAACAAGGTTCTCGCAAAGCAGATCAAGCAGCTGCATGAAACAGTCGGCACCCTAGGCTATGTCCTCATCAGCCTGCATGTGGTGGCCGCCTTGTATCATCACTACATCAAGCGCGACGACACGCTGATGCGCATGCTTCCCGGGCGGGATTAGGCCCGCTCGCGGCAGACCGCGGTGAACGCAAATATCGGGAACCGCGTTTATCATTCGCTCATGACCAGCAATCAACCGATCAGGCTCGACGCCGCGCATTTCGACAACAAGGCCCGCCAATGGGACGAAAACCCGGTATTCCAGGAGCGCGGGCAAAAGATCGCCCAGGCCATCCGGGAAAGCGTGCCCTTGCATCGCCGCATGAGCGCCCTCGACTACGGCTGCGGAACCGGCCTGCTTTCCTTCCCGCTCAGGGACGCGCTCGGCGCGATCCTGCTGGCGGACAGTTCGCGCGGCATGCTCGACGTGGTGGCTGAAAAGATCGCCGCGCAGGGGGCCGGCAACATGAAGCCGCTGAAGCTGGACCTGCTCGCCGACCCGCCGCCGGCGCAGCGCTTCGACCTCATCGTCACCTCGATGACGCTGCACCACGTGCCGGACACCGACCACATCCTGCGCGTCTTCCACGACCTGCTGCAGCCCGGCGGCTATCTGTGCATCGCCGACCTGGACCGGGAAGACGGCTCGTTTCACGGCCCGGCGGTCGACGTGCACCATGGCTTCGACCGCGCCGACCTGAGCCAGCGCGCCGCGCAGGCCGGTTTTTCCGGCATGCAGTTCCAGACCGTGTTCAGCATCACCAAGGAAAACGCGGGCGCGGCGCGGGACTATCCGGTGTTCTTGATGACGGCACGGCGCGCGGCATAGCGGGCACCGCGGCGCCCGCTTGCCACGCGGCGACGCGGGCGTTTATTCTCGTTGCCTTGCAACAAGGCAGCGGGGGTTGCCGATGGGCCTCGAATACATGTTTTTCGACGCGGCGCTGCGCGACCGTTTCATGAAGTTCGCAGCGGGGCACGGCATCGCCAGCACGATGCGACCGGACACGATCGCGGGCTTTGTCGTCGAGCTGCCGGACGGACTGGCCGCCGAACGGCAGGAGGCCGTCGAGGCCGAGTACGAATCGATCATGCACGAACAGATGCTGCGCGCCGAAGCGGACGCGGAGCTGGTCGGTCACCACGCTGCCGGCGTCACGGTGACGCTGGCGGACGGCACGACCCGCAGCGTGCGCATTCCCCCGCCGATTGCGCGCCGCCTTCTCGAGCATTTCACCCCCGGTGAAGTCCACGAAATCGCCAGCGCCATTGCGCAAGGCCTCGAAAACCCGATCGACGGGCCGCTCTGCCGCAAGCCATCCGAATAACGGCGCCGGCGCGTAGATAAACAAACGGAACGAACGGGTCCGGGCTGGCCCGGTTTTCCTTCACAAGATGAGCATCCATGACGCACACCGGCAGATGGGCTGAATTGAAGAATCTGCTGCGCGCGGAGTGGCGCCAGCTGACGACTGTCAATCCCAGCGACCGGCTGTGGCAGATGCCGTTCGCCGCAGCGCTGGCGGCGGGCCTGCCGTTGCTGATCGGCGCCTATTTCGGGCGCCTGGACTACGGTTTGATCTCGTCGCTCGGCGGGCTGGCGTTTCTGTATCTGCCGCAAACGCCGCTGTATCACCGCATGCTGACGATCATGGTGTGCGCGTTCGCCATGGCGGCGTGCTACACGCTGGGGGTGCTCAGCCAGTTTTCCCCGCTGCTGATGATGCCGATGCTCGTCTTCACCAGCATACTGGTCACGATGGTGTGCCGGTTCTACGCCCTCGGCATGCCGGGCAGCTTCTTCTTCATCATGGCGGCGGCCATCGGGGCGTATTCGCCGCTGGAGGCATCGCAGGTACCGCAGGCGGTGGGTCTGCTCAGCATGGGTTCCCTGCTGGCCTGCCTGATCGCGTTGTTCTACAGCCTGCTGACCCTGCGCCTGCAGGCCCCCAAGCCGGTGTCGCCCCTGCCGCCGGCCAGCTTCGATTTCGTGGTGTTCGACTCGGTCGTGATCGGCGTGTTCGTCGGCATTTCGCTGGCCCTGGCGCAGCTGTTGCAGCTGGAGAACGCCTACTGGGTGCCGGTGAGTTGCGTGGCGGTCATCCAGGGGGCTTCGCTGCGCGCGGTATGGAACAAGCAGTTTCAGCGCATCCTGGGCACCGGCATCGGCCTGCTGCTGTCCTGGGGCCTGTTTCTGCTGCCGCTGGACCCATGGGGGCTCGCCTTCACCATGATGGCGCTGACCTTCGTGGTCGAGATGGCGGTGGTGCGGCACTATGCCTTTGCCGCCATATTCATCACCCCGCTGACGATCCTGCTGGCGGAAGCCGCCACGCTGGGGCATGCGCCGCCGACCGTCCTGATCCAGGCAAGGTTTTTCGATACGGTTCTGGGAAGCCTGGTGGGGCTGGCCGGCGGCATCTGCCTGCACAGCCCGCGCTTTCGCGAGGTGGTGGGCCGCCGGATGCGGCGCCTGCTGCCGTCCCGCATCGCGCGGTCATGAACGGGCCGAACCGGCCCGGCTTTCCTTCCGGCGCTCCGCACCCTCGGGCGCCATGCATGCGTACCATTTGCCTATTGCAGCCGCGCTGCCGCAAGCGGAACCTCGTCGACGGCCTGCCCTGCCGGCTGCGCGCGTGTCCGAACCCGGCGAGACGCCGACTCAAACCGCGGCGATCTGGCCATTCACAGGCGGAAAAATTTCGCGTTGCGCTAGACTGCGCCCCGCAACCGGACAACAAAACACAAGCAAGCATCGCACATGAACCCGCCGTCAATCGTCTTATTCATTTCGTTTTTCGTGGCGCTGGCGATGAGCGGGATTCTGCTGGTCATTGCGCGGACTTATCCCAAAACCATTCGCGGCCTGCGCGAATGGAGCGTGGCCGCGCTCGTCATCGCGCTGTGCTTTCCGCTCTTCATCGCGCGAGACCGCATCCCGGATCTGTTCAGCATCGTGCTGGCCAACCTGATGCTTTTGATTGCCCTCATGGTGATGAACCTCGGCACCCGAAAGTTTTCGGGGACGCCGCCGAGATTCGGCCGCGCACAGCTGATCCTGTTCGTGTCTGCGCACGTCGCCTTGTTTGCCTGGTTCACCTACGTTCAGCCCGATATCCGGGTGCGCATTGCGACCCAGGCTTTGTTCACGCTGGTCGTCATTGTCGACCAGCTGATTCGTGTCCTGAAGGCATTGCCCGGAACCTTGGGACGTCATGTGCTGGTCTTCTCGCTGGCCATCATGATCGGGTCGCGAGTCATGCGCCTGGGCGCCCTGGCCCTCGGCTTCGATCCGCCTGCCGACCTTTTCGACACCTCGGCCGCGCAGCTTGTCTATATCGCGATACCCGCCATCACGATTCCGCTCGGAACGATCGGTTGCATCATGCTCGCTTCCGAAAAGCTGCGGCAGGACCTCGAATTCATCAGCCGCCACGATGGCTTGACCCAGTGCCTCAACAAGAACGCGGCCATTGAAGAACTCCAGCGGGAAACCGCCCGTGCCACGCGCCATGGCGGCAAGCTGTCGGTCATGCTGTTTGATCTGGACAACTTCAAGGACATCAACGACACGCACGGCCATCTCGAAGGCGACAGGATCCTGGTCGACTTCTCGAAGAAGACCAAAGCCTCGCTCAGGGGATCGGACCAGCTCACGCGTTTCGGCGGGGACGAATTCATGGCCATACTCCCCGACACCGATCTTGAACAAGCCTTGCTTGTTGCGAACCGCTTCCATGAAGCGGGCAGGCAAAGCCAGCCCATTGCCTGGTCGGTCAGCATCGGCATTTCGGAATGGCTGGACGAGGACGACTCCGTGGATGCCCTGTTGAGCAGGGCGGACCAGGCCCTGTACAAGTCCAAGGCGCTGGGCCGCAATCGAACGCAGGCCGCCTAAGCGCCGGCCGGCTTATGTCCCGGACGCTTCCGCCAGGCCGCGGAACACTTCGTTGAAAGACGCCTCGCGATTGCGAACAAAACAGGCCACTTCCGCGACTGCGCAAACGGACAGTTCGTCGCCCATCATCATCCAGCCCCGCGGCGGCCAGCCTCCGGTTCCGGAAAGGGTCATGAGCATATCGCTGCCATGGTGCATGATGCGGCCATTCGCGTAACACAGCTCGGCCGCCAGTTGCAGGTCGAGCTGATCCAGGTGGCCGGCCGCCTCTGCGAGCGTCCCATCGTCATGGAAACGCAGCGCGGCAACGACACCCTTGAGCACCGACAGGCTCTCCAAATCCGACAACATGCCATTCTCCTTTTGCGGGCGCCGGGTTCAGGCGGCGGCATTGAAGCGCCGGTAAGCCGCGTCGTAATCGAAGTCCTTGCCGTGCGCCAGAACCGCATTGCCGTTCATGCCCATCACCACGTGATCCAGCGTCATGAAGGCAAAACCGCGTTCGGGCAGGAACCCCTGCTGACCCGTCAATTTCGTCCACCCCGTGGCCTGCATCCGGTAGATCGCCATGTTGGCGGCGCACATCTGCGCAACAAGCTCCGCAAAATCCCGCTCCAGATCGCCGCGCATTTGCCCCAGTTCGCCGGTGCAGGAAAATTCGATCGCGCCATGCACCCCTGGCAAGGACATCAACTCATCCAAGATCGGCATTTGGCTCTCCTTCCCCGCCCGGTTTGATTGGTTCAGTACCCGCCGACGCCGTCATGGCCCCGACCACCTGATTGAATGAAACCTGCCCTCCCTGCACGACGCACAGGCTGTCGTGAATCGCGACGATGGACATTTCAGGCCCCCACGTCACCCAGCCGTAGCAACCATCCCATCCCGCTTGATCGGCCAGGCGGCCCAGCAGGCGGCCCTGCATTTCCATGGTCAGCGTAATGGCCGCGCACAGGTTCGCCATTTCTGCCGCTTCGGCCTGGTTCAACGTCCCTTCGAACTCTTCCAGGAAACCCTTTCGGGAGAAGAGGCCGGCGGCCACAGTGCCGGGCAGTTTCACCAACTCGGATGTTCTCGACATGCCGCCTCCGCAAAATATCCAGACCTGAAGGAAAGTATAGGAAGGAATGAATATTTTTCCCCGGCGCCCCAAGGCCGCGGACTTTTCAGGGCCGGGGAACGACGGCCATTTCTGGCTGAAGTTCTGGGCGCCGGGTAGAATCGTTTCGCCAGCGGTGCCCGTCGATGGAATGCCCATCCGCATTCCCGGCAATGCGGGCACAAGATTGCATTCGATCCAGCCAACCCCAGCCAACCTCTCCTCACGCCGCAACCATGAGCCGTCCGACCGTCTATCACATCCCCGTCTGCCCTTTTTGCCAGCGACTCGACATCCTGCTGACGCTGAAAGGCCGCCGGGACGAAGTCGACTTCAAGACGATCGACATCACCCGCCCGCGGCCCGACTGGCTGCTGAAAAAAACCCGCGGCACGACGGCGCTGCCGGTGCTGGAAACCGCCGACGGGCGCATCATCAAGGAAAGCCTGGTGATTCTGCAGTACCTTGAGGACATTTACCCGGAGCGCCCGGTTGCCCAGCGCGATCCCTACCGGCGCGCGGTGGAGGACATGCTGACGCGGATGGATGGCGATTTTTTCTCCCTCGGCTACGGCTGGCTGATGAACCAGGATCCCGCGCGCCGCGAAGCGCTGCGGGAAGGCATGCTGAAGCAGTATGCGCAGCTGGACGATTTTCTGCTGGAGCATGCGCCTGCCGGCCCGTTTCTGTTCGAGGAATTCGGCTGGGCGGAAACCGTGTTCACGCCGTTCTTCCAGCGTTTCTGGCTTCTGGAGTATTACGAAAGCTTCGAGTTGCCCGGCGATGATCGATACGCGCGCGTGCGCCAGTGGATCGAGGCCTGCGTCGCGCATCCGGCTGCGCAGCAGGTTACCCGGGAAGAAGTGGTCAAGCTTTACTACGACTACGCCAAGGGGGCGGGCAACGGTGCGTTGCTTCCTGGCCGCAGGCAGTCGTCCTTTGCGTTCGAACCCGACTGGCGCGGCCGGCCATGGCCGCCGCAGGACAAGTACCGTCACAGCGCAACCGACCTTGAATTGGGCCTGTGACCCGACGCCCCGATTCGGCGCGTCCGCAGACGCACACCGCGTATCCGGGCGAATTATCGCGGCTTCGCGTCAGCCGCTCATGTCCGGGAAGGATCCGGCATGGCCGCCTCCCCGGCGGAGTCATTGGGCTGATCGATCGGCACGGCCATGCTCGCCGGATACTTGCGCCCGTCGATGGCGGTGAACGTCTCATCCCTGGTCAGACTGCCGTACACCAGCCAGGGGGTGCCTTGATTGAGCGTCTGTCCCTCGGCGAGGCGGAGGTAATGGGTAGGAAGCTTCATGCGCCCCCTCCTTTCTTGATCTGCATTGAATTGCGCCGCCGCCTGGAGGCGTCGCGGCTCCGGTTGCGCCGGGCCGGAGCGCGCTGGCGTGTGGTTTCCCCTGCGCCTCAGCGCACCGAGCGGTAGACCAGCTGCCTTTCCGTCTTGCTCAGGACCAGCTGCCAGAGTTGTCCCTGGCGTGAGCGGAAGAAGCCCGCACAGCTCATCAGGTAGTATTTCCACATGCGGTAAAAACGTTCGCCGTATTTTTCCTGTAGGCCGGGCCAGGCCTGCTCGAAGTTGTCCCACCAGGCCATCAGGGTGCGGTCGTAGTCGGGGCCGAAGTTATGCCAATCCTCGATCAGGAAGCGGCGTTCCAGGACCGACGCAATCTCTTTGGCCGACGGCAGCTTGCCGTTCGGGAAAATGTATTTGTCGATCCACGCGTCGGTCTTGGGCGAGGTGACGGAGTTGCCGATGGTGTGCAGCAGGAACAGGCCGTCATCCTTGAGCGCGCGATGGACCGTATCGAAATAGGTCGCGTAGTTTTTCGGGCCGACATGTTCGAACATGCCGACCGAGACGACCTTGTCGAATTTTTCAGCGAGGTCCCGGTAGTCCATCAACTCGATCGCCACCGGCAGGCCGGCGCAGCGCTTGCGGGCCAGTTTCTGCTGCTCTTTCGAGACGGTGATGCCGACCACCTCGACGCCGTAGTGCTGCGCGGCGAAATGCGCCAGCCCGCCCCATCCGCAGCCGATTTCCAGCAGGCGTTCGCCGGGCTGCAATTCCAGCTTGCGGCAGATCATGTCGAGTTTTTTCTGTTGCGCGTCCGCCAGCCCGCTTGCGTTATGCCAATAGCCGCAGGAGTAGCTCATGCTGGGATCGAGCATGGCCTCGAACACGTCGTTGCCGATGTCGTAGTGCTGCTCCCCCACCTGGAAGGCGCGCTGGCTGGATTGGAGATTGAACAGGCTGTGGCGCAGGATTTCGCCCAGCAGGCGCAGCCGCGACCAGTTGTCGATTTTTTCTTCGGCTTGGCTGCTCAGCAGGCGCTGGAACAGCTGGTCCAGGCGGTCGCATTCCCACATCCCGTCCATATAGGCCTCGCCGAAACCGAGCGAGCCTTTCGTCAGGACGAGCCGGTAGACATCGTCGTCGAATACCTGGATATCCCAAGGGGCATCGCCGTTGATCGAAACGCCGGCTTCGGCCGTGAGCTCGCGGAGGATCGCAGGCGAGTCCTGCGGGGCCAGGGTATTTCCCGCTGGTTCAAGGACCAGGACGTCTTCTTTTTGCATCGATGGGCTCCCTTTTTCTGACAACCATGAAGGCGCCAGAGTAGGTATTCGGGAACTATTCGACAAACGATATTTTTGTATCTTATATATCGAATATGTCGATATATTTATATTTGGATTGGCGATCAGCGGCAGCGGATACAAAAAATCCAGCCGCCCTACTCATGGCCCGGCGAGCCATGCCCGTGGCCGATCGGCCCCGCTTGCGCGCTGCGTGGCATGTATGGAGGCGGCTCCTGCGCATGGGAGCAGGACAGGACAGAAAGCGGACAAACGCTGCGGTTGAGCCGGGCTATCGATACGCCGGATGCTTGATTGCGGATGAACGGATTTTTAGCCGAACGCGTATTTCGTCCCCACCGCATGCCAATGCGCCGCCTCTTCCTCCAGTGCGCGCTGGGTCAGCGGACGGCGTTCCAGCCAGCCTGCGGGCAGGCCCAGACGGATGCGCTTGCTGCCGGCTTCGACGGTCGCATCGGTCAGATGCGGTTCGGCGCGGCTGCGGCACAGGATGACGGCCTGGCGCAGCAGCCACACCAGCAGGCGGTCGTTTTCCGGCACCACGCCGGTGGAGAACTCCGGCAGTTTGGCCAGCGCGCCGCGCTGGGCGCGCGCCAGCAGCGCCAGGCGCGCCTGCTCGGTGCGCGAGAAGCCGGGCATGTCGGCGTTTTCCAGGATGTAGCCGGAATGGCGATGGTAGCCGCCGTGCGACACCATGAGCCCGATTTCGTGCAGCCGCGCGGCCCAGTCGAGAAAGCGCGCGTCGTTTTCATCGCTGCCGCCGCTGGCTGCCAGCAGTTTCAGCGCCACCTGCTTGACGCGTTCGGCCTGCCGGGTGTCGATGTGGTAGCGGCGCATGAATTCGTCCACCGTCACCTCGCGCATGTCCTGCTTGTGGAAGCGGCCCAGCAGGTCGTACAGGATGCCTTCGCGCATGGCGGTTTCGGCAACGTCCATCCGCTCGATTCCGAGTTCGGCGAACAGCCCCGCCATGATGGCAAAGCCGCCGGCGATCACCGGGCGGCGGTCGCGCGACAGGCCGGGCAGATCGAGCGCGTCGACATGCCCTGCCTTGATCAATTGGCAGCGCAGCCGGGCGAGGCCGTCGGCGGTGATGCCGCATGCCGCCCAGCCGCTCTGCTCGATAATTTCGCGCAACGCGCGCGCGGTGCCGCTGGAGCCCACCGCCTGCTGCCAGTTGCCCCTGGAAAACTCCCGGGCGATGCGCTCGACCTCGACGCGCGCGCTCATCTCGGCGGCCTTCAGCGCGGCCTTGTCGATGACGCCGCCGGCAAAGAAACGCTGCGAGAAATTGACGCAGCCCATGTGCAGGCTTTCGCGCTCGTGCGGCTTCAGGCCATGGCCGATGATGACTTCGGTGGAGCCGCCGCCGATATCGACCACCAGCCGCCGGTCGGGCGAGGCCGGCAGCGAATGCGCGACGCCGAGATAGATCAGCCGCGCCTCCTCGCGCCCGGCGACGATCTCGATCGGATGGCCGAGCGCGGCCTCGGCCCGCGGAAGAAACCGCTCGGCATTCCTGGCGACGCGCAGGGACGAAGTGCCGACGCAGCGCACCGCGCCCGGCGACAGCCCGCGCAGGCGCTCGCCGAAACGCTGCAGGCAGGCCAGCGCGCGCGCCTGCGTCGCCTCGTCGAGCAGCTTGTCCTCGCCGAGGCCGCCGGCCAGGCGCACGGTTTCCTTCAGCGAATCGAGCGGATACAGCTGGTCGCCGGCCACCCGCGCCACTTCCAGGCGGAACGAGTTGGAGCCGAGATCGACCGCGGCGAGGGTATCGTAGGTCTTCATGCAACTGCGCCAAAGAAGAGGTAGGCCATGCCGATGGCAGCGAGAATGCCGGCGACGTCGGCGATCAGCCCGCAGGCGACCGCGTGGCGCACCCGGCGGACGCCGACCGCGCCGAAGTACACCGCCAGCACGTAGAAGGTGGTCTCGGTGCTGCCCTGCACGATGGAGGCGAGCCGGCCGGCGAACGAATCCGCGCCGTGGACCTGCATGGTGTCGATCATCATGGCACGCGCGCCGCTGCCGGAAAACGGCTTCATCAGCGCGGTGGGCAGCGCCTCGACCCAGCGCGCGTCGAAGCCCAGCGCCAGCACCGCGCCGCGCATCCCGCCCATCAGCAGGTCGAGCGCGCCGCTGGCGCGGAACACGGCGATCGCCACCAGCATCGCGACAAGGTACGGAATGATGGTGACCGCCGTGTGAAAGCCCTCCTTGGCGCCCTCGACGAAGGCCTCGTAGGCGTTGACGCGGCGGCGCACTGCCATCAGCAGGAAGGTGGCGACAAGGCCGAACAGCAGCACGTTGCTCAGTATCGACGACTGCCGCGTCATCGCCGCGGCGTCGAGGCTGGAGAAGTATGCGACCAGGCCGCCGACTAGCGCGGTGGCGCCGCCCAGATACGCGAGCGTGACGCGGTTCCACAGGTGCAGTTTCTGGAACAGGCCGGTGACGAAGAGGCCGATCAGGGTGCCGATATACGTGGTGATCAAAAGCGGCACGAAGACATCGGTGGGGTCGGCGGCGCCGAGCTGCGCGCGGTAGGTGAAGATGGTGACCGGCAACAGGGTAACCGACGCGGTGTTGACCACCAGGAACAGGATTTGCGCATCGCTCGCGGTGTCGCTGGAAGGATTGAGCTTCTGCAGTTCCTGCATCGCCTTGATGCCGAGCGGCGTCGCCGCATTGTCCAGTCCCAGCATGTTGGCGCCCATGTTCATGGTCATCGCGCCGAGCGCGGGGTGGTTGGGCGGCACCTCGGGAAACAGCCGCCTGAACAGCGGCGCCAGGCCGCGCGTCAGCAACTCGAGCATGCCGGCACGCTCGCCGATCTTCATCACCCCCAGCCACAGCGCCATCACCCCGGTGAGGCCGAGCGCGATTTCAAACGCGGCCTTGCTGCTGTCGAACAGGGCCTTCACCAGCGCGGCGAAGATGTCGGCGTCGCCGAGAAAAACCAGCTTGAATGACGCAATCAGGAAGGCGGCGAGAAAGAAGCCGACCCATAACGCGTTGAGCATGGAGCCTTACGCCACCCAGCCTGCGATGACGATCAGCAGCCCCGCCACCAGCCAGATCACCAGGCCGCGCCAGATCATGCTGACCGCGCTGTCGATGTAGTCGGCATCGGCCGCCTGGCCGGTGCCGAGTTCGGGCCGCCAGACGGTGTCGCCCCCCACGCTGAGGCTCTGCCCCAGCCGCACCCCCATGGCGCCGGCGCCGGCAGCGAGCACCACGCCCTCTTCCGGCTCCGGCCAGGCGGCCGCCTGGGTGCGCCAGCAATAGGTGGCGTCCTCGAAATTGCCGGCGATGGCGTAGGTCAGCGCGGTCAGTCGCGCAGGCAACCAGTTGAGGACATGAAAGGCGCGCTGCGCATACGCGCCGAAGCGTCCCTGCGCCGCGGTCCAGCGCCGCGCCAGAATCGAGGCGGCACGGAACAGCACCGCGCCGGCCGGGCCCAGCGGCACCAGCAGCACGAACCAGAGCAGCACGCCGAACATCTGGCGGTGGCTCGCCGCCGTGACCTGCTCGATGGTGACCCGTGCCACTTCGTCGGCGCTGAAATGGCTGGCATCGCCGCCGCGCCAGGCGTCGAGGCGCGCGCGCGCGCCATCGAGATCGCCCGCGCGCAGCAGGCGCGCAATCTGCTCGGCGTCGTCGCTGTAATACTTGAACCCGAGGGTCAGATACAGCACGGCCACATTCCATACCCAGCCGAGGAACGGGCTGATGCTGTCGAGCGCGATGAAAATCAGCCACACCGCGACCAGCGGCGGCAGCACCGCCAGCGTCCAGGCGATGGCGCCGTGGCTGTACTCGCCTGCATTGAAGCGGCGCTCCAGCCACTGGGTGAAGCGGGAATAGTGCCGATAGTGCGGCAACGGCTGCCGCAGCGGACGCAGGTGTTCGAGAATGACGGCGGCGAGGACGGAGAAGAAAACCATCAGCGATTCATCTCCAGGGTAAAGGTGCCGATCCGGTTTGCCTGCCCCGCCGGGCGATACAGTTCGACCGTCGGCATGGCGATGGCCTGTCCACGCGGCGCCAGCGTGTCGGACAGCGCCTGGTAGGCCTTGGACGGCGCCAGCAGGACCGCCGCCTGCACCTGGGCCGCATAGACCGGGCGGCGTTCGATGCGGCCTTCCTTAAGCCCGTCGGGGATCGGGGCGGCATCGGCCAGGGTATAGCCCAGTTGCGCGCGCACCTTGCCGTTGGCGGCACGCGGATCGGTGAGGATCACGCTGATGGTGTCGCCCGCCGCCACCTTGGCAGCGGTGAATTTGTCCAGCGCCGTGCGCTGCGATTTGCGCATGTCGCTGATCGGGCCTTCGTAATCCAGATACGCGTAGCGATAAGGCCCGGCGTCGGTTTCCGTCACGCTGACGGCATTGAACCCGCCCCACCACCAGAACACCGCCAGCAGCGGCAATATGAACGCCAGCACAAACGCCGGCCACTGTTTCTTGAACACGCATGACCCCCTTCTTCCAGCGGACGAAGATACCACAGCCGCGCTGGCGCTTCGGCGCCGCGACGGGCCGGGTAGTTCAAGTTTGCGGGAAGCGTGGCCGTAAAGCCGATATTTACATCATCGATTCGCGTTCAGGCCTGCGTTCACCCCGGGGCGCGGCGCCGCCCGGCCGTCTCCAGGCATGAATGCCGGACGCTCGCTGCGCGCCCAGGGAAATCCGCCGACCGCTCCTTATGCACACGCCCGAAGCCTTTGACCTCCATCCACAGCCGATGTGGATTTACGACCTGGAAACCCTGCAGTTTCTGGCGGTGAACGATGCAGCGACGGCGTATTACGGCTATTCCCGCGCCGATTTTCTGGACCTGACAACCCGCGACATCGGCCCGGCCGAAGCTTCCCGCGCACGGCCTGAACCGGCCCGGCCTGCCGCCACCCGGCAGCAGGCCGGACAGACACCGCCGCTGCATCTCATCTCGCAGCCGTTGACGTTTCAGGGCCGCTCCGCCGAGATGGTGCTCGCGCTTGACGCCGGCGCGCAGGAGCGCGCCGCGATGCTCGCGGATTTCCGTGAAATCCTGCTGAAGATCGCCGGGCAGAGCGCCGGCGGACCCGGCGAACGCAATCAAGCCCGGCGGCAGTCCGAGCTGCTGGAAGCCGGCATTGCGCACCTGAACGATGTCGTTCTGATTGCCGAGGCCGGCCCCATCGACGATCCGGGCCTGCGCATCGCGTTCGTCAACGAGGCGTTTGAACGCCTCACCGGTTATCGGCGCGAGGACGTGCTGGGGAAATCGCCGCGTTTCCTGCAGGGTCCGCTGACCGACCCCGCCGAACTGGAGCGCATCCGCCAGGCGCTGGGGAAATGGCTGCCGCTGCGCAGCGAACTCGTCAACTACGCCAAAAGCGGCGAAGCCATCTGGATCGAGTTCGACATCGCCCCGGTTGCCGACGCCGCCGGCCGCTACACCCACTGGGTGGCGGCGGGGCGCGACATCACCGAGCGCAAGCAGGCCCAGCAGGCGCTGCATAAAAGCGAGCAGCGCTTCAAGAGCGTCGCCCGCACCACCACCGACACCATCTGGGATTGGGATCTGGTTTCCGATCGCATCTGGTGGAACGAAGGCATGCAAAGCGTGTTTGGCTACGCGCCCGCCGACCTGCCGGCGGACAGCCTCGCCTGGGCGCGCCGCATCCATCCGGATGACCATGAGCGCGTGGTGCAGGACATCCATCGGGCGATCGATTCGGGCGAGGCAAGCTGGTCTGCCGAATACCGCTTCCAGCATCGGGACGGCCGCTATGCCTATGTGCTGGATCGCGGCTCGGTGATTCGCGATCACAGCGGACGGGCGATCCGCATGATCGGCGGGATGGCCAATCTCACCACCCGCAAGGAAGCCGAACTGGAACTCGCCCGCCTCAACCGCGCGCTGCACGTACGCAGCGCCTGCAATGAAGCCCTGATTCGCGCCACCGATGAAAGCGAACTGCTGCACGAGATCTGCCGCATCGCCGTCGACGTGGGCGGCTATCGCATGGCCTGGGTGGGCTTTGCGCAAGCGGATGCCGCGCAATCGGTGCGCCCCATGGCCCATGCCGGCGATGGCGAACGCTATCTGCACGGCATCCAGCTCAGCTGGTCCGCAGACAAGGCGACCGGGCGCGGCCCGGTGGGGCGGGCCTTGCGCAGCGGGGAGGTCGTGATCATCGAGGATCTGACGCGCGACCCCGGCTTCCAGCCGTGGCTCGATGCCGCATTGCGCCACGGCTATCGCAGCCTGGTGGTGCTGCCGCTGCACGATGCGCAGCGCACCTATGGAGTTTTCGCCCTGTTCGCGCCCGAAGTGGCCCGCATCGGCGCCGACGAAATGCGCCTGCTGCAGGAATTGACCGACGACCTCGCTTTCGGCATCGCCATGCTGCGCAGCCGCCGCGAGCAGGACCGGATTCAGGCCACCGTGATCAAGATTGCCGCCGGCGTCTCCGCCAGCACCGGCACGGCATTTTTCGAGGAGCTGGTGATCAACATGGCCGATGCGCTGGGGGCCACCGCCGGATTCATCGCCTGTTTCCAGCCCGGCACGCTGCATTCGGCATGCACCAAGGTGGCGGTCGTCGCTGGCCGGCTGATTCCCAACTTCGAATACAAGCTGGCCGGCACGCCCTGCGAAGCGCTGACGGATACCGTCAATCACGTCATTCCCTGCAGGCTGGATGAGCACTATCCCGACGCACCCTCGATCGGCCTGCTGGATGCGCAGGCCTATGTCGGGCATCGCCTCGACGATTCGGCCGGCCAGCCGATCGGGCAGCTGTTCGTGCTGTACAGCCATCCCCTGCAGGACACGGCCTTCATCGCCTCGACGCTGCAGATCTTCGCCACCCGGGTGGCCTCGGAGCTCGAACGCCAGAGCGCCGATGCGCATATCCGCCAGCAGGCCTCGCTGCTGGACAAGGCACAGGATGCCATCATGGTGCGCAGCCTCGACGGCCTTGTCCGCTACTGGAACAAGGGCGCCGAACGCTTGTATGGCTGGACGCGCGACGAAGTCATCGGCCGCTCGATCGAACCCCTGTTGTACGACGACCCGGCGGTTTTTCGCGAAAACACCCGCAAGGTAGCGGAGCAGGGCGAATGGAGCGGCGAAATCGCCCAGCGGAAAAAGGGCGGTGACGCGCTCATCGTCGAGGCGCATTGGACCCTGCTGCGCGACGAGAATCAGCTGCCCGACGCCATCCTGGCAATCAACACCAACATCACCGAACGCAAGGCCGCCGAGCACAAAATCCAGCACCTGGCGTTCTACGACCACCTGACCGGCCTGCCCAACCGCCAACTGCTACGCGACCGACTGCAGCATGCGCTGGCGGTCGAAGCGGGCCGCAAGACGGTGGGGGCGCTGCTGTTCATCGACGTCGACAACTTCAAGACCCTGAACGATACGCTGGGCCACGCCATCGGCGATCTGCTGCTGCAGCAGGTCGCCCAGCGCCTGCAGCACTGCCTGCGCCAGGGCGACACCCTGGCGCGCCTGGGCGGCGACGAGTTCGTGATCGTGCTGGAAAACCTGGCCGCCACACCGCACCAGGCGATGGCGCTTGCCACCCAGGTCGGCGAAAACATCCTGGCCGGCTTCAAGTCCCCCTTCCAGCTGGCCGGTTACGCGCACCACTGCACGTCAAGCATCGGCATCTCGCTCCTGAACGACCAGCCGGCCTCTCTCGACGAACTGCTGCAGCGCGCCGATCTCGCCATGTACCAGGCCAAGGCCCACGGCCGCAATACCCTGCGTTTTTTTGACCCGGCCATGCAGGCGCTGGTCGCGGCCCGGGCCGAGCTGGAAGCCGATTTGCGCGACGCCCTGCAACGACAGGCGTTCGAACTGCATTATCAGGCGCAGGTCGACAGCCTGGGGCGCATCTGCGGCGCCGAAGCCCTGTTGCGCTGGCAGCATCCCGCGCGCGGCTGGATGCCCCCCGTATCCTTCATTCCCCTGGCCGAGGAAACCGGCCTGATCCTGCCGCTCGGGCTCTGGGTGCTGGAAACCGCCTGCGCGCAGCTGACGGCCTGGGCGGCCCTGCCCTACATGGCGGACCTCGGCGTAGCGGTGAATGTCAGCGCGCGGCAGTTCCGCCAGCCGGATTTCGTCGCCCAGGTACTGCAGGTGCTCGACCGCAGCGGCGCCGACCCGCGCCGGCTCAAACTCGAGCTGACCGAAAGCCTGCTGGTGGACAACATGGACGAAACCATCGTCAAGATGAGTGCGCTGAAGGCGCGCGGCATCGGCTTCGCGCTCGACGACTTCGGTACCGGCTATTCCTCGCTTGCCTACCTGAAGCGGCTGCCGCTGGACGAGATCAAGATCGACCAGTCGTTTGTGCGCGACGTGCTGACCGACCCCAACGATGCCTCCATCACGCGCAGCATCATCGCCCTGGGGCAGAGCCTGAATCTGGCCGTGGTGGCCGAGGGCGTGGAAACCGATGCGCAATACGCCTTCCTGGCCGAGCACCACTGCCATACCTACCAGGGCTACCTGTTCAGCAAGCCGCAGCCGGCGGCAATCTTCGAAGCCTGGGTGCTGAAACAGCGCTGCTGACGCGGCTTCCGGGCCGGTCCGGTGGAACGGAATGTCTATAATGCAGCTCACTGTCGGGAGCCTGCCATGATCCTTCGCCTGTTCGCCCTGCTGTCGCTGATCCTGCTGCCTGCCGCTCACGCGGCGCAGCCCGCCGACATAACGGAGGCGACCGTGCCGATGAAAGCGGTGCGTCTGGGCGCTCACAGCTACTTCGTGCAGGGCCTGCCCGGCGCGGCGTCCAGCGAAAACCAGGGCTTCATGTCAAACGCCGGATTCGTCGTCACGCGCGACGGCGTGGTCGTGTTCGACGCGCTGGCATCGCCGCCGCTGGCCGAGAAACTCGTCGGCCTGATCCGCAAGGTCACCAAGCAGCCGATCAGGCGGGTGATCGTCAGCCACTACCACGCCGACCATTTCTACGGCCTGCAGGTATTCAAGGCGCTGGGCGCCGAAATCTGGGCGCACCGCGCCGCCGAAGGTGCCACCCGCAGCGAGGGCGCCGCCGCGCGCCTCGCCCAGCGCAAGGAAGTGCTGTTCCCGTGGGTGGACGAGCATACCCGGCTGCTGGAGGCCGACCGTTTCCTGGAAGGCGACACCGATTTCGAGATGGGCGGGCTGCACTTCGCCCTGCGCCACGTCGGCCCGGCCCACTCCAGCGAGGACATGGCGATGCTGGTCCGGGAAGACCGCGTGCTGTACGCCGGCGACCTGGTGTTTCGCGGCCGCGTGCCGTTTGTCGGCGACGCCGACAGCCGCGCCTGGATCGCCGCGCTGGACAAACTCATCGCCCTGAAGCCCCGCGTCCTGATACCCGGCCACGGCGCGCCCTCGCGCGTCCCGCGCACCGACCTCGTCTTTACCCGCGACTATCTGCAGTTTTTGCGCGCCCGCATGGGCCAGGCTGCACGCGATCTCGTTCCCTTCGATGAAGCCTACGAGCAAACCGACTGGTCGAAATACCGTTCCATGCCGGCTTTCAACGAAGCCAACCGCACCAATGCCTACAACCAGTATTTGCGCCTGGAGCAGGAAGGCGCCGGGGAATAGGCAACCCGCGTGCCCGGGCAAGCGCATGGATTTGCCGCGCCCGGGCTGCACCGCCCGTTGCGCAAACCGCTTCATAAAGCGGAATAATGGACGTTAATAAGGAAATTGACTAAACCTTATCGACCCGCATGCTCTGCTCCCCGGAAGAACTCCTGCAAAAAAACCTGGCCTTGTCGAGCACATGGCAGCGCTACCGGGTGGCACCGAGCTTCGAGAGCTTCGTCGAGCTGGCGGTATCGATCAACAGCTTCACCGAGTTCCTGATCGACAAGGGCATCACGGCCCTGCACCACGCCAGCCATCAGCTGGAACAGGTGGCGCTGGCGCTGTTCCATGCGGACGTGGCGCATCCGCTGCCGCACGCCGCGCTGGACGACCTCAACGAACGCATCCTCGCGCTGGGCCGCATGACGCAGACCCATGCCACGGCCAGTGCCGGCCCGGACGGACGGCTCCATGACCCGCAGCATGCCGCCGCCGAGACCATGCGGATGGGCCAGACCTGGCTGATCGGGCAGGATCCGGCGGAGTGGCAGGCGCTGCAGGCGCAGCTCGGCTATTTCGGCATGGCCGCGGAGTTCATCGGCTGGCAACAGCCCTTGCCGGACCAGACTGGCGGCGCCCCCCTGCTGCTGCTCGATCTGGGCAGCCTGCCCGAAGCCGAGTGGCACGACCGGATCCAGGCGCTGCGGCAACGGTTTGCGATGGGCCGGCTGATCTGCCTCGGGGTGCGTTCCGATTTCGAGCAGCTGCAACAGGCCCTGCGGAGCGGCTGCGATAGCTGCCTGATGGCAGGCACGCCCGCGCACGCCATCGTCGAGCACATCATGGAACTGAACGAGCGGCAGGAACAGGAAGCGTACCGCGTCCTGATCGTGGAGGACTCCAGGACAGCCAGCCACCTGATCCGGCGCACGCTGGCGGAAAACCAGATCGTCTCCGAGATCGTCAACGATCCGCGCCAGACGCTGAACATGCTCAAGCAGTTCAATCCGGATCTGATCCTGATGGACATGTACATGCCGAACTGCACCGGCGTCGAAGTCGCACGCATCATTCGCCAGCACGACGAATTCCTCAGCACGCCCATCGTCTACCTGTCCGGCGAGACCAACGTCGCGCTGCAGGTCGACGCGATGCGGCTGGGCGGCGACCATTTCCTCACCAAGCCGTTCAACCCGGTGTTTCTCAACGCCATCGTCAAGAGCAAGATCGAGCGTTACCGCGCGCTGCGCCGCACCATGTACCACGACAGCCTGACCGGCCTGCTCAACCACTCCAGCGGCAAGCACATGCTCGACATGCTGCTGTCGGGGGTGGCGCACGAAGGCGGCTTCCTGTCGGTGGTGATGATGGACATCGACCATTTCAAGCAGGTCAACGACACCTACGGCCATCCGGTCGGCGACCAGGTCATCCGCAGCCTGTCGTGGCTGCTCAAGCAGCGCCTGCGCAAGCACG
>NZ_MKUG01000204.1 GCF_001897685.1 Thiobacillus sp. 65-1402
CCATCCGCTCTTGAAGGACACCGGCCTGTTCGATTATTTCGAGCTGATCCTGTCCGGCGACACGCTGCCGAAGCGCAAGCCCGACCCGCTGCCGCTCTTGCACGCCTGCGAGGTGTTCAAGGTGCAGCCGGCCGAGCTGCTCTTGATCGGCGATTCGCTCAACGACACCCAGGCCGCGCGCGCCGCCGGCAGCCCGGTGTTCTGCGTGCCCTACGGCTACAACCGCGGCCGCCCGGTCGCCGAGCTCGACCTCGACGCGGTGGTGCCGAGTCTCGCCGAGGCGGCGAAGATGGTGGTTAAGGCGTGAGCCTAGGGACTAGGGACTGGGATCTAGGGACTAGGGGACGCGCCCAGTGGGCGCGATGGTGACGCTGCGCGTCGCTTTCCTTCCCCGGTCCCTAATTCCTAACCCCTAGCCCCTAATCATGACTGAACAAGAATTCTTCGAACTCGCCCGCCAGGGCTTCAACCGCATTCCGCTGGTGCGCGAGATGCCCGGCGATCTGGAAACGCCGCTGTCGGTGTATCTCAAGCTGGCCAATGCGCCCTATGCCTACCTGCTCGAATCGGTGGTGGGCGGCGAGCGTTTCGGACGCTACTCCTTCATCGGCCTGCCGGCGCGCACCATCCTCCGGGTTCGCGCCCACCTGCTGACGGTGGAAACCGACGGCAGGGTGGTCGAGGAGCATACGCTGTCCGACCCGCTGGCTTTCGTCGCCGATTTCCAGGCGCGCTTCAAGGCCGCGCCGCTGGCCGGGCTGCCGCGCTTCACCGGCGGGCTGGCCGGCTACTTCGGCTACGACACCATCCGCTACATCGAGAAGCGGCTGGCCGACAGGCGCAAGGACGACGTGCTGCATACGCCGGACATCCTCTTGATGCTGACCGAGGAGCTGGCGGTATTCGACAACCTCGCCGGCAAGCTCTACCTCATCGCCCATGCCGACCCGATGCAGCAGGATGCCTATGCGCAGGGCCATCTGCGTCTTGCCGAACTGGCCGAGAAGCTGCGTGCGCCGGTGACGCTGCCGGCCGAACCGCTTGCCGATGTGGCCGAACCGAGTTCCGAATTCGGCGAGGCCGAATTCAAGGCGGCGGTGCAGAAAGCCAAGGACTACATCGCCGCCGGCGACATCATGCAGGTGGTGCTCTCCCAGCGCATGGCACGGCCGTTCGCCGCCTCGCCGCTGTCGCTGTACCGCGCGCTGCGCAGCCTGAACCCGTCGCCCTACATGTTCTTCTACGATCTCGGCGGCTTCCACATCGTCGGTTCGTCGCCGGAAATCCTGGTGCGGCTCGAAGGCGACCTCGTCACCCTGCGTCCCATCGCCGGCACCCGTCCGCGCGGGCTCACGCGCGAGGACGACCAGCGCCTCGCCGAGGAGCTGCTGGCCGATCCCAAGGAATGCGCCGAGCACCTGCAGTTGCTCGACCTGGGGCGCAACGACACCGGGCGCGTCGCCGTTACCGGCTCGGTCCGCGTCACCGAGAACATGCAGATCGAGCGCTACTCGCACGTCATGCACATCGTCTCCAACGTCGAGGGCAGGCTGCGGCCGGGCCTCGCCGCGCTCGACGTGCTGCGCGCCAGCTTCCCGGCCGGCACCGTGTCGGGCGCCCCCAAGGTGCGGGCGATGGAAATCATCGACGAACTGGAACCCAGCAAGCGCGGCATCTACGCCGGCGCGGTCGGCTATCTGGGGTTCAATGGCGACATGGACCTGGCGATCGCCATCCGCACCGCGGTGGTGAAGGACGGCATGCTGTACGCGCAGGCGGGCGCCGGCATCGTCGCCGATTCGGTGCCCGACAACGAATGGATGGAAACGCTCAACAAGGCACGCGCCGTCGTCCGTGCGGCCGAGCTGGCCCAGGCGCGCTTCGCGACCCGGGTCGAGTGAGCGGGATCCCGGGGGCTGCGCCGCGATAACGCGGCATCAGACGGCGTCTTATCCCGCGCGGCGGCGCCGCCCGTCGTCGCCGTGGTCCGGGCCGTGTCGCCTTCTCGCGCCTTGCCCAGCGAAACAATCCATCTGCTATCCAGTCACGCCGTTGCGGAAGCCGACCGCTAGCTCAGGCCATAGCGTTTCAGCTTGCGGTACAGCGTGCGTTCGGTGATGCCGAGCGCGGCGGCGACCCGGCTGCGATGGCCGGCGTGCGCGTCGAGCAGGGCGCGGATGTGGCTGCGCTCGATCTCGGCCAGCGGCTGCGTGCCCGCACCCGGCTGCTGCGGCAGTGCCGCCACAGGCAGATGCAGGTCGGCGGCGCGGATCACGCCGTCCTGGCAGGTCAGCACCGCGCGCTGCAGCAGGTTGCGCAGTTCGCGCACATTGCCGGGGAATTCGTATGCCTGCAGCGTGGCCAGCGCGGCCGCATCCAGCCGGCAGGCACGGCGGCTGCCGGCCAGGCGCTGGAGCAGGAACGCCGCCAGCGCAGGGAGGTCTTCGCGCCGCTCGCGCAGCGCGGGCAGGGTCACGTCGATGCCTGCCAGCCGGTAATACAGATCGAGCCGGAACCGTTTCTCGTCCACCTCGTCCAGCAGCCGGCGATTGGTGGCCGATACCAGCCGCACGTCGGCGTTCAGCGTATGGGTGCCGCCGACGCGGCGGAATTCGCCGGTTTCCAGCACCCGTAGCAGCTTGGCCTGCAAGCCCAGCGGAATCTCGGCCACTTCATCCAGGAACAGCGTGCCGCCGTCCGCCAGTTCGAACAGCCCTTTCTTCAGGCCGCTGCTGCCCGAGAAGGCGCCGCGCTCATGGCCGAACAGTTCGCTTTCGAACAGGGTTTCCGGCACGGCGGCGCAGTTGATCACGATGAAGGGGCCGCCGGCTCGCGTCGAACGGGCATGAATGAAGCGCGCGGCGAGATCCTTGCCTACCCCGCTCTCGCCATACAGCAGGATCGAGGCCTCGCTGTCGGCCACCCGTGCGAGATTGTCCACGCAGGCCAGGAACGCCGGGGATTGTCCCACCATCTGCATGGCATCGCAGTCGGTGCCGACGCTGGCTTCCAGCGGAAAGAGCTGTTCGCCCAGATAGCGCTCGCCATTCACGCCGCGCAGGGCATGCCCGCGTATGCGGGTGCGCTCGGGTTGGTCGCCGGCATGGAAATGGGTGTGCAGCACCTCGACCGCTTCGCCGTGGTCGAACAAGGCCTGGTGCGGACACTGTTCGCCGTTTTCGTGGCAGGGGCGCGATGCGTGGTGCGACACGGCGTAGCAGTGCCGGCCGACGATGGCGCCGGGCGTCACGCCGTAGGCTTCGCCATAGCGCTGATTCGCCGCCACGATGCGGTATTCGCGATCGATCACCACAAAGGGCTGGTCGTTCGCGTCGATGAGATCCTGCAGTTCGATATGGGGCATGGCTGCAACCGGGTCATGACTTCCGCGGAGCGTGGCATGACAATATGGTCATGTCAAACCGCGCGGACCTCGCCAGCGCCCGAATCCAGGCGCATCGAATGCTGGCGTGGTGCTTGCTTATCCAGTTGCTAAGCTAAATGGGATACCTCGACAGGAGACAGCAATGGCACATATCGTAATTCTGGGTGCGGGCGTGGGCGGCATGACGATGGCCTACGAAATGCGTGAACAGGCGCGGGCCGAAGACAAGGTCACCGTGATTTCCAACCTGCCGTATTTCCAGTTCACGCCGTCCAACCCCTGGGTAGGGGTCAACTGGCGCAAACGCGACGACATCACCCTGCCGGCCGCGCCCTACCTCAACAAAAAAGGCATCGATTTCATTCCGGTCGGCGCCGCGCGCGTGCACCCCGAACGCAACCAGGTCGAACTCGCCGATGGCCGGGCGGTGGACTACGACTTCCTTGTCATCGCGACCGGACCCAAGCTGGCGTTCGACGAAGTCCCGGGATTGGGCCCGGAAGGGCATACCCAGTCGGTGTGCCAGGTCGAACACGCCGTCGCCGCAGGCCAGGCCTGGGAACGCTTCGTGCAGGAGCCGGGGCCGATCGTGGTCGGCGCCGTGCAGGGGGCGTCCTGCTATGGGCCGGCGTATGAATTCGCCATGATCATGGACACCGACCTCAGGCGACGCAAAATCCGCGACCGCGTGCCGATGACCTACGTCACCGCCGAGCCCTACATCGGCCATCTGGGCCTGGGCGGCGTCGGCGACTCCAAGGGCATGCTGGAATCCGTGATGCGCGACCGCCACATCAAGTGGATCTGCAACGCCAAGGTCAGCAAGGTCGAAGCCGGCAAGATGTTCGTCGCCGAACACAACGAGAAAGGCGAGGTCGTCAAGGAACACGAATTGCCGTTCGCCTACTCGATGATGCTGCCCGCATTCAAGGGCATCGACGCCGTATTCGGCATCGAGGGGCTGACCAATCCGCGCGGTTTCATCACCATCGACGCCTTCCAGCGCAATGCCAAATTCCAGAATGTCTATTCGGTGGGCGTCTGCGTCGCCATCCCGCCGGTCGAGGCCACGCCGGTGCCGACCGGAACGCCGAAAACCGGCTACATGATCGAATCCATGGTCACCGCGACGGCGCGCAACATCCGCGCCGTGCTGGATGGCCGCGAACCCACCGAGAAAGCCACCTGGAATGCCATCTGCCTGGCTGATTTCGGCGATACCGGCGCTGCCTTCGTGGCGCTTCCGCAGATTCCGCCGCGCAACGTCAACTGGTTCAAGGAAGGCAAATGGGTGCACCTGGCCAAGGTCGCGTTCGAAAAATACTTCATGCGCAAAATGAAGAAAGGCTCGACCGAACCGCTGTACGAGAAATACGTGCTCGGTCTGATGGGCATCAAGAAGCTCAAATGACTCTCCCCGGACTCCTCCTTTAAAGCGCCTGCGGGCGCTTTTTTTCGCGCCCCGGGCGACGCCCTAAAGCAGGCTTTCGATCGCCGGGAAGAGCGCGCGTTCCTCGAACCGCACATGGGCGGCGAGACGTTCGCCGAAGCGCGCCAGGGCCCCGGCATCGTTACGCTGCAGGCCGTCGAGCAGCCCGCGCAGCAGGCGATGGTCTTCGAGCGTGCGCTGCACGAGCAGCTGGGTGTCGGCGCTGCGCAGCAGCGGCAGCAGCGCGTGTTCCTCGGTGTGGAAGTGTGGGTCCAGTTCCAGCCGGAATGCGTGGACGGCCCGCTCGCAGGCTGTGTCGACCTGCGCCGCGTCGCCCGACCGTGCGGCCCGCTCGCAGAATCTGGCCAGCGTCAGAGCGGCGTGGTGTTCGCGCGAGAGGGGTTGCAGGAACGGGCTGCGCTTCATGCGGCGTGCGGGTCAGGGCCGGCGGCGTGCTGCGCCGGAACGCGGTGCCTGGGGGGCTGGAGCGGATGTCGCGCGTTCGTGTCGCGGCCGTTCGCCGGCCCGCCCCGCGCGTGCGCCGCGAATGACGCTGGCGATCGTGCCCAGAATGAACAGTACCAGCGCGGCGGCATTCAGCAGCCCACCGAGGCTGCGCAGATCGGGCTGGGCGAGGCCGTCGCCGGCGAGGCGCAGCAGCAACGAGGCGTGCAGCACCAGCAGGGGCAGGTAGAAGGTCCAGTGGTATGGCATCTTCACCCGCACGACGGCAGGAAAGATCACCGGCGCGTGGCCGAACACCATCGAGAACACGAAGCCGATCAGGATGGCATGCAGCACGGCGTCGTAGGCGAGGCCGGCGAGGCTGCCGGCGACGAGCAGCGTGACGCTGCCGACGGCGAGCCAGGCGTAGCCGGAGAGCAGGCATACCGCGATGAAGCGGGTCAGCCCCTGCGTCTTGACCGTCCGCCGCGCGATGTCCTGGCGCAGCAGCCACAGTGCCAGCGCGAGCAATCCTGCGGCATACAGCGTGACGCCCGCAGGGTGTCCGGTGAGGAATCCGCCCGCCAGGAGCACCACCAGGATTCCTGCAAACGTCCGTTTGGCCGTAGGGGAGGGAGGCAGGAAGCGGGACAGTTCGAGGCGTTCGCCCGCGATGGTCAGCACCAGGAAATTGACCCACAGCGCCACCACGCCCTGCAGCGGGGTGCCGGCGAGCCACAGCAGATTGCCGACCAGCCAGCTGAGGGCGCCGAGCGTCATGGTCGCCATGAAGAGTGCACGCTGGCGCAGCATGAGTAGCGCCGTGCCGGCGAAGAGCACGGCACTGCCGAGCGTGATCGCCGCAGCGCCGATGGCAGGGGGGGAGCCGGCCAGAATGGCCAGGCTGCCGAGGCCGGTCAGCAGCGGGCCGGCATACGCCCAGCGGTGCCCCATGGCGACGGCGCGCTCCAGCCCGATGACGGTGCCGAGGAACCCGGACACCATCAGCGGGCCGTGCAGCGGTGCCAGTTCGGCCATGGACAGCGGCATGTTCCAGCCGAGCCGGGCGAGGCCGGCCAGCACCCCCGACGCCAGCGCGGCGAAGCCCAGCATCAGGAGCGGCAGGCGGAACGGGACGCCGAGGTCGCCGGTACGCATGGCCTTCCCGCCTCAGGCGCAGCAGGACGCGATGCGGTCGATGCGCACCCGCCACACGTCCGGGCCGCTTTCCAGATATTCCCACCTGAACTCGCCACCGTATTGCGCCAGGAACTGGTCGTAGAGCGGCTTGAGGTCGTGGTCGTTGAGCAGCAGCAATGCCTCGCCGGGAAGCAGCCTGGAGAAGGTGCCGAAAATCAGGGAGTGGCGGTCGCGTGGCGCGATGGTGCGGACATCGACAGTGGTTTGCGGGGTGGTCGTCATGGGCGTTCTCCTGCGGTTGCGAGTGGGGTCAACTCCAGCCGAAATGGTCGCGCGCGTGCGCGCTCATCCGGTCCGGGCTCCAGGGCGGGTCCCATACCAGGGCGAGCTCGATTTCGACGCCGGCCGGCGCCAACGCCTCCAGCGCGTGCTGGGCATCCTCGAGGATCATCTCCCCCATCGGGCAGGCCGGGGAGGTCATGGTGAGGTCGACGTGCAGCCGGGTCGGCGTGACCTCCACGCCATACACCAGCCCGAGGTCGACGATGTTCATGCCGACTTCCGGGTCGTCGACCCCGCGCAGTGCGGCGCGAACGTCTTCTGTAGTGATTACGACAGAATGCTGCGGCATCGCACGCTCCATGAAGTTGCATTTGAAATACATGTTTAATTTAGCACCCGGGGGCAGCGAAAACAATTTATGAAATTACTGCTTCCGGGAATCCTCCGTTTGCGGGCGGCAGGGTGGACGGCGGCTCGCGGCGACGTGCCCTCCAAGGGTTTATAGCGTGCCCGATATGGGCGACAATGGCGGTTTTCGCGCCTTCCGCCCAGCGCCCCCGGTTTCGATGGACATCCCCCATCCGCTGCCCGGAGCGTGCGCCGTACGGAATTTTAAGGATAGCCGCAGCATGCTGCTGATGATCGATAATCATCATTAGCATCCAGCGAAGTCCAAGCAAGTCCGATACCCAAGACAAATGCCAGTATCGGCGCGGGTTTGAAGGCCATCAATAACCAGCATTGTCCATTGTAATCCGGCAAAATTGCGGGTATCGTAGCGGGTATCGATTCCCTGATACCCGCAGCCATGCCCCTAACAGACGCGAAAATCCGCACCACGAAGCCCGCAGACAAGCCGCAGAAGCTTGCAGACGGCGGCGGGCTGTACCTTGAGGTTCGACCGACCGGCGCGAAGCTTTGGCGCTATCGCTACCGCATCGCAGGCAAAGAAAACGTATTTGCCATCGGCGACTATCCGAACATCGGACTTTCAGACGCACGCGAACTGCACCGCAAGGCGCGGGGCTTGGTCGAACAAGGCATTCACCCTTCGCACAATCGGCAGGCCGAACGGCTGGCGAACAACGCCGCGAACGCGAACACCTTCGAAGCCGTGGCCCGCGAATGGATGGCGAAGAAGTCGGCAGGATGGACGCCCTACTATCTGCGGCAAGTCGAAAACTTCCTTTCGGGCGACGTGTTCCCGTATGTGGGCAAGCTTCCAATTCGCAGCGTAACGGCTGCGCACTTGCTGGAAATCATCCGTCGCATTGAAGGCAGGGGCGCTGAAACGGTCGCCCTGTTGGTGCGGCAATGGTCTTCGGCCATCTTCCGCTATGCCGTCGCAACGCTTCGCGCTGATAGCGACCCCGCCGCAGCCCTGAAAGGCGCGATTCATCGCCCGAAGGTCGAACACCGCAAGCCGCTATCCCGCGAACAAATCGCCGAATTTGCGACCGCGCTTGATGAATACGGCGGGTATCGAACAACCGTCATTGCGTTGCGCCTGATGTTGCTTACCTTCGTTCGAACCGTCGAACTTCGAAAGGCTGAATGGTCGGAATTTGACCTAGACCGGGCCGAATGGCGGATACCCGCAGAACGAATGAAGATGCGCGAACCCCACATAGTCCCGCTATCCCGGCAGGCCGTCGAATTGCTGCGCGAACTGCATACCCACACTGGCGGGCGCGGCTTGTTGTTCCCGAACTACCGTAACCCCAAAGAGTGCATGACGGCGACAACCCTTAACCGGGCGCTTGAGCGCATGGGCTTCAACGGCAAAGACAGCATCGGCTTTTCGGCGCATGGCTTCCGGGCGACCGCTTCGACCATCCTTAACGAAATGGGGTATCGGCCCGACGTAATCGAACGCCAGTTAGCGCACGCCGAACGCAACAAGGTTCGCGCCAGCTACAACCAAGCCGAATACATGGAAGACCGCCGAACCATGATGCAGGAATGGGCGGATATGGTCGAAAACATGATGAAACCGAAGGAAGGGGCCGAACAATGACGAAATACGCTATCGAAGACGGCTTGCCAATACCCGCACCTAATCCGGGTGGAAGACCGCCGCTTGAACGTTTAGCCGAACGCGACGAAAAGATATTGAACGAACTTGCGCAGGGCATGGAATTTGACGAAGTTATAGAAGCAAACATGCCCGATTATTTGCCGCGTGGTTCCGAAAATTGGCACCAATACAAAAAAGATTTGAAGAAAAGAATAACGAATAAAATCAACAGCCTGTCGAAGTAAAATCGAATAGGTTATTCCCCGTGACGGCCTAACTTGGCCGACCTAGGATTGCATCGTCATTCAACGGACGGGAGCAATCCAAAATGAACCAACTTCCTGAAACGGGCTTTCTTCGCCTGTCGCAAATCATCGGCAACCCTGCAAAGGGCATTCCGCCGCTTATCCCGGTCAAGAAATCAACATGGTGGGCGGGCGTCAAAACCGGGCGCTTCCCGCAGCCCGTCAAGCTTGGCCCGCGCGTTACCGCATGGCGTGTTGAAGACCTTCGCACCTTCATTGCATCGGCATAAGGGGGCGTAGCAATGGCAGACGCCAGCATTCAAGCGCCGAACTTCGGATTTGACGCGCCAACAGTTGCCGACGAACAGGCAGCAATGCGCGAAATCATTTCGCACTTGTTACCCAAAAAAGAAGAAGACGTGCGAATGGTCGCCGCTGCACTGAAAACGCACGGCCCGAAGTTCGAAAGCGCCTTTCTTGAATGGGCGACGCCATACGGGCGCTACAAGGCGAAGGGATTGTGGGCAAAGGTTAAGCCTGACCCTGACGCGATGACCGAAGTTATCGAACGGCAAGTAATCGCAGCCAATGACAAGTATCAGATTTTCGGCCCTGTCGAAATCAAAGCCCTGTCGCCGATTGAATGGGCAATTAAGGGCGTATTGCCGCGCCGTGGCGTAAGTATGATTTTTGGCCCAAGCGGTAGCGGTAAATCATTCGTAGCGTTGAATATGATTTACGCCATCGCCGAAGGGTCGGAATTCTTCGGGCGGCTGGCGAAGCAAGCGCCAATCCTTTACGTCGGCTTGGAAGGGCAAGCGGGTATCAAGAATCGCATTATCGCGATGGAACGGGCGCAGGGTCGCCCAATGCCCGAATTCATGCGCGTACTGCTGACGAACGCTTTCAGCATTACGAACCCGCAGCAAGTCGAAAAACTGGCGAAGGAGTGCCCACAAGGATGCATCGTCGTTATCGATACGCTGAATCAGGCCGCGCCGAATGCCGACGAA
Source organism: Thiobacillus sp. 65-1402 (assembly GCF_001897685.1). GTDB lineage: Bacteria > Pseudomonadota > Gammaproteobacteria > Burkholderiales > Thiobacillaceae > Thiobacillus. Next base: position 9,956 of record NZ_MKUG01000204.1, read on the forward strand.
AACAGCAGCAAGGATATGGGCCTGATTCTGGCCGGGGCGAAGCGCCTTGCTGAATTGGTCGAAGGTAATTGCGTACTTATCCACCATAGCGGCAAGAACGCGCAGGCAGGCGAACGCGGGCATTCCAGCCTTCGGGCTGCGCTTGATTGCTCAATCGAAGTTAGCCGCAACGATGACCGCAGATCATGGAAGGTCGCCAAGGCCAAAGACGGCAAAGACGGCGAAGAACATGCCTTTCGCTTGGAAATCGTCGAAGTCGGGATGGATGAAGACGGCGACGCGGTTACGTCTTGCGTCGTAGTGCCTGACGAATCGCCAGTAGCGCCGGGCGCAAAGCCAATGAACAAGCTTCAAAAACTTGGCATGGAATCTTTCCGCGAAGCCTGCCGAACCAGCGGCGGCATGGACGAACAAGGCAACTTCACCGGATTGCATCGCGAATTGTGGCGACCCGTCTTCTATCGCATGTATGCCGATGCGCCAAGCGATGACGCGCGCCGAACCGCATTCAATCGCGTGCTGAAAGACCTTGTGAAGCGCCAAGAACTGACCGAACAAGACAACGTGTATCGGCTGGCCGGGCTGGCTGCGCAGCTTGTCGAAGCCTGCATAGCCAAGGTCATTCAAAAAGGCAGGCCTGGACAAAGCGAACAAGCGAACGAACGCGAACAACAACCGAACACGTTCGCACCGGGCTACCGAACGAACCGAACACACACCCTTTAGGGGTGTTCGCTGTTCGCCCCGGCGTTCGCTACTGACAGATTGAAATTTTCAGATTGGCCGGGCTGGCTGATTGTGGGCAACAGGCAACGAAGTTAAAGAGGAATCGAAATGGATAACCAAGAATATTTCAAAGACATTGACCGCGAAATTAAGAAGCTTGGATGCGTAACAACGTTGGTCATTCTCGAATCGAAGCGGATTGCCTACGAAGTATTCCGCGACGCCGAATTTTACCCGTCGGTTTTGCAAGTGCTGACGCACCTTACGGCGCAGCAATTGAACGTTTCCGACATTCAAGAGCATTACGCACAAGACGAAGTGCGCAGGCGCGTTAATCGCGAAATCGATGCCGCCCTATCTGCGCAACGTAAATGATTTTTGGAGCATACCCCCATGAATAACGACCAACTTTTGCAGCCCGAAGACGCGCAAGGCCGCGCCAGTGTTGAAGATGACGTGGCACCCCCCGTCCCCAAGCAATACGCACGCGCCAAGCTGGCAAGCGCAACCGACGTTAGCCGGGAACTGGCGAAGCTTTACCGCGAAGCCCGTAGCGGTCGAATCGACGTATCCGACGCAAGCCGCCTTGCAAACATGCTTTCGATTCTGGCCCGCATTCTGTCGGATAGCGAACTAGAAGCGCGTATCGAAGCTTTGGAACAGCGCGGGAGTTTTCACTAATGGCACGCTTCGGACTTAAAAACCGGCTGGCGAAGCTTGAAAACAAGCGATTCGCCGAATACGGAACACAACTTGCGGTCGAGTATGAATGCGATGCCAGCGGCACGCCCGCAGACGCTTTCATGCGCGATTGGCTATCAGGGGTTGCCCCGGCCAAGAAAACGCAACAGCGGGCCGATTTGACCCCTTCCCGGCCCATCTTCGCGCGGCGGGTAATCCTTGTGCCCACATTCAGCGATTGGGAAGCCGCGTGCCTTGCGCAACAGAAGGCATTGCAGGCCGTTTGCCGTAGCCGCACGAATGAACCGGCGCAGGTTGCCCCGCCTAGTGTGGGCAAGTCCGAAGCATTCACCGAAGCCGCACCACTTCAACCCGGAACAAAAAGGGGGCGATTTATAGAACTCGCAGATGGCCGAACGTTCGACCGGGAAACCGGCGAATTTTTGGAAGAAGCCGCCAAAGCCTTACCCGCAGGCGGTTTGAAAGCAATTTACCAACACTGACCGAAGGAAAAAATCATGGAAACAAAAGGCCGTTTTCTCGTAAATACCGAAGGCGCTAGTTCGTTCATGGAACTGGCAACAACTGAAACCGGCGGCAAAGCATTTTTGGGCGATGCCGAACAATACGATTCGCAAGTAGGGCCGGACATTACCGCCGCGCATATCACCTTGCGCGATGCTGCGAACAAGGTTGCCGCACTTGTCGAAGACCCGACCCGCACCGACGTTCAAAAGCATGAAGCCGCCGCAATTCTGGCAGAACGCACCGTTGCGCAACTGGCGAAGACGAAAGCGGCAATCGAAGCCCGCGCCGAAAGCCTTTACAACACTGGTCTAACGCAAGCGCAAATGCAGTTCGCACCAAGCGCCGAACGTGGCGCACTGGATAGCGAAATTCGGGCGTATATCCGCGAACAGGCCGGGAAGGGCGAAGGGCTTATGAAGATTCGGCAAGCGATGGAAGATAAAGCCGTTGCCGCCGTCGTCTTTCATTCGCCGTCGTTCCTGTTGGACATTGCGCCCGAAAACCATACGAAGCTTCGTTTTGAAGCGACCGAACGCCACGTTCCCGCCGCTTACAAGATGATGACCGACAGCGTAGCCCTTCGCGAACTTCCGGCGAAGTACGACAAGACGATTAGCGCCGTTCGTGGCAGCTTCTACCTGCCGACCGTAGCGGCCCAAGCTGCGAAGCGCGTTCAGGTCTGACCGAACCCAAGTGCCATTGGGGGACTTTTGCCCGGCCATCGTGCCGGGTTTTTTTTCGTCTAGCTACGGCGGTTTATACGAACGCCGATACGTGAGAAAATGCGCTTTTCGTCCGGGCAGTTCCCGACCGTCGGCGCAGGGTATCAAAAAAATTTGCGGGTATCCTAGCGGGTATCAAACCCGATCAGCAGGAACAAAGGCCTTGCAAATCAAGAGGATACAACGCTTATGCTGCTGATGATCGACAACTACGACAGTTTCACCTACAACCTGGTGCAGTATTTCGGCGAACTGGGCGAGGATGTCAGGGTGGTCCGCAATGACGAAATCGACCTCGCCGGCATCGCCGGCATGCGCCCCGACCACATCGTCGTCTCGCCCGGGCCCTGCACGCCCAACGAGGCGGGCGTGTCGGTGCCGCTGATCAAGGAATTCGCCGGCGCGATTCCCATCCTCGGCGTCTGCCTCGGCCACCAGAGCATCGGCCAGGCCTTCGGCGGCAGGATCGTGCGGGCGAAGGAGCTGATGCACGGCAAGACATCGATGGTCCATCACCTGGATGTCGGCGTATTCAGCGGCCTGCCGAATCCCTTTCGCGCCACCCGTTACCACTCGCTGGTGATCGAGCGCGAAACCCTGCCGGACTGCCTCGACATCACCGCGTGGACCGACGACGGCGAAATCATGGGGGTGCGCCACAAGACGCTGGCAGTCGAGGGGGTGCAGTTCCATCCCGAATCCATCCTCACCGAACACGGCCACGCCATGCTGGCGAATTTCCTGAAAGGTACCCGATGATCACGCCGCAACAGGCGCTCGCCCGGCTGGTCGAACAGCGCGAAATCTTCCACGACGAAATGCTGTCGCTGATGCGCCAGATCATGAACGGCGAACTCACGCCGGTGCAGATTGCCGGCATCCTCACCGGCCTTCGGGTGAAGAAGGAGACCGTGGGCGAGATCGCCGCGGCGGCCCAGGTGATGCGCGAGTTCGCCGCCAGGGTGCCGGTGCAGGCCAGCGCGAACCTGGTCGACACCTGCGGCACCGGCGGCGACGCCGCGCATACCTTCAATATTTCCACCACCGCCGCCTTCGTCGCGGCGGCGGCCGGGGCGCGGGTCGCCAAGCACGGCGGGCGCTCGGTGTCGTCGACCAGCGGCAGCGCCGATGTGCTGGAGGCGCTGGGCGTCAACCTCGACCTCACCCCCGAACAGGTGGCGGCGAGCATCGACGCCATCGGCATCGGCTTCATGTTCGCGCCGAAGTTCCACGGCGCGATGAAGCACGCCGCGCCGGCGCGCCGCGAGCTCGGCGTGCGCACGATCTTCAACATCCTCGGCCCGCTGACCAACCCGGCGGGCGCGCCGCACCAGCTGCTGGGGGTGTTCCACCCGGACCTGGTGGGCATTCTGGTGCGCGTGCTGCAACGCCTCGGCAGCCGTCACGTCATGGTGGTGCACGGCTCCGACGGCATGGACGAAATCACCCTCTCCGGCGAAACCCTGATCGGCGAACTGAAGGATGGCGAGGTCACGGAATACGCGATCCATCCGCGCGAGTTCGGCTTCGAGCCGTGCAGCAGCGACGTGCTCAAGGTGTGGGACGCGGCGCAGGCGAAGGACATGCTGCTCGGCGTGCTCGACGGCCTGCCGGGACCGGCGCGCGACATCGTGCTGCTCAACGCCGGCGCCGCCATCTATGTGGCCGACCGTGCCGCCACGCTGGGCGAGGGGATCGAACTGGCGCGCGAGGCGATCGCGAGCGGCGCGGCGCGCGAGCGGCTGCGGCAGCTGGTCGAGTTTTCCAACCGTACCGGGGAAGCGTGAGCGCCATGTCCGACATCCTCGAAAAAATCCTCGCCACCAAGCGCGTCGAAATCGCCGCCGGGCTTGCCAGCGTGCCGTTGGCCGAGATGCGGGCGCGCGCCGAAGCCGCTGCCGCCCCGCGTGACTTCGTCGGCGCGTTGCGCGCGAAGCTCGCCGCCGGACAGCCTGCTGTGATCGCCGAAATCAAGAAAGCCAGCCCCTCCAAGGGGGTGATCCGCCCTGACTTCCGCCCTGCCGAGATCGCGGCGAGCTACGAGGCGGGCGGCGCCGCCTGCCTGTCGGTGCTGACCGACCGCGACTACTTCCAGGGCAGCGCCGCGTATCTGGAACAGGCGCGTGCCGCGTGCACGCTGCCGGTGCTGCGCAAGGATTTCCTCATCGACCCCTACCAGGTCTACGAAGCGCGCGCGATGGGGGCGGACTGTATTTTATTGATCGTCGCTGCGCTGGAGCCGGCGCAGATGCAGGCGCTGGAAGCGCTGGCGCTGGAACTGGGGATGGCGGTGCTGGTGGAGTCGCACGACGCCACGGAACTCGCCGCCGCGCTGCAACTGAAGACGCCCCTGCAGGGCATCAACAACCGCAACCTGCGCAGCTTCGAGGTAAGCCTCGACACCACGCTGGCGCTGCTGCCGCAAATCGGCGATGACCGCATCGTCATCACCGAATCGGGCATCCTCGCGCCGGCCGACGTCGCGCGCATGCGCAGCCACGGCGTCAACGCATTCCTGGTGGGCGAGGCGTTCATGCGCGCCGCTGATCCGGGCGCCGAACTCGCCAGGCTTTTTGCCTGACGGGGTTCAGGTTGCAAGATGCAAGGAAAACCTTGTCTCTTGAGTCTTGAGTCTTGAGTCTTGAGCCTCGCGCAGCGTAGCTGCGTCGAGTCAGCGCTTGCCTCCGAACAGGCTGCCGAGCACGCCGCGAATGAGCGAGCGGCCGACCTGGCTGCCGATGGAACGGGCCGCGGATTTCGCCATCGCCTCGACCGCGCCTTCGCGGCGTCCGCCGCGTCCGCCCAGAATATCTCCCAGCACGCCACCGAGTCCGCCGCCGGCCGGCTGCTGGGCGGCGGTTTTGGCCTGCTGTTCCGCCTGGGCCTGCGCGGCCGCCGCCTGTTCGGCGCGCGCCTTGAGCATTTCGTAGGCGGATTCGCGGTCGACGCTCTTGTCGTAGGCGCCGGCGACCAGCGAGGTCTGCACCAGCTGCTGGCGCTGCGCTGCGGTGATGGGGCCGATCTGCCCCTGCGGCGGCACGATGTAGGCGCGTTCGACCATGCCAGGACGGCCTTTCTCGTCGAGCATGGACACCAGCGCCTCGCCGACGCCGAGTTCGGTGATGACGGCGGCCTCGTCCAGCGCCGGGTTGTCGCGCATGGTTTCGGCGGCGGCCTTGACGGCTTTCTGGTCGCGCGGCGAGAACGCGCGCAGCGCGTGCTGCACCCGGTTGCCGAGCTGCGAGAGGATCTTGTCGGGGACGTCGGCCGGATTCTGGGTGACGAAATACACGCCGACCCCCTTGGAGCGGATTAGCCGCACCACCTGCTCGATCTTTTCCACCAGCGCGTCGGGCGCGTCGGCAAACAGCAGGTGCGCTTCGTCGAAGAAGAACACCAGTTTCGGCTTGTCGAGGTCACCCGCTTCGGGCAGGTTCTCGAACAGCTCCGCCAGCAGCCACAGCAGCAGCGTGGCGTACATTTTCGGCGACTGCATCAGGCGGTCGGCCGACAGGATGTTGATGACGCCGCGCCCGCGATCGGTCTGGATCAGGTCGGCAATGTTGAGCATCGGCTCGCCGAAAATCCGCTCGCCGCCCTGTGACTCCAGCGCCAGCAGGCCGCGCTGGATGGCACCGATGGAGGCCGGCGACACGTTGCCGTAGTCGGTGGTGAACTGTTTGGCGTTCTCGCCGACGTAGGCCAGCATGGCGCGCAGGTCCTTCAGGTCGAGCAGCAAGAGGCCGTTGTCGTCCGCCACCTTGAATACCAGGTTCAGCACCCCGCTTTGGGTTTCGTTGAGGTCCAGCATGCGTCCCAGCAGCAGCGGCCCCATGTCGGATACCGTGGCGCGCACCGGATGCCCGGATTCGCCGAAAGGATCCCACAAGGTGACCGGATAGCCCTGATAGGCAAAGCCATCGAGCTTGAGCGACTCGACCCGCTCGGCCACCTTGGCGTTGCCGCCGCCGGGCTGCGACACGCCCGACAGGTCGCCCTTCACGTCCGACATGAAGCAGGGCACGCCGATTGCGGAGAACTGCTCGGCCAGCGTCTGCAGGGTGACGGTCTTGCCGGTACCGGTGGCGCCGGTGATGAGGCCGTGGCGGTTGGCCATCTGCGGCAGCAGATGGAGATCGGCGGTGGCGTTCCTGGCGATGAGCAGCGCTTCGGTCATGGTGCGGGTTCCTGATTCGTTGATGCAGGAATTTTAGCGAGTTCGGCGGCGCCCCGTGTCAAGCAATGTATAGAAGCGGTCGCTAATATCCCGGGTATCATCGCGGCATGATGAAAACAGGGGGAAACCGTGGCAACTGAGCAGCGAATGCATGAAATCGTCATTGTGGGCGGCGGTGCGGGCGGGCTGGAACTGGCCACCCGGCTGGGTGACAGGCTGGGCAGGAAGAAACGCGCAAACATCACGCTGATCGATGCCTCGCCTTCGCATCTGTGGAAGCCGCTGCTGTACGAAGTCGCCGCGGGCAGCCTCGATTCCTACGCCGAACGGCTGGAATATCTGGCGCAGGGC
>NZ_MKUG01000205.1:0-20626 GCF_001897685.1 Thiobacillus sp. 65-1402
GAAGTTCAGGTAGAGGGCGACAAAACCAATCAACATGGCGGGACGCTTAGTGCAGGACGGTATAGAGAATGACGGCCGACAGCGCGGCGAGCAGGCCGGCGATGACGCCCAGCCAGCGGTTGCGGGCATGCTGCTGGCGCAGCATCAGGGCGAGTCCGGCTTCCAGTTGGGTCAGCCGGTTCTCGTTCAATGCCTGGTGCGCCAGGCGCGGCAGCTGCGGCAGCAGGGCTGCCCATCTGGGCGCTTCGGTCTGCAGATTCCTCACCAGCGCGCGCCAGCCGATCTGCTCGTTCATCCAGCGTTCGAGGAAGGGCTTGGCGGTTTGCCATAAATCCAGCTCGGGGTCGAGCTGGCGGCCGAGGCCTTCGATATTGAGCAGGGTCTTCTGCAGCAGCACCAGCTGCGGCTGGATTTCCACGTTGAAGCGGCGCGAGGCCTGGAACAGCTGCAGCAGCACGCGGCCGAAGGAAATCTCCTTCAGCGGGCGGTCAAACACCGGTTCGCACACTGCGCGCACCGCGGCTTCGAGCTCGTCGATGCGGGTGTCCGGCGGCACCCAGCCGGATTCCAGGTGCGCCAGCGCCACCCCCTTGTAGTCGCGGCGGAAGAAGGCGAGGAAGTTGCGCGCGAGGTACTGCTTGTCGACCTCGGTGAGCGTGCCCATGATGCCGAAGTCGAGCGCGATGTACTGCTCGGAGCCGGGGCGCACCAGGATGTTGCCGGGATGCATGTCGGCGTGGAAGAAACCGTCGCGGAACACCTGGGTGAAGAAGATTTCGACCCCGGCGGCGGCGAGCCTGGGGAGATTCACACCGGATTCGCGCAGGCGCTCGATGCGGCTCACCGGGATGCCGTCCATGCGGTCCATCACCATGACGTCGCGGCCGCAGTAGTCCCAGTAGACTTCGGGCACCAGCAGCAGCGGCGAATCCTTGAAATTGCGCCTGAGCTGCGAGCAGTTGGCGGCCTCGCGCATCAGATCCAGTTCGTCTTCCAGGTGCTTCTCGAATTCCGCCACCACCTCGCGCGGACGCAGCCGCTTGCCGTCGGCGAACAGTTTCTCCACCAGCCCGGCGGCGGCGTACAGCAGCGACACGTCGTGCGCGATGACCGGCGCGATGCCGGGGCGCAGCACCTTGACGGCAACCGCGGCGCCGTCGCCCCCCGCGGCAGACGCATGCAGGCGGGCGAAATGCACCTGCGCCACCGAGGCGGAGGCGACCGGGGTGGCGTCGAATTCCGCGAACACCTCGGCCAGGGGTTTTTTGTACGCCGCTTCCAGCGTGGCGATGGCCTCGGCGGACGGGAAGGGCGGCACCCGGTCCTGCAGCAGGGCGAGTTCGTCGGCAATGTCGAGCGGCACCAGGTCGCGCCGGGTCGAGAGCATCTGGCCGAACTTGACGAAGATCGGCCCCAGCGCTTCCAGCGCACGGCGCAGGCGCACCCCGCGCGGTTCCGCGAGCGGGCGCCAGAACAGGGTGGCGCGCACCAGCCAGCGCAGCGGACGCACCCGCTCGTGGCCGAGGAAGAACTCCTCCAGCCCGAAACGCAAGCCGATGGCGAGGATGCGGACGAGACGCAGCAGCTTCATGCGTTGCGCGGCCGCGCCTCCGGTGAGTGCGAAGGCGTTTCCAGCAGGCGCAGGCGGGCGTCCAGCCGTGCGGTGGCGTCGGCCAGCGTGTCGACGGCGCGGTTGAAGCGTGCGACATCGACCGCGCGCGCCATCAGTCCGGCTTCTTCGACCGCGTATTCGCCGGCGTTGTGGCCGAGCGCGGAGAATGCGCGGGCGATACCGGCGAGGGCGCCGCGTCCGCCTGCATTCAGCCGATGCGCGGCGATGTCGCCGACGATCGGCGCGAGGTCGGCTTCGACATCCCAGGACAATTGCCCGAATACGCGATCGAGCGTGGCGAGAAGCGCGGGGTCGCCGCTGTATTCGGCATGGCGCAGCGCGTCGCGGCCAAAGAACGGCAGGCGGGCGGCCAGCGCGGCGGTGGGGCGGATGACGGCATCGGGGGCGTCGACGACGGCTTCGGAAAAACAGCCGTCGTCGGCAATGCGGAAGTCGTATTGTGCCAGCGCCAGGTCGAAGCGCACGCTGCACCCGGCGTGGCGGCGCAAGGCCTCGGTCGCACCGGGCGACTGCCGCAGCAGGTGATTGAGGCTGCGCTCGATGAGGGCTTCAGCGATCAAACCTTGAAGCCCTTGTGCAGCGCCACCACGCCGGCCGTCAGGTTGTGGTAGCTCACCTTGGCGAAGCCTGCAGTTTCCATCATGGCCTTGAGTTCTTCCTGGCCCGGGTGCATGCGGATCGACTCGGCGAGGTACTGGTAGCTGTCCGCGTCGTTGGCGACGAGCTTGCCCATCAGCGGCAGCAGCTTGAAGGAATACAGGTCGTAGGCCGGCGCCAGCGGTTTCCACACCTTGGAGAACTCCAGCACCAGCAGGCGGCCGCCGGGTTTCAGCACGCGGTGCATCTCGGCCAGCGCCTGATCCTTGTGCGTCATGTTGCGCAGGCCGAAGGCCACCGACACGCAATCGAAATGATCGTCCGGGAACGGCAGCCGTTCGCCGTCGCATTGAATGGCGGGCGGGGTCCTGCCCTCGTTCAGCATGCGGTCGCGGCCTTCGCGCAGCATCGAGAAGTTGATGTCGGTGAGCAGCACGGAGCCGCTCTCGCCGACTTCCTTCAGGAACAGCCGGGTGAGATCGGCGGTGCCGCCCGCCACATCGAGCACGCGCATTCCGGGCCGCAATCCCGCCTGCGCTACGGCAAACCGTTTCCACAAGCGGTGCAGGCCGGCCGACATGAGGTCGTTCATGAGGTCGTACTGCGCGGCGACGGAATGGAAGACCTCGGCCACCTTGGCGGCTTTTTCGGATTCGGCGACCTGCTGGTAGCCGAAATGGGTGGTTTTATCCATGGCTGACGGGGCGAACAAATAAGCCTGGAATTCTACCAGCGCATGGGTTGGCAGGAGCTTGCGGGGACGCCGGATGTCATAAATCGGTCATACTGCCGTCATAGCATGGCCAACATTGCAACAAGGCCGGAGACCCCATGGCTGCCAATATTCTGCTGGTCGAAGACGAACCAGGGATTCAGGAACTGCTCAAATTCAACCTGGCGCAGGCGGGCCATCAGGTCACCGCCGCCGGCGACGCCGAGCATGCGCTGAAATTCCTCAAAAACACCCTGCCCGACGTCATCCTGCTCGACTGGATGCTGCCCGGCATGTCGGGCATCGACCTGTGCAAGCGCTTGCGCAGCGACGAGCGCTACCAGCCGATCCCCATCATCATGCTGACCGCGCGCGGCGAGGAGCGCGACAAGGTGCTGGGGCTGGATACCGGCGCCGACGACTACATCACCAAGCCGTTCTCGCCGCGCGAGCTGGTGTCGCGCATCAAGGCCGTGCTGCGCCGCCGCGCGCCGCAGATGACCGACGAGCCGGTCGAGATCGACGGCCTCAAGCTCAACCCCTCCAGTCATCGGGTGTCCGGCAGGGGCCAGCCGCTGGAACTGGGGCCGACCGAATTCCGCCTGCTGCATTTCTTCATGACCCATCCCGAGCGCGTCTATTCGCGCACCCAACTGCTCGATCAGGTGTGGGGCGACGACGTGTTCGTGGAGGAGCGCACGGTCGACGTCCACATCCGCCGCCTGCGCCTGGCGCTGGAACCGTCCGGCCATGCCGAACTGATCCAGACCGTACGCGGCTCAGGTTATCGCTTTTCGGCCGAAGTGGGATAATCCGCCTACCGGGTTTTGGGGAAGGTTGAACATGGGTTTCTGGTGGCGTCCGCTCAGCGTGCTGGCCAGCGTGTTGTTGGTGGCGCTGATTCTGTGGGCCGCTTCCGGCTGGATCGCTGCGCTGGGGTTTCTTGCCGGCATCCAGGCTTTCGTGATGCTGCGCCGCCTGTGGCAGGAATTCCGCCTGGCGCGCTGGCTGGAAAACCCCGACGAAGTGGAGCCCCCCGACGCCACCGGCACCTGGGGCGACATCTTCTACCGGCTGCAGAAACTGCAACGCCGCCAAAAGGCCAGCCGCGGCCGGCTCACCTCCGCGCTTGAACAGTTCGAACATGCCGCGATGGCGGTGCCCGACGGCATGGTCATTCTCAACGGCAGCGAACAGATCGACTGGTGCAATCCGGCCTCGCGCAGATACCTGGGGCTGGATTGCGAGCGCGACCGTGGCCAGTTTGTGCGTTACCTGCTGCGGCAGGCGCATTTTCTGGAGTTTCTCGATGCGGCGGATTACTCGCGGCGTCTGGTGTGCAAATCGCCGGTCAATCGCGAGATCACCCTGTCGCTACAACTGGTGCCATTCGACGAAAGCAAGAAACTGCTGGTCGCGCGCGACATCACCGACCTTGAGCGCGTCGACGAGATGCGGCGCGACTTCATCGCCAACGTTTCGCATGAACTGCGCACGCCGTTGACGGTGGTCGGCGGCTTCGTCGAAACGCTCGCCGACGCCCCCGACTTGCCGGCTACCGACAGCCGCCATTATTTCGACCTGATGCTCGATCACACCCGGCGCATGCAGCACCTGCTGGATGATCTTCTGACGCTGTCGCGCCTGGAGAGCGCCGACCACTTGCTGTATGACGAGCCCGTCAACGTGCCCGAAATGGCGCAGGCGCTGAAGGCCGAGGCGGAATCGCTCAGCCGCGGACGGCACTCGGTCAGACTGGAAATCGACAGCGCGGCCTGGCTGGCGGGCAACCTGCAGGAAATCCGCAGCGCGCTCGGCAACCTGGTGTCGAACGCGGTGCGCTACACCCCCGAGGGCGGCGCAATCACGCTGGCCTGGCGCGAGTGCGACGGCGAGGGGACGTTTTCCGTGACCGATACCGGCGAAGGCATCGCCGCCGAGCATATTCCGCGCCTGACCGAACGCTTCTACCGGGTGGATCGCAGCCGTTCGCGCGAAACCGGCGGCACCGGGCTCGGCCTTGCCATCGTCAAGCATGTCCTCACCCGCCATGGCGCACGGCTGGACATCCAGTCCACCCCGGGCAAAGGCAGCACCTTCTCGGCCGTCTTCCCCGCCCAGCGCGTCCAGCCGCCCCCCGCGCAGGAAAGCGGCAGGCTCATGCCGTTGCCCGAGCAAGCCGCCGGCTGAGGGAGGCGGCGAGCCGCGCATCGAGGTCGGCCGGCGCCGGATGCGGCGCCTGGCGTTTTCGCTCGCCCCACACCGCGTTGGGGAAATGCGGATCGCCGGCAAAGCGCGGAATCACGTGCCAGTGCAGATGCGGCACCACGTTGCCGAGCGAGGCGAGGTTGACCTTGTCGGGCGCCATCACCTCGCGCAAAGCGGATTCGGCGGCCAGCACCACCTGCATCAATCGCTGCTGGTCGCCGGGCGGCAGGTCCGTCATCTCCTTGACGTGGGCCTTCAGGATCACCCGCAGGAAGCCCGGATGGTCCGGTTCGTCGGCAAGGATGACGCGGCAGAAATCGTCCTGCCACAGCACCACGCCCCCCGATGCATCGCATATCGGACAAACAGTCATTTTCGGCTCCCCAAACAAAACGCCCCGCATCTTGCGGGGCGTAAACAAGTCTGACAAGCTTCACACCCCTCTGCGGCGCGTGCGCCAGCCGACGAGTCCCAGCCCGGCCAGCAGCATCGCCCACTCGCTCGGTTCGGGCACGACTGTAACGCGGTAAGCCGTACCCGAGGCGGAGGCGAAGGCCGCGCCTTCGGGTAGGACAATCTCCGTCATCAGCGCGCTGTCGAGGAAGTCGAGGGTGGTGGCGCCGGTGCCGTCAGGTTCAGGGACGGGAGCACCGAATGCGGTGAATGAGGCAAAGCCCTCACCGGTCGCCGCACCCATTGAACCAACCAAATAAAACGCTTCGCCGTAGGTGAAGTTAATCGTACCGGTCAACGCTAGGCTGATGTCATGGATTCCAGTCCCCAATGTTTGGTCATACAACGGGGCACCCGAGCACAAATCGCCAGGGTTGGCTGAAGAAATGTCGCCACACGCTAGGCTGGTTGGGATGGGGTTTGAGAATGGCAAAAACTCGATGCTGTGCTCTGTCACCGGGGAAATGCTGAATGGATCCTGGTAGGGGGATGGCAAGAGAAATACTGCACCTGTTATCGAACTGTCGATTGTGTAAGGGTGCGTTGTTCGCGTACCCAGTTGATAGCTGAAGTACCCGCCAGCGGCTCCCACTGTTGCAGTTCCATTGACTTGGGCAGTGACGGTTGCCGTTCCTGCGCCCGTTCCGCCGGTAATAGTGACCTGGTCGAACCAGTTGGAACCTCCAGTAACGAAATCTCTGGGTACTGAGCCGTTGTAGCTGGCATAGGCATGATTACTGCTCAATGTGGTGCTGGCGGATGCGTTGTACCCACTGTTGCTGATTGCGGCGGTATTCCCGGATACGAAGGTTTCCTGATATTCCACGATGGTCGATGCCAGTGGTGTATCTAAATCCACTGCACCGGCTTGCGAAAACACATCGTGGGTAGGCAAGCCTATCGATATGTTTCCATACACATCGACATTGAGCGTAGCAGCCCAGGCAGACGCGGAACAGGCGAGCATTGTGGCAGCGAGTGCCGCCAAGCGTGCGTTCATTATTTTCCCCTCCAAGAGACCAAGTAGTTGATTTGAAATACTTGTTATTAGGTCTCCGCAAGTCTGCAGGCTAGCATGGCCATTCTCCCGGAGCAACGACGCCCCGGGTTTCGCCAGTAGATCGGATCGAGCTACAAGGTTTACAGCAGCACGCGCTCGATTCCGCCGTTGCCCACGCGCGCGAGGTAGCTCGCCATCCAGTTCTCGCCGAGCAGCTGCTTCGCCAGTTCGATCACGATGTAGTCGGGCTCGGTGCCGGTGTCGTCGCTGTAGCGCGCCAGCCCCTGCAGGCACGACGGGCAGCTGGTGAGGAGCTTGACCGGCTGCTTGCCCGCGCCGAGCGCGGCGACGCTGGCGCGAATCTCCTCTTCCTTGCGGAAGCGGATCTGGGTGGAAATGTCCGGCCGGCTGACGGCGAGCGTGCCGGATTCGCCGCAGCAGCGGTCGGACAAGGCGACCCCGCCGCCGAGCAGCGCGTTGGCCACCTTCATCGGCGCGTGGGTTTTCATCGGCGTGTGGCAGGGGTCGTGGAAGAGGTATTTCTCGCCGCCGACATTGTCCAGTTTCACGCCCTTCTCCATCAGGTACTCGTGGATGTCGAGCAGGCGGCAGCCGGGGAAGATCTTCTCGAATTCGTATTTCAGCAGCTGGTCCATGCAGGTGCCGCACGACACGATCACGGTCTTGATGTCGAGGTAGTTGAGCGTGTTGGCGACGCGGTGGAACAGCACGCGGTTGGCCGCGGTGATCGCTTCGCCCTTGTCGGCCTGGCCGCTCGCGGTTTGCGGGTAGCCGCAACAGAGGTAGCCGGGCGGCAGCACGGTCTGCGCGCCGAGCTCGAACAGCATCGCCTGGGTGGCCAGCCCGACCTGGGAAAAGAGGCGCTCGGAGCCGCAGCCGGGGAAATAGAACACCGCGTCGCTGTCTTCGTTGAGCTTGGCCGGGTTGCGCAGGATCGGCACGATCGAGGGGTCTTCCAGTCCCAGCAGCGCGCGCGAGGTTTTCTTCGGCAGTCCGCCGGGCATCGGCTTGTTGACCAGATGGATGACCTGCGCGACCGGCTTCGGCCGGCCCAGCGTGGCGGGCGGGTTTTTCGTCTGCGCCTGGATCAGCCCCATGCGCTTGAACAGCTGGTGCCCCAGCCGCTGGCTGGCGTAGCCCCATTCGATCAGCGGTTTCCTCAGCGCCTTGATGGTGGCGGGGTCGGTCGCGTTGAGGAATGCCATCGACGCCCAGGTGCCGGGATTGAATTTCTTCTTGCCCTGCTTCCTCAGCAGGTTGCGCATGGCGACCGAGACGTCGCCGAAGTCGATGTCGACCGGGCAGGGATTCTTGCACTTGTGGCAGATGGTGCAGTGGTCGGCGACGTCGCCGAACTCGTCGAAGTGCTTCAGCGACACGCCACGCCGGGTCTGCTCCTCGTACAGGAAGGCCTCGATCAGCAGCGAGGTGGCGAGGATCTTGTTGCGCGGCGAGTACAGCAGGTTGGCGCGCGGGATGTGGGTGTTGCACACCGGCTTGCACTTGCCGCAGCGCAGGCAGTCCTTGATCGAATCGGCGATGGCGCCGGTTTCCGAGGCTTCGAGGATGATCGATTCGGCCTCCAGCAGGCCGAACGACGGCGTGTAGGCGTTGCGCAGATCGGCACCCGGCAGCAGCTTGCCCTTGTTGAAGCGGTGCGCCGGATCGACCTTGTTCTTGTAGTCGGCAAAGGTCGCGATCGTCGCGTCGTCGAGGAATTCCAACTTGGTCAGGCCGATGCCGTGCTCGCCCGAAATCACCCCGCCAAGGTCGGTGGCCAGCGCCATGATGCGGGCCACCGCTGCGTTGGCGGCCTGCAGCATGGCGTAGTCGTCGGAGTTGACCGGGATGTTGGTGTGCACGTTGCCGTCGCCGGCGTGCATGTGCAGCGCCACGAACACGCGGCTTTTCAGCACCTCTTTGTGGATGCGGTCGCAGGCCTCGAGCAGGCGGATGTATTCGCGGCCGATGAACAGCTGGTGCAGTTCGCGCCTTACCTCGCGCTTCCACGACACGCGGATGTGCTTGTCGCGCAGCGCGGCGAAGACCGTTCCGTGCTGGTGCGGCGCATCGAGGTCGCTGGCATAGTCCCGCCAGCGGACTTTCACGGTTTCGATGAGGGCCAGCGCGCGCTGGCGCTTTTCTTCCACCTGCACGGGATCGGCGACGGTATCGTCGTCTTCCAGCAGCGGCAGCGGCGCGGCGAAGAACTCGGCCAGCGCGTCGAGCAGCTTGAGCTTGTTGGCGATCGACAGTTCGATGTTGATGCGCTCGATGCCATCGGTGTAATCGCCCAGCCGCGGCAGCGGAATCACCACGTCCTCATTGATCTTGAACGCGTTGGTGTGCGCCGCGATCGCCGCGGTGCGGGCGCGATCGAGCCAGAAGATCTTGCGGGTTTCGGGCGCTACCGCGATGAAACCTTCGCCGCCGCGCGCGTTGGCGATGCGCACGATGTGCGAGGCGGCTTCGCCGGCCGCGACTTCGTCGTCCGAGACGACGTCGATCAGCAGCACCATGTTCGGCCGCGCGGCCCGCGGCGCCTTGGTGGCGTAGCCGACCGCCTTGACGTAGCGCGCGTCGAGGTGCTCGAGGCCGGCGAGCAGGATGGCGGGATGCGCGTCGCAATACTCCTTCACCTCGACGATTGCCGGGGTGGCCTCGGCGGCATTGCCGAAGAATTCCAGGCACACGGTGCGGGTGTGCGCCGGCAGCCGGTGCAGGATGAAGCGCGCCGAGGTGATCAGGCCGTCGCAGCCTTCCTTCTGGATGCCCGGCAGGCCGGCGAGGAACTTGTCGGTGACGTCCTTGCCGAGGCCGGTCTTGCGGAAGCGGCCGCCGGGGATGGTGAGGATCTCCGGCGAGCCTTTCGGCGTCCTGCCGTCGGCGGCGAAACGACGGATTTCGAAGGTGGCCGAAGGCGCGTCGTGGATCTTGCCGAGGTTGTGGTTGAGCCGGCTGACCTCGAGCCAGTCGGCATCCGGCGTGACCATGCGCCACGACACCAGGTTGTCGAGCGCGGTGCCCCACAGCACGGCCTTCTTGCCGCCCGCGTTCATCGACACGTTGCCGCCGATGGTCGAGGCGTCCGCCGAGGTCGGGTCGACCGCGAATACCAGGCCGGCGGCATCGGCCGCTTCCATCACCCGCTTGGTCACCACGCCGGCGCCGCAGTGGATCGTCGGCACCTCGAATTCGACCCCGGGCAGCGCGCACATTTCCACCACGCTCATCGCTTCGAGCTTCTCGGTGTTGATGACGGCGGCCTGTTCGGTGAGCGGGATGGCGCCGCCGGTGTAGCCGGTGCCGCCGCCGCGCGGAATGATGGTCAGCCCCAGCTCGATCAGCCCCGCCACCAGCGCGGCCATCTCGGCTTCGGTGTCCGGGGTCAGCACCACGAATGGATATTCCACCCGCCAGTCGGTGGCGTCGGTGACATGCGAGACGCGCGCCAGGCCGTCGAACGCGATGTTGTCCTTGCGGGTGACGCCCGCCAGGCGGCGCAGGATGCGCGCCCGCAGGCTGGCGGTGTCGGCAAACCAGGCCTCGAATTCGCGCACCGCATGCCCGGCCGCGGCCAGAAGCTGGCCGACCAGTTCGTTGCCCTGGCGCCGTACTTCGATCTCGTGCAGGCGATGCCGCAGCGCGTCGACCAGCATCTGCCGCCGCTTCGGGTTGTCGAGCAGGTCGTCTTCCAGGTAAGGGTTGCGCCGCACCACCCAGATGTCGCCCAGCACCTCGAACAGCATGCGCGCCGAGCGTCCGGTCTTGCGTTCGCCGCGCAGCGTGTTGAGCACGTCCCACGCAGCGGCGCCGAGCAGGCGGATGACGATTTCGCGGTCGGAAAACGAGGTGTAGTTGTAGGGGATTTCGCGGAGGCGGGAAGTCATGGCGTGACGGTGCTGCAAAAGCTGTATTTTACGGGATATTGCAGGGATGTCGGCAGCGCTTGCCGTCGCGTATCCGAGAACGGGGTCGCCGCGCCGCCGTCGGCCACTTTTTACCCAACTGGAGCGGCAGGAAGGATGCATCGCATGAAAATGAACGGCACCATGCGCTACGAAAATCCCGTGCTGGCGGGGTTGACCGTGCTGGCGCTCGCCGCGTCGGGGATGGCCCCGTTCGACCGCCCGACCTGGTTCCTGGAAACCCTGCCGGTGATGCTGGGCCTGCCGCTATTGATCGCAACGCGGCGGCGTTTTCCGCTGACGCCGCTGCTCTACCGGCTGTTGTTTGTCCATGGCCTGATCCTGATGCTGGGCGGCACGTATACCTATTCCCGGGTGCCGCTGGGACTCTGGCTGCAGGACGCGCTGGATCTGTCGCGCAACCATTACGACCGGCTGGGACATCTGGCGCAGGGCTTCATCCCGTCCATGCTCACCCGCGAAATCCTGCTGCGCGCCACCCCCTTGCGGCCCGGCGGCTGGCTGTTCTTTCTGGTGACGTGCGTGGCGCTGGCGGTCAGCGCCAGCTACGAATTCGTCGAATGGGGCGTGGCCCTGGCGGTGGGCGGGGAGGCGGACGCCTTTCTCGCCACCCAGGGCGACGTGTGGGACACGCAGTGGGACATGTTCATGGCCCTGCTGGGCGCGCTCGCCGCACAAGCCCTGCTGTCGCGCCTGCACGACCGCCAGCTGGCGCGGCGGCCTGTTTGAATGGCTGCCGAATGCGTGCCGGGCGAGCGGGCCGGTTCTGGCCATGGCCGGAGGGGAGCGGCTCAGTCGCCCAGTTGAATTTTTCCGGCCTTTTCGGCCGCCGCAAAATCCAGCATGCGCTGGATCGACACGGCGGCCTTGGCGCGAATGCTTTCCTCGATGTGGATTTCGTTGCCGCCGTTCGCGTCTCCCGCGGGGGACTCCAGCACGGCGGCAAGCTTTCTCAGGCCGTTCATCGCCATCCACGGACAGTGCGCGCACGAGGTGCAGGTGGCGCCTTCGCCCGCGGTCGGCGCTTCCAGCAGCAGCTTGCCGGGGGCGGCCGCACGCATCTTGTGGAAGATGCCGTTGTCGGTGGCGACGATGAATTCCGGGTTGGGCAGGGTGCGCACCGCCTCGATCAACTGGGTGGTCGAACCGACCACGTCGGCCAGCGCGATCACGGACTCGGGCGATTCCGGGTGCACCAGCACCGCCGCGTCGGGGTGCCCGGCGCGCAGCTTCGCGAGCGCCTCGGCCTTGAACGCCTCGTGCACCACGCAGGAGCCCTGCCACAGCAGCATGTCGGCGCCGCTGATACGCCGCACGTATTCGCCCAGGTGGCGGTCCGGCGCCCACAAGAGCTTGTGGCCCTGCTGATGCAGGTACTTGACGATCTTGGCGGCGATGCCGGACGTGACGACCCAGTCGGCGCGCGCCTTCACTGCGGCGCTGGTGTTGGCGTAGACGACAGACAAGCGGTCCGGGTGGGCGTCGCAAAAGGCGGCGAATTCGTCCGCCGGGCAGGCCAGGTCGAGCGAGCAGTCGGCTTGGAGGTCGGGCATGATGACGCGCTTTTCCGGATTCAGGATCTTGGCGGTCTCGCCCATGAACTTGACCCCGGCGACGATCAGCGTCTGCGCCGGGTGGGCATGGCCAAAGCGCGCCATCTCCAGCGAATCCGACACGCAGCCGCCGGTTTCCTCGGCCAGGTCCTGCAGGTCGGCCGAGGTGTAGTAATGCGCCACCAGCACCGCATCCTGCTGTTTCATCAGCGTTTTGATGCGTGCCTTGAGCGCCTCGCGTTCAGCGGGGGTGAGTATTTCCTCCACCATGGGCGGCGGCTGGATCACGGGTTTGAGCGGAACGGGAAAGGCAAGGCTCATCGGGACGACTCGAGGTTCGGATAGGCAAGGTTTTCAAGTATAGCGCTGCGTGGCGGACGTTTTCACATGGCGGCGCCCGGGTTTTTCTGGCGCGTTGCGGGGGCTTTTGGCTTATCCTTGCGCCCCTATGCAACAGTTGCTTCTCGACATCCGTCCCCCTGCCCGGCCCGAACTCGCCCGCTTCGTGGCGGGGCGCAACGTCGAACTGATGGCGCAGCTGCAGGCCATGCTCGACGGCAGCGCGGCCGAGCGCATGGTGTATGTATGGGGCGCGCCGGGCAGCGGCAAGAGCTATTTGCTGGCGGCTTGGGCGCATGCCTGTCGGGCGCGCGGCCTGGACGTGGATGTCACCGGGTTCAACGCCGCGCAGGCGGTGGTCGCGGACCGGGTCGACGCGTGGGATGCCGCGCAGCAGCGCGCCGGCTTTGCCGCCTTCAACCGGGTGCGCGAGGCGGGCGGGTTATGGCTGGCGGCGGGCAAGGCGGCGCCGGCCGAACTGCCGGTGATGCCGGAATTGCAGACCCGGCTGGGCTGGGGCCTGGTGTTCCAGTTGCACGGCCTGGACGACGCCGAAAAACGCGCCGCGCTGGCGCAGCACGCCGAAACCCTGGGATTCCGGCTGGAGCCCCAGGTGGCGGACTATCTGTTGAACCATACTGCGCGCGACATGCAGAGCCTGCTGCGAGTGCTGGAGGCGCTCGACCGCTTCAGCCTCGAAATGCGCCGTCCGATCACGCTGCCGCTGCTGCGGCAATTGTTGTCCGGCGCCGGCAGGCGCTGATCAGGCCTGGCCCTGCTGGGCCTGCTGCTCGGCGATGTCCTTGTGGACCTGCGCCATGTCCAGCCCCATGACCTGCTCGATCAGCGAATCCAGCGCGCTGGCGGGCAGCGAGCCGGCCTCCGAGAAGAGAATGACCTGTTCGCGGAACACCATCAGCGTGGGGATGGAGCGGATCTGGAAATAGCCGGCCAGATCCTGCTCGACCTCGGTGTTGACCTTGGCAAAGACGATGTTGGCGTGGTTTTCGGATGCGGCCTCGAAAACCGGGGCAAACCCGCGGCAGGGGCCGCACCACGGCGCCCAGAAGTCGACGATGACAACGTCGTTGCTCTGGATGGTGGATTCGAAGTTGTCCTTGGTGAGTTCGATGACGGCCATGCTGGTTCCTGCGAAGTGGTGAAATAAAAAGGCGCGAGGACGAGTCCTCCGCGCCTGAATGCCACCCTATCACGGATGGCGGGCCCCCGACAATGCGGAGGCGACTTATCGGGCAGTTCGGGCGGCTTGCCCGCTGCCCAGGTCCAGTCGAAACCGGCTGGCCTTGAAAGCTACTTGGCGAACGCCTGGCTGAACAGACTGCGCTTTTGTTCGGCCGGCTGAACGCCGCGCACCATGTTCGGGTTGTGCTTGAGGTTGCTGCGCACCTCGGCGCGGTTCACCGCCATGATGAGTTCGGTCGCCAGCACCCGCGCCTGATGCGGGGTCAGGTTGAGTTCGCACCCGTGTGCCTGGAGCATCACCACCACGCGGTCGCGGCCGTGGCTGTCTTCCTGCAGGGCGATGTCCAGCGCGTTGCCGGGTTCCAGTTCGATCATTCCGGGGTCTCCTTGTGTTGCGTGTTCAAGGAATCGAGCAGGGTTCATGCCAGTCTCCCGTAAGGCGCGGGGTGCGCGGAAAACCGCATTAAAGCAGGCGGGCTTGACGGTCTGATGAAAAGACGTGCCCACCGTGCTGACGAAGCTTCGTCAGCACGGTGGGCACGTTCGTCACTTGCGGGGGCTGGCGGCGAGCGGCGGAATTGCGTGGGCGGCGGCTGCGCGATCGCGCGTCAGCAGGATGTAGGCAACCGGAATGACGAACAGCGTCAGCAGGGTGCCGAGCAGCAGGCCGCCGACGATGACCCAGCCGATGGGCGAGCGCGATTCCGCTCCGGCGCCGGCGGCCAGCGCCAGCGGCACGGCGCCCAGCACCATCGCCGAGGTGGTCATCAGGATCGGCCGCAGACGCAGCCCGGCGGCCTCGATCACCGCCTCGACCCTGGGCTTGCCGCGTTCGCGCAGCTGGTTCGCGAATTCGACGATCAGGATGCCGTGCTTGGTGATCAGGCCGACCAGCATCACCAGTCCGATCTGGCTGTAGACGTTGAGCGTGGCGCCGGTGAGCTTCAGCGCCAGCAGCGCGCCGGTGGCGGCGAGCGGCACGGTGAGCATGATGATGAAGGGCGAAACGAAGCTTTCGAACTGCGCCGCCAGCACCAGGTAAATGACGATCAGCGCCAGCGCGAAGGTGACGGCGAGCGTCTGCCCGGATTCGCCGAATTCGCGCGACTGGCCGTCGAGCGCGGTGCGCGCGGATTTCGGCAGCGTTTCCTTGGCGGCCCGATCCATGAAGGCGAGCGCCTCGCCCAGCGTGTAGCCGGGCGCGATGTTGGCCGAGATGATGGCGGCGCGCTGGCGGTCGAAGTGGTTGAGCTCCTTCGGCGCGACGGTTTCGGAAACGGCGACCAGGTTGGACAGCGGCGTCAGGCTGCCGCCCTGGCCGCGCACGTACAGCGCGGTCAGGTCCTGCGGGGTGGCGCGCGCGGCGGGGTCGAGCTGCACCACCACGTTGTACTGCTCGCCTGCCTGCTTGAAGCGGGTGACTTCGCGCCCGCCGAGCAGGGTTTCCAGGGTGCGCCCGATGGTGTCGATGCCGACCCCCATCTGCGCCGCCTTGTCGCGGTTGATGTCGACCTTGAGCTGCGGCTTGTTGAGCTTGAGGTCGGTATCGGCGTTGACCAGCCCCGGGTATTCGCGCACCTTGGCCATCAGGGCTTCCACGGCCTTGTCCAGCTCGGCATAGCTCGGCGCCTGCACCACGAACTGCAGCGGCGGATTGCGGAAGCTCTGACCGAGCGAGGGCGGGTTGATCGGGAAGGCGAGCACACCCGGCATGCCCATGAACATCTGCGGGCCGAGGCTTGCGGTGATCGCCTGCTGGCTGCGGCTGCGTTCCTCCCACGGTTTCAGCGTCACGAACGACAACGCGCTGTTGACCGGGTTGGGGCGCTCCAGCCCCGGCGCCACCACGACGAACGCCGTATTCACTTCGGGCACGCTCTGGTAGAGGCCTTCGAGCTGGCGCGCATACTGGTCGGTGTATTGCAGGGTGGCGCCTTCCGGCGCCAGCATGAAGCCGATGAAGAAGCCGCGGTCCTCGGTCGGCGCCAGTTCGGATTTGAGCGATTTCAGGAGGCCGAAGGCGGCCGCCGCCGCCAGCACGAACACCAGCGCAACGATCAGCGGATGCTTGACCACGCGCGTCAGGCCGCGGGTGTAGGCGTTGTTCAGTCCGTTCAGCACGCGCTCGCCGAAATTGAACCAGGCGTTATGGCTGGTTTGATGGTGCAGGATCTTGCTCGCCAGCATCGGCGTCAGCGTCAGCGCGACGAAGCCGGACACCAGCACCGCCGCCGCCACCGTCATTGCGAATTCGGTGAACAGCTTGCCGGTATTGCCCTCGGCAAACGCCAGCGGCGCGAACACCGCGACCAGCGTGAGCGTCATCGCCATCACCGCGAAACCGATTTCCTTGGCGCCTTTGACCGCCGCCTCGAACGGCGGCATGCCTTCCTCGATGTGGCGGTAGATGTTTTCCAGCATGACGATGGCGTCGTCCACCACCAGGCCGATCGCCAGCACCAGCCCGAGCAGGGTCAGCACGTTGATGGTGAAGCCCATGGCGTAGAGGAAGATGAAGGCGCCGACCAGCGACACCGGGATGGTGACGAAGGGGATCAGAGTGGCGCGCCAGTTGCGCAGGAACAGGAAAATCACCCCCACGACCAGCACCATGGCTTCGAGCATGGTGGTGTACACGGCGTCGATCGATTTCTCGATGAAGATCGAGCTGTCAAAGCCGACCTTGAGCTGCATGCCTGCCGGCAGGGCGGCTTGCAGGCGCGGCAGTTCGGCCTTCACCGCGCGCGCGACTGCCAGCGTGTTGGCGGTCGATTGCTTGACGATGCCGAGGCCCACCGCGGCGCGGCCGTTGACGCGCACGACGTTGCGCTCGTCTTCGGCGCCGACCTCGGCGCGGCCGACGTCGGCCAGCCGCACCAGGATGCCGCCGCTGTCGCGGATGATGACCTGTTCGAACTGCGCCGGGGTGCGCAGGTCGGTTTCGGCCAGCACGGAAAACTCGCGCGTCTGGCTTTCGATGCGGCCGGAAGGCAGCTCGGTGTTCTGGCTGCGCAGCGCGGTCTCTACGTCCTGCACCGTCACCCCCAGCGCCGCCATGCGGTCGGGGTCGAGCCATATCCGCATGGCATAGCGGCGCTCGCCGCCGATGATGACCGAGGCGACGCCGGGCAGGGTCTTCAGCTGGTCGGCCACCACGCGGTCGGCATAGTCGGTGATTTCCAGCGGCGACTGGCGGTCGCTCGAGAAAGCCAGCCAGATGATGGCCTGGGCGTCGGCCTCGATCTTGGCTACCACCGGGTCTTCCGTCTCGCTGGGCAGCTGGCCGCGCACCCGCGCCACGCGGTCGCGGGTGTCGTTGGCGGCGGCTTCGGGGTCGCGCGACTGGATGAACTCCACCGTGATCTGGCTGACTTCCTCGCGGCTCACCGATTTGATGGTGCGGATGCCCTCGATGCCCGACAGCGAATCTTCCAGCGTCTTGGTGACCTGGCTCTCCATCACCTCGGCCGAGGCGCCGGGATAGACCGTGCGCACCGATACCACCGGCGCGTCGATATTGGGGTATTCGCGCACCGGCAGGCGGTCGAAGGCGATCAGGCCGACCAGGATGATGAGCAGGCTCATCACGGTGGCGAGCACCGGGCGGCGGATGGAAATATCGGAGAGGATCATGGATCGGTCTTCGCGGTTTGCCTGAATTGAGCGCGGTCAGCCCGCATCAGCGGGGCTGGCCGGCCTGCATTTTCTTCATCATCTGCGCCGCCTGCTCCAGCGTGACCACCGGCACGCCGGGGCGCAGCTTGATCTGGCCGTCGAGGATGACGGTGTCGCCGGCGGCCACGCCGGATACGATTTCGACCCGCCCCGGTTCGCGCTTGCCCAGCGTGACTTTGCGCAGGTCTGCCTTGCCGCCGACCGCCAGGAAAACGTACGAACCGTCCGGACGCGGCACGATCGCCTGTTCGGGCAGCAGGATCGCGCTGGTCTTGCCGCCCAGATCGGCGGTGGCGCGGGCGAACATGCCGGGCTTGAGCGTGCCGGCGGGATTGGCGATGCGCGCCCGCACCCGCACGTTGCGGCTGACCGGGTCGACCACCGGGTCGATGGCGTGCACCTTGCCGCTGAAGGTCTGGCCGGGCAGGGCGTCGATGGTCAGGGTGACCGGCAGGCCGATACGCACCAGCGGCAGGTAGGTTTCGGGCACCGGCACCTCCAGTTTCAGGTTGCCGAGCGCATCCAGCCGCACGATGTCGTCGCCCTTGTTGACATAGGCACCGGGGCTGACCTGGCGCAATCCGGCCAGGGCGGCAAACGGCGCGCGGATCACCGTCTTGTCGAGGGCAACCTGCTCCTGGCGCAGGCGCGCCCGCAGGATATCGAGGTTGGCGCGCGCTTCGTCGAGCGCCTGTCTGGAGATGAAGTTCTGCGCGACCAGTTCCTCGCTGCGCCTGTAGCGGCTTTCCGCCAGCTTGAGGTCGGCCTGGGCGGCGGCCAGGCGCGCGCGCGGCTCGGCAGAGTCGAGCACCACCAGCACCGCGCCTTTCTTCACCGGCTGGCCTTCCTTGAACAGCAGCTTGTCGATGCGGCCGTCGATTTCCGGGCGCACAACCACGCTGTCCTCGGCAATCAGCGCGCCCACTGCGTTGACCGTGCTGGATACCGGGGTGGCGCTTACCTTCATCATGTTGACCGGGATGAAGGGCGGGCCGCCCGCCTGGGCGAAAGCAAGCAACGGGGTGAACAGCAGGACGAGCAAGGCGCGCATGGCAGATTCCGCAAGAAGAACAAAGGCGTACGACAGGTGCGCACCTTATCAGGTCCGCGATGAAACAAAAACTGCCTGAGGGGGTCAATTCATGCAGGTGTACCGGGGGAAATGAGCGCATACACTGAGCATCTCAGGGAGCCACTTTCTTTCACAGGATTCCACCATGCTGATACGCCACCCGAACGATATCGCTCCGTCCGAAATCACCCCGCCTGAAATCTACCGGGAACGCCGCCGTTTCATGCAAGACGTGGGCGCGCTGGCGGCCGGCGCCGTCCTGGGAATTTCGCCCGTGGCAGAGGCCGGCACCAAGCTGGCCGGGGTGCGCGCCAGCGCCTACCGCCTCGATGAAGACAGGACGCCGTACAAGGATGTCACCACCTACAACAATTTCTACGAATTCGGCACCGGCAAAGGCGATCCGTCGGAAAACGCAGGCAGCCTGAAAACGCGCCCCTGGACGGTGGCGGTCGAGGGCGAGGTAGCCAATCCCAGAACCTACGACATCGACGCCTTGCTGAAACTTGCCCCGCTGGAAGAGCGCGTCTACCGGATGCGCTGCGTCGAAGGCTGGTCGATGGTGATTCCGTGGGTGGGGTTCCCGCTGAATGAACTGATCCGGCGCGCGGCGCCCACCGGCAACGCCAGATATGTCGAGTTCGTGACGTTGAACGATCCCGAACAGATGCCGGGCCTGCGCCGGCGCATCCTGAACTGGCCCTATCTCGAAGGCCTGCGGCTGGATGAAGCGATGCATCCGCTGGCGATCCTGGCGGTCGGCCTTTACGGCGAGGTGCTGCCCAATCAGAACGGTGCGCCGATCCGGCTGGTGGTGCCGTGGAAATACGGCTTCAAGAGTGCCAAGTCCATCGTCAAGATCCGCTTCGTCGAAAAGCCGCCGGTGACCACCTGGATGGCGGCCGCGCCGCGCGAATATGGTTTCTATTCCAACGTCAATCCGGAGGTCGACCATCCGCGCTGGAGCCAGGCCAAGGAACGCCGCATCGGCGAACTGTCCAAGCGTGATACGCTGATGTTCAACGGCTATGGCGCGCAGGTTGCCCAACTGTATCGAGGCATGGACCTGCAAAAATTCTTCTGATGCCCGTCGCCTTGCGCACCCTCAAGGCCGGAGTCTTCCTGGTTTGCCTGTTGCCGTTGGCGCGGCTGGTGTATCTGGGGGTTGCCGGCGGCCTGGGGGCGAACCCGATCGAGTTCGTTACCCGTTCCACCGGCACCTGGGCGTTGGCCGGGCTGATGGTGACGCTGTCCGTCACCCCGCTGCGGCGGCTGACCGGTCTGGCCGGTCTCATCCGCTACCGGCGCATGCTGGGACTGTTCGCCTTCTTCTACGCCTGCCTGCATTTCGTCGCGTATGTCTGGCTGGATCAGTTCTTCGACCCGGCGGCTATCGCCAGGGACATCGTCAAACGCCCCTTCGTTACCGTCGGCTTCGCGGCCTTCATTCTGCTTGTCCCGCTTGCCGCGACCTCAAGCCATGCCATGATGCGCCGCCTTGGCCGCCGCTGGCAGCAACTGCACCGCTTGATTTACCTGATTGCCCTGCTGGGTGTGGTCCATTACCTGTGGCTGGTGAAAAAAGACCTGACCGAGCCGCTGATCTATGGAGGGGTGCTTGCCCTGCTGCTGGCCCTGCGCCTGCCCTATTGCGGCAAGCGCTTCGTGCAGGCCGGATCTTCCGCCATGCAGAGGCGGCCATAGCCAGTCGGGGGAGATGAAACGGGGAACGCGTCCCCGGCCACGCTAATAAAAACGGGGGCCAGGCCCCCGTTTCAGATTGGGCAATGCCCGACCTGTTAGAGCCCGAAGGGCTTGATGACCGGTACCGCCGGTGCGGGTGCAGGTGCCGGAGCCGGCGCGGGTTTGGCGGCGACCACCTTTTTCGCAACCGGCTTCTTGGCTGCCGGCGCGGCTTTCTTGGCCACCGGCTTTGCAACAGGCTTGGCTGCCGGTTTTGCCACCGCTTTTTTGACTGCCGGCTTGGCGGCGGCTTTCTTGGCTACGGGCTTGGCTGCTGGTTTTTTGGCAGCGACGGCCTTTTTAGCCGGAGCGGCTTTCTTGGCTGCCGGTTTTGCCACCGCTTTTTTGACTGCCGGCTTGGCGGCGGCTTTCTTGGCTACGGGCTTGGCTGCTGGTTTTTTGGCGGCGACGGCCTTTTTAGCCGGAGCGGCTTTCTTGGCTACCGGTTTTGCTGCCGCTTTTTTGACTGCCGGCTTGGCGGCGGCTTT
>NZ_MKUG01000205.1:20637-38688 GCF_001897685.1 Thiobacillus sp. 65-1402
TTGACTGCCGGCTTGGCGGCGGCTTTTTTGGCTACGGGCTTGGCTGCCGGTTTTTTGGCGGCGGGGGCCGCTTTTTTGGCTGCCGGTTTGGCGGCGGGTTTCTTCACTGTTGCCATCTGTCACTCCTTAGAAGTTGAACACATTCACTTATCACTACAGCTTGAAGCCACGTGCAGTCAGAGTTTGCACTTCCAAAGCGTGGTACCGACAGGCGACCGACTTGCCCGAAACCCGCTAAACACGGGCGATACCGAGGCTCCGCTTGGTGAGCCTCATTCTAGTGACTTTTCTTTCGGGTTCAATGGATAGTCAAGGACTTACGAACATAATTCGATGAAAAATGTCGCAGTCAAGCAAAATGTATCGATTCGATACTAAAAGGCAAAGAGGAGAGCTATTGACTGGTACCGCTGAAAGTCAATCAACAAGCCGTTCTCCAGCCATCATGCCGCCCAGAGTTTCACGTTCGCGGATGAGGTGGATTTCGTTTTTGTCTATCAGCACTTCGGCTGCCCGCGGCCGCGAATTGTAGTTCGACGCCATGCTCATGCCGTAGGCGCCCGCCGAAAGCAGGGCCAGAAGATCGCCTTCCCCGATCGCGAGATCGCGCGCAAAGCCAATAAAATCGCCGGTCTCGCAGATCGGGCCGACGATGTCGTAACGCCTTGCCTGGGCTGAACGTTCGTTGACGGCGACGATTTCGTGATACGCCTCGTACAGCGCCGGGCGCATCAGGTCGTTCATCGCCGCATCGACGATGGCGAAATGCTTGTCTTCACCGGGCTTCAGATACTCGATGCGGGTGAGCAGCAGGCCTGCGTTGCCGACCAGCGAGCGTCCCGGTTCCAGCAGCAGCCTTTCCTGGCGGCCGGCAAAACGCGTCGCCAGTGCGCGGCCGTAGGCAGCCAGATCGGGCGGCGTCTCGTCGCGATAGCGGATGCCGACGCCGCCGCCGAGGTCGATGTGATGCAGCACGATGCCCTCGGCAGCCAGGCTGTCGACCAGCGCCAGCACGCGATCTGCGGCATCGGTCAGCGGCGACAGGTCGATCAGCTGCGAACCGATATGGCAGTCGATGCCGGTGATTTTCAGGTTCGGCAGGCTGGCGGCCAGGCGATACAGCGCCGGCGCATCGGCGATCGGCACGCCGAACTTGTTTTCCTTGAGCCCGGTGGAGATATAGGGATGGGTCTTCGGATCGACGTCGGGATTGACGCGGAACGACACCGGCGCGATCTTGCCCATCTCGCCCGCCACGCGATTCAAGCGATGCAGTTCGCTGGCCGACTCGACGTTGAAGCAGAGGATGCCGGCGTCGAGCGCGGCGCGCATCTCGTCGGCTGTCTTGCCGACGCCCGAGAACACCACCTTGCCGGGATCGCCGCCGGCCGCCAGCACGCGGGCGAGTTCGCCGCCGGAGACGATGTCGAAGCCGGCGCCGAGGCGGGCGAACAGGTTGAGGATGGCCAGGTTCGAACTGGCCTTGACCGCATAGCAGATCAGGTGAGGGGTGGCGGCAAACGCTTCGGCGTAGGCCCGGTAGGCGGCTTCGAGCGCCTGCCGGGAATAGATATAAAGCGGCGTGCCGAA
Organism: Thiobacillus sp. 65-1402; assembly: GCF_001897685.1. Taxonomy (GTDB): domain Bacteria; phylum Pseudomonadota; class Gammaproteobacteria; order Burkholderiales; family Thiobacillaceae; genus Thiobacillus. The sequence goes on from NZ_MKUG01000205.1 coordinate 22,228, forward strand.
ACGCTCGGCAAGGGTGTCCAGCGCCACGCCTTCGAGATGGAGGCGGCCGTCGATGCGATGCAGGGTATTCAATTGGAAGTCCGTTGCGGTGCGGGGGGATTTTCGGGAAGATACAGGTCACCCTTGGAGCCGCAGGCAGTCAGACCGAGCCCGCACAGCAACAGGGACACTATATATAAGGCGCGCAGTTTCATGCGCGAAATGTTAGCACGGGACACCATGACGGAAATCGAGTTCAACCAGGCCGCCGGCACGACGCTGGCCAAAATCGAACAGGCGCTGGAAGACGCCGATCTGGATTTCGAGACGCCGGCCGACGGCATCATCGAGGTCGAGTTCGACGACGGCAGCAAGATCATCATCAACCGCCACGGCGTGGCGCGCGAAATCTGGGTGGCCGCGCGCTCGGGCGGCTTCCACTTCAAGCCGCAGGACACAGGCTGGGTCGACACCAAGAGCGGCGAGCCGCTCTACGACAAGCTGGCCGCGCTGATCGCGGCGCAGGGCGGCGTCATGGTCCGCTTCTGATTCAGGCTGGAATTTGAAAAGCCAGGCGCTCACCCTGTTCGATCTGGTCGAGCGCCTGTCGCTGCTGACCCGTGCCGACTTGCGGCAGGCGGGCGCAGCGCAGGGCCTGCAGCCGGTGCACCTGCAGGTGCTGTTCTATCTCAACCAGGCCAACCGTTTCAGCAATACCCCGCAGGCGCTGACCGAATACCTCGGGCTGACCAAGGGCACGGTGTCGCAGACCGTGCTGGTGCTGGCGCGCCGCCGCCTGATCTCGCGCTACGCCGATCCGCGCGACGGCCGGGTGGTGCGGCTGATCCTGGCCGAAGGCGGCACCACGCTCTTGAAGACGCTCTCCGCCGGTGGCGCCTGGCGCGACATCGTACAGACAGCCAGCCCGGCGCGGGTGAGTTCGGCGATGGTGGTGCTGCGCCAGGTGCTGGCGCAGGTGCAGGCGCAAAGCGGCAAGCGCAGCTTCGGCGTGTGCGCCAGCTGCCGCCACAATCAGCGGCTGGGGCCGCGCAGCTATTTCTGCGGGCTGCTGCAGGAAAAACTCTCCAGTCCCGAGGTGCGGCGGATCTGCCGCGAGCATGCGCCGCCCGTGGCGCCGGGGACGACTTAAATCCGCTGCCGCGCACGCGCAATCGCCGCGCGCACCTGGGCCGGCGCGGTGCCGCCCAGGTGGTCGCGGGCGGCAAGCGAGCCCTCCAGCGTCAGCACGGCGTAGACGTCGTCGGCGATCACCGGGCTGAAGGCCTGCAATTCCGCGAGCGGCAGGTCGGCCAGATCGCGGCCCGACGCTTCCGCCGCGCGTACCGCGCGGGCCACCACTTCATGCGCGTCGCGGAAGGGCACGCCCTTCTTCACCAGATAGTCGGCCAGATCGGTGGCGGTGGCGAAGCCCTGCATCACCGCGGCGCGCATCGCCTCCGGCTTGACCGTCACCCCGCGCAGCATGTCGGCGTAGATCGCCAGGGTGTCGGTCAGCGTATCGACGCTGTCGAACAGCGGCTCCTTGTCCTCCTGGTTGTCCTTGTTGTAGGCGAGCGGCTGGCCCTTCATCAGGGTCAAGAGGGCGACCAGGTGGCCGTTGACGCGGCCGGTCTTGCCGCGCACCAGCTCGGGCACGTCGGGATTCTTCTTCTGCGGCATGATGCTGGAGCCGGTGCAGAAGCGGTCGGCCAGGTCGATGAAGCCGAAGCGCGGGCTCATCCACAGGATCAGTTCTTCCGACAGACGCGACAGGTGGGTCATCACCAGCGCGGCGGCGGCGGCAAATTCGATGGCGAAATCGCGGTCGGAGACGGCGTCGAGCGAGTTTTCGCACACCGCCTCGAAGCCGAGTTCGCGGGCTACATATTCCCGGTCGATCGGATAGCTGGTGCCGGCCAGCGCGGCGGCGCCCAGCGGCAGCCGGTTGACGCGGCGGCGGCAGTCGGCCAGGCGCTCGGCATCGCGCGCCAGCATCTCGAAGTAGGCCAGCAGGTGATGGCCGAAAGTGACCGGCTGCGCCACCTGCAGGTGGGTGAAGCCCGGCATCACGGTGTCGGCGTGCGCCTCGGCCAGGTCGACCAGCGAGGTCTGGCAGGCACGGACGCTGGCCAGGATGCGGTCGATGGCGTCGCGCAGGTAGAGGCGGATGTCGGTCGCCACCTGGTCGTTGCGGCTGCGGCCGGTATGCAGGCGCTTGCCGGCATCGCCGATCTTGGCGGTCAGCGCGGCCTCGATGTTGAGATGGACGTCCTCCCTGTCGAGCGACCAGTTGAATCCGCCGGCGCGGATCTCGGCCAGCAGCTCGGCCATGCCGTGGCGGATCGCGGCGAGGTCGTCCTTGGTGAGGACGCCGACGTGGTGCAACATGGCGGCGTGCGCCAGCGAACCCTGAATATCGAACTCGGCCAGCCGATAATCGAAGGGAATCGACGCGGTGTAGCGTTTGACGATTTCGGAAACCGGCTCGGAAAAGCGGCCGGACCAGGCAGCGGGCGGCGTCGATGACGTGCTCATGGGGACAGAAGCGGGGAATGAAAAGAAGGAATCATAACAACCGGCAGGTCGAATTGCCGAACTTCTGTCACCTGGGGGCGAACCTGCGCATCGCCCTGACCGTGGAGGCGGCGCTGGCCGCCGGGGTGGCGGCGCGCGTGGCGGACGCCCCGGCCTTCTGGGCGGAATTCGTCGCCCTTTCTGCGCTGGCGCAGCCGGCACTGCTGCTGACCCTGCTTGCGCTGTGCGCGGCGGGGCGCTGGCTGCGCGGGCTGCCGTATCGCATGGGCGTGGGCGCCACCCTGCTGCTCGGCATGGCGGTTCCCGTGCTGGCGACGCTGTGGCTCGGTCCGCTGCTGGCCGGATCCCAGCCGGTTCCGCTGGCCGGGGTGGCGGCGTTCGCGCTGCTGCTCGGCGCCGGCCTCCTGGCCTATTTCAATCTGCGTGCCCGGGCGCTTTCGCCCGCCATTACCGAGGCGCGGCTGCAGGCCCTGCAGGCGCGCATCCGTCCGCATTTCCTGTTCAACAGCCTGAACGCCGTGCTGTCGCTGGTGCGCAGCGACCCGCGCCGGGCCGAACACGCGCTGGAAAACATGGCCGACCTGTTCCGTGCGCTGATGGGCAACGCCAGCCAGCTGGCGCCGCTGGAGGACGAAATCGCGCTCACCCGTGCCTACCTGGAACTGGAGCAACTGCGCCTGGGCGACCGCCTGCAGGTCACCTGGCACATCCATAAAATGCCGGCCGACGCGCTGATTCCGCCGCTGGTGGTCCAGCCGCTGGTGGAAAACGCGGTCTACCACGGCATCGAGCCGCTGACCGACGGCGGCGAAATCAGCCTCAATATCTACCGCAGCGCCGACAAGGTGCACATCGTGGTGCGCAACCCGATCGCCGCCGATGCCGGTCGCCACAAGGGTAACCGCATCGCGCTGGCGAACATCCGCGAGCGTTTGCTGCTGCACTTCGACCTCGACGCGCAGCTCAAGTTGGAGCCGCTGGGCGCCGTTTATCAGGTGCATATCGTCATTCCCTATACCCGTGAACGCACCCAACCCGCCCCTGCGCGTCCTCATCGTCGATGACGAGGCGCCCGCGCGCCATCGCCTGCGCGACGTGCTGGCGGATTGCGCCGACGAACTGGCGGTCGATATCGTCGGCGAAGCCGACAACGGGCTGGATGCGCTGAGCCAGGTTCAGCAAAAACCGGTCGACGCGGTGCTGCTCGACATTCGCATGCCCGGCATGGACGGCCTCGAATGCGCCGCCCATCTCAACCGGCTGGCGGCCCCGCCCGCCATCATCTTCAGCACCGCCTACGATGCCTATGCCTGCCAGGCGTTCGATCTCAACGCGGTCGACTACCTGCTGAAGCCGGTGCGTGTCGACCGGCTGCTGCGCGCCCTGTCGCGGGCGCACAGCTTGAGCGCCAGCGTGCTCGAGCGATTGCGCGACGCCCATCCGAAGGCTCGCAGCCATCTGTCGGTCAACGAGAAAGGCCGCGTCGTGCTGATTCCGGTGGCAGACATTCTCTATCTCAAGGCGGAGTTCAAATATGTCACCGTGCGCACCGCCGCCCGCGAATTTCTTATCGAGGAATCACTGGTCCAGTTGGAGAGCGAGTTCGGCGAGCACTTCCTGCGGGTCCACCGCAACTGCCTGGTGGCCGCTGCGCGCATCCGCGAAATCGGCAAGCTGCCTGGCGACGAGGACGGCCATTTCTTGCGGCTGGACGGGCTGGACGAACATCTGGTGGTCAGCCGGCGTCAGTATTCCGCGTTGCGCGAAAAATTAGTCAAACATAAACAATGAGTTACCTTGCTCCTACAACTAAAGTTGTATAGCCAAATCCAGACCCCCTGCGTAGGATGAACTGGCTTGCTGCTTGTGCTGCAGGCAGGAAGTTCTCCGCAACGAGGGGCAGAAACCCCCGGTTCCGCCGGGTTCGCAAGAACCCGGCATTTTTTTGCCCGCGCTTGCGACCGGCATCGCTATCATGGCGGCCATGGAAAACGATACCCCCGACCTTACCGAAACCGGACTGGAGAGCGAGACCGTCTTCAAGGGACGGCTGATGCACGTCAAGCGCGACCGCGTGCGCTTGCCCAACGGCGGCGAATCGACCCGCGAGTACATCGTCCATCCCGGCGCCGTTGTCGTCGTTCCGGTATTCGACAACGGCGACCTGCTGCTGGAACGCCAGCACCGCTATCCGCTGCACCGCGATTTCATCGAACTGCCGGCCGGCAAGATCGATCCCGGCGAGGATGACCTCACCTGTGCGAAGCGGGAACTGGAAGAGGAAACCGGCTACACCGCGGGCGAGTGGCGCGAAGTCACCACCATCTATCCCTGCATCGGCTATTCCGACGAGCGGCTGGCGTTCTATCTGGCGCGCGGGCTGGAACCCGGCAACCACGGCCGCGACCACGACGAGTTCCTGGAAATCCTGCGGGTGCCGTTCGGCGAGGCGATGGACTGGGTTCGCAATGGCAAGATCTGCGAAACCAAGACCGTGATCGGCTTGTTCTGGCTGGAGAAGATGCAGCAGCAGGGCTGGTAAACCCTGTCGGGCCGGGCCGTCGTCAGCTCCCGCCAGCCCGGCAAGCCGTCAATCGGGCTGGTAGGCCAGGTTCGGCGCCAGCCAGCGTTCCGCTTCCTGCAGCGTCCAGCCTTTGCGGCGGGCGTAGTCCTCGACCTGGTCGCGCTCGATTTTCGCCACCGCGAAATACTGGCTGTCGGGGTGCGACAAATAAAAGCCGGAAACCGCCGCGCCCGGCCACATGGCGAAGTTCTCGGTGAGCTTCACGCCGATGGTTTCCGTGGCGCCCAGGACTGCGAACAGGCCGGCCTTCTCGCTGTGCTCGGGGCAGGCCGGGTAGCCGGGAGCGGGGCGGATGCCCTGGTATTTCTCCGCGATCAGGTCGTCATTGCTGAGCGCTTCCTCGCTGGCGTAGCCCCAGAATTCGCGGCGCACGCGCAAATGCAGGTGCTCGGCGAAGGCCTCGGCCAGGCGGTCGCACAGCGACTTGAACAGGATCGCGGAATAATCGTCGTGCGCGGCCTCGAATGCCTTGGCGCGCTCGTCCTCGCCGATGCCGGCGGTGACGACGAAGGCGCCGAGATAATCCGCGCGCCCGCTGGCCCTGGGCGCGACGAAGTCGGCGATGCACAGGTTGGCGCGGCCTTCCGGTTTTTTCATCTGCTGGCGCAGGTTGTGCCAGGTCATCCGCGCGCTTGAGCGCGACTCGTCGGCATAGACCTCGATGTCGTCGTCGTTCACCGTGTTGGCAGGGAACAGGCCGAACACCGCGCGCGCTTCCACCCAGTTTTCCGCAATCATCCTGGCGAGCATCGCCCGGGCATCGTTGTAGAGCTTGGTTGCTTCGGCGCCGACCACCTCGTCGCCGAGGATTTTCGGGAACTTGCCGTGCAGTTCCCAGGAGGCGAAGAACGGCGTCCAGTCGATGGCTTCGGCGAGCGTCGCCAGGTCGTAGGCCTTGAGCGCATGGACGCCCGGCTGCTTCGGCGCGGGCGGCGTGTAGGCGGCCCAGTCGATGGGAAACTTGTTGGCGCGCGCCTCGGCCAGCGACAGGCGCACGGTGTCGGTTTTGTGCTTGAGATGCCGCTCGCGCGTCTTTGCATAGTCCGCCTTGATTTCGGCGGCGAAGGCGTCGCGCAGTTCGTGTGACAGCAGCTGGGTGCAGACGCCGACCGCGCGCGAGGCATCCTTCACGTACACCACCGGGTGTGCGTAATGCGGTTCGATCTTCACCGCGGTGTGCGCCAGCGAGGTGGTGGCGCCGCCGATCAGGAGCGGGAGGCTGAAGCCCTGGCGCTGCATTTCCTTCGCCACATGCGCCATTTCCTCCAGCGAAGGCGTGATGAGACCCGACAGGCCGATGATGTCGGCCTTGTGCTCGCGCGCGGCGTCGAGGATCTTCTGCGCCGGCACCATCACGCCCAAATCCACGATGTCGTAGCCGTTGCATCCGAGCACCACGCCGACGATGTTCTTGCCGATGTCGTGGACGTCGCCCTTGACCGTGGCCATGACGATCTTGCCCGCGCTCTGCGCGTCGCCGGCCTGCTTGTCGGCCTCGATGAAGGGCAGCAGATGCGCCACCGCCTGCTTCATCACGCGGGCGGATTTGACCACCTGCGGCAGGAACATCTTGCCGGCGCCGAACAGGTCGCCGACCACGTTCATCCCCGCCATCAGCGGGCCTTCGATCACATGCAGCGGGCGTTCGGATTCGAGCCGCGCGGCCTCGGTATCCTCGACGATGTACTGGGTGATGCCCTGCACCAGCGCGTGGGAGAGCCGCTCGTTCACCGGCAGTTGGCGCCAGGACAGGTCCTCGACCTTTTCCTTTGCCCCGCCCTTGACGTTCTCGGCAAACGTCACCAGGCGTTCGGTCGAGTCCTCGCGGCGGTTCAGCAGCACGTCCTCGACGCGCTCCTTCAGTTCGGGATCGAGGTTGGCGTAGACGCCGAGCTGGCCGGCGTTGACGATGCCCATGTCCATGCCGGCCTGGATCGCATGGTAGAGGAAGGCGGTGTGGATCGCCTCGCGCACCGCGTCGTTGCCGCGGAACGAGAAGCTCACGTTTGACACCCCGCCGGAGACGTGCGCGTGCGGCAGGTTCTGCCTGATCCAGCGGGTGGCTTCGATGAAGTCGACGGCGTAGTTGGCGTGCTCCTCGATGCCGGTGGCGACCGCGAAGATGTTGGGGTCGAAGATGATGTCCTCGGCCGGGAAGCCGACCGTCTCGGTCAGGAGCTTGTAGGCGCGCGCGCAGATTTCGGTCTTGCGCGCGTAGGTGTCGGCCTGTCCCGTTTCGTCGAAGGCCATCACGATCACCGCCGCGCCGTAGCGCAGGCACAGCTTCGCCCGCTCGATGAATTCGGCCTCGCCTTCCTTCATGGAAATGGAGTTGACGATGCCCTTGCCCTGGATGCATTTGAGGCCGGCCTCGATGACGTTCCACTTCGACGAATCGAGCATGATCGGCACCCGCGCGATGTCGGGTTCCGAGGCGATCAGGAGGAGGAAGCGCACCATCGCCGCCTCGGCGTCGAGCATGCCCTCGTCCATGTTGATGTCGATCACCTGTGCGCCGTTTTCCACCTGCTGGCGCGCCACCGACAGGGCGTCGTCGTAGCGGCCCTCGATGATCATCCGGGCGAAGGCTTTCGAGCCGGTGACGTTGGTGCGCTCGCCGACGTTGACGAAGAGACTGTCCTTGCCGACGTTGAACGGCTCCAGCCCGGACAGGCGCATTGCCGGCGCAAGCTTGGGCGGCTTGCGTGGGGCGACGCCTTCGACCGCTTTCGCGATGGCGGCGATGTGTGCGGGCGAGGTGCCGCAGCAGCCGCCGACGATGTTCAGGAGTCCCGCGCGCGCCCATTCGCCGATGTGCACCGCCATCTCGTCGCCGCCCATGTCGTATTCGCCGAAGGCATTCGGCAGGCCGGCGTTGGGGTGGGCGGAGACGCACACGTCGGCCTTGCTGGAGAGCTCCTCGACGTACTGGCGCAGCAGGTCGGGACCGAGCGCGCAGTTCAGCCCGATGGATAAAGGCCGGGCGTGGCGCACCGAGTTCCAGAACGCCTCGCCGGTCTGGCCCGACAGGGTGCGGCCGGAGGCGTCGGTGATGGTGCCGGAGATCATCACCGGCAGCCGCAGATTGTTCTGTTCGAAGTATTCTTCGATGGCAAACAGCGCCGCCTTGGCGTTGAGCGTGTCGAAAATCGTCTCGACCATCAGGATGTCGGCGCCGCCCTTCACCAGGCCGTCGATCGCTTCCAGATAGGCCGCGCGCAGCTGGTCGAAGGTCACGTTGCGGTAGCCGGGGTCGTTGACGTCCGGCGAGATGGTGGCGGTGCGCGAGGTCGGGCCGAGCACGCCGGCGACGAAGCGCGGCTTGGCGGGGTTGGCCGCGGTCGCCTCGTCGGCCGCCTCGCGCGCGAGCTTCGCCGCAGCGAAGTTGAGCTCCGGCACCAGATGCTCCATGTGGTAGTCCGCCATGGAAATCGAGGTGGCGTTGAAGCTGTTGGTCTCGAGGATGTCGGCGCCGGCGGCCAGATACTTGGCGTGGATTTCCTTGATGATCGCAGGCTGGGTCAGGCACAGCAGGTCGTTGTTGCCCTTCAGGTCGTGCGCGAAGTCGGCGAAGCGTTCGCCGCGATAATCCGTCTCGCCGAGCTTGTAGGACTGGATCATCGTTCCCATCGCGCCGTCGAGGACGAGAATGCGCTGGGCGAGCAGGGAATGCAGCTGTGCGGTGCGGGACATGGCGGTCGGCAGAAGCGGGGAACGCTGCATTATATAAGGTCTGGCACCGCGGTCCGCTGCGTCCGGCAAGGGCTCCACGAGTTGCTGCCGCGTTAGTCCGACTCTAGACAGGGGAAAACCCGGCGGAGCGGGGGCAGGGTACGCGGGCGCCCGCTGGCGCAGCCCGCGCTGAACGCCGCCGCAACGCATCCAGACCGCTGTATCGGCGGGGTTTTTTCGCCCGGGCGGGCAAGTGCTGCTATGGTGGAAGCACGATTGCACAGGAGCCCGGCATGAAGCAGTTCAGCCCCACCGAAGCGCATGCTTTTTTACAGCAGCACCCCGAAGCCGTGTTCATCGACTGCCGCTCGGAAATCGAATATCTTTTTGTCGGCCATCCGACCGGCGCGATCCACGTCGCCTGGCAGGATGGCCCGGACTGGGACGTCAACCCGGACTTTCTCGGCCATGCACGCAAGGCGGCGTCGGCCAACCGCCCGGTGGTGCTGATCTGCCGCTCGGGCCGCCGCTCGGCCGACGCCGGGCGCTACCTGGAAAAGTACGGCTTTCCCGAGGTGTACAACGTCGAGCACGGCTTCGAGGGCGACATGGACGAATCGCGCCATCGCAGCACCAGAAACGGCTGGCGCTTCGACGGCCTGCCGTGGGAACAGACTTGAAGTTTTTCCGGGCGTCCGCGTGCCCGGCGTGGACGGAGGAACGCTCAGCCCAGCGTCACGCCCAGCCAGGCGCCGATGAAATACGTGGCCAATCCCGCCGCACCGCCGATGCCGAGCATGCGTACGCCGCTCAATGCAGCGTGGCGCCCGGTGAACAGGCTCATGCTGGCGCCGACGGCGAACAGCCCGAGCGCGGTCAGCGCGATCGAGAGCGTCAGCACATTGCCGTGGCCGAACAGGAAGGGCAATAGCGGCAGCGCGGCGCCAGCGGTGAACGCCGCAAACGAGGAAGCCGCCGCCACCCAGGGCGAACCGAGTTCGTCGGGGTTGAGGCCGAGTTCCTCGCGCGCCAGCGTGTCGAGCGCACGTTCGGGATCCTGCATCAGGGTGTCGGCCAGCCGCCGCGCCTCGTCCGCGGGCATGCCCTTGGCGGCATAGATCAGCGCCAGTTCGGCCGCTTCTTCGCGCGGATATTTTTCCAGCTCGTCGCGCTCCAGTCCGATCTGATACTCGAACATTTCGCGCTGCGAGCGCACCGAAATGTATTCCCCCGCCGCCATCGAAAACGCGCCTGCCAGCAGTCCGGCCACACCGGTCAGCACGATGACGGCGGGTTCCGGCGCTGCGCCGGCCACGCCGTAGATCAGCGCGGCGTTCGATACCAGCCCGTCGTTGACGCCGAACACCCCGGCGCGCAGGACGTTGCCGGCGCCACCGTTCTGGTGGCGCTTGCCGATGTCGTCGCGCCGGACCGGCATGCCGTGCGGCGGAGTTTGCGCATACAGCGCCATGCCGCGCACCTTCATCGCCGCCAGCACCCCGCGCATGGCCCGCGGCCCGAAAGCGCGGGTAAGCCCGGCGACGAGGCGGGCGCGCAGGTCGGGCCGGAACGCCGCCGGCGCCGCGCCGCCGCTGCGGGCGATGGCGGCCAGCCAGATGTCCGCCTGCTCGTCGGCCGCCTGCGCCAACTCGTCGAACAGCGCTGCGCGCGGGGTGTCGCGCTCGCACTCGGCCACCGCGCGGTAGAGCCAGGCCGAGCGTTTTTCTTCCCGCCAGGCTTGACGCGGATCGCTCATGCCGCCTGCCTCCGGTACTGGATGGCCTCGGCGAGGTGGGCAGACGTAATGGCGTCGCAGCCGGCAAGGTCGGCCACGCTGCGCGCGAGTCGGAGTACGCGGTGATAGGCGCGCGCCGACAGGTTGAGGCGTGCAATCGCCTGCTTCAGCAGGGCTTCGCTGGCCGCATCCAGCGCGCAGTGGCGGTCGATTTCCTGGGTGCCGAGTGCGGCGTTGGATTTGCCCTGGCGCTGCAGCTGGCGCTCGCGCGCCGCCTGCACGCGGGCGCGGATGGCGGCGCTGGGCTCGCCCGCAGCGGCCTGCATCAGCTCGTCCTGGGTCAGCGCGGGTACGCTGACCTGGATGTCGATGCGGTCGAGCAGCGGCCCCGAAATGCGCCCGCGATAACGCGCGATCTGGTCCGGGGTGTCGCGGCAGGCCTGGGTGGGATGGCCGAGGTAGCCGCAGGGGCAGGGGTTCATCGCTGCCACCAGCTGGAAGCGCGCCGGGAAATCGGCCTGCCGCGCGGCGCGCGAAATGGTGATGTGGCCGGTTTCCAGCGGTTCGCGCAGCACTTCCAGCACCTGCCGCGAGAACTCCGGCAACTCGTCGAGAAACAGCACGCCGTGGTGCGCCAGCGAGATCTCGCCCGGACGCGGATTGCCGCCGCCACCCACCAGCGCCACCGCGGAGGCGGTGTGGTGCGGCGCGCGGAAGGGGCGGCGCTGCCAGTGCTCAAAGCGGAAACCGCCGTTGAGCGACTGCAGCGCGGCGGCTTCCAGCGCCTCGGTCTCGTCCATCGCCGGCAGGATGCCGGGAAAGCGCGCGGCCAGCATCGACTTGCCGGTGCCGGGCGGCCCCGCCAGCAGCACCGAATGGCCGCCCGCGGCGGCGACTTCGAGCGCGCGCTTGGTGGCGGCCTGGCCTTTGACGTCGGCGAAGTCGGGATAGTCCGGCGCGAGCGGCACGGCATCGGGTTCGGGCGCGGCGAGCGGGGTCTGCCCCGCGAGCCAGGCACAGACCTCGAGCAGGCTGGCTGCCCCGAGTGTCTCCACTCCGCGGGCCAATGCCGCCTCGCTGGCCGATTGCGCGGGCAGCACCAGCTGCCGCTGCGCCGCGCGGGTGGCCAGCGCCATCGCCAGTGCGCCGCGCACCGGGCGCAACTCGCCGGTCAGCGCGAGTTCGCCGGCGAATTCGGCGTGCCTGAACTTGTCGGCGGGAACCTGCCCGGAGGCGGCGAGGATCGCCAGCGCGATCGGCAGATCGAAGCGTCCGGACTCCTTGGGCAGATCGGCCGGCGCCAGGTTGACCGTGATGCGCCGCGCCGGGAATTCGTAGCGTGCGTTCTGGATCGCCGCGCGCACGCGGTCGCGCGCTTCCTTCACTTCGGTTTCGGGCAGGCCGACCAGGGTGAATGCCGGCAAGCCGTTGGCCAGGTGCGCCTCGACCACGACCTCGGGCGCGTGCATGCCGTTTAACGCCCGGCTTTTGACGACGGCGACGGCCATTTTTTTATTCTTCTTCGCGCTGCTGCTTTTCCAGTTCGGCCAGGCGGGCTTCCAGCTGCGCGAGCTTTTCGCGGGTGCGCGCCAGCACTTCGGTCTGCACGTCGAATTCCTCGCGGCTCACCATGTCGAGCTTGCCAAGCATCGAGGTGAGCCCGGCCTTGAGGTTCTGTTCGATGTCCTTGGCGGGAGACTGTTTCAACGCCTCGCCCAGCTTGCCGACCAGGTCGTTGATGAATGCGGGGGTGGGAAATTTAGGATTCGGGTTCATGGCGCTCTCCAGTAAGCAGAGAGTGTACAAGCACTGCGTCCATCCGGCGCAGCGGCAGGCTGTGGCGCGCAGCACAAGGAGGGTGCATGGCGTTTTCATGGCGCACCATGAAAGTGCGGTCTATTCTTGATTTCACAAGTTTATTAATTCAATTGTTTGTTTTTTAAATGAAATGTTGTCTGGCACAGCTTGTGCTGAATGATTGGAGCGATCTTGCGCGACTCATTTGGGAGACATTTCATGAAAAAACTTGCACACGCTGTGGTTGCGGCCAGCCTCGCGGGCATGTCCGGCTTGGCCATGGCGGCTGAAGAAAGCAGCCCCCACAGTCTCACCGGCAACCTGGGGTTTTTCTCCGACTACGCTTTCCGCGGCGTTTCCCAGACCGACGAGGACCCGGCGATCCAGGGCGGTTTCGACTACGCCCACGCCAGCGGTTTCTATCTGGGAACCTGGGGTTCCAATGTCGAATTTGGCGATGCCAACATGGAATGGGACGTCTATGGCGGCTACAGCGGCAAGATCGCCGGCGATCTCGGCTACAACGTCGGCCTGCTCCAGTATTTCTACCCCGGCCTGTCCGATGCCGACACGCTTGAGGCCTACGCCGCCCTGAGCTGGAAAGGGTTCGGCTTGAAGGCCTCCTACAGCACCACGGATTATTTCGGCGCTGCCGATTCCGACGGCACGGTCTACTGGGATGCCAGCTTCAACTATGAACTGCCCGCTGCGGTCATGCTCGGTCTTCACTATGGCTATACCGCGGGCGAAGGCGCCCAGGCTGACTACGCGGACTGGAAGATCGGCGTCAGCAAGGAATTCGGTGGCTTCAATTTCGGCCTTGCCTATGTGGCCACCGACGACGACGGCGAGAAACTGTACGGCAAGTATGCCGACGACCGCGTCATTGTTTCAGTCGGCAAAACGTTCTGAACCATCGGGAGAACTGGCATGAAATTCGTAACGGCAGTCATCAAGCCGTTCAAGCTGGATGAAGTGCGCGAGGCATTGTCCGCCATCGGCGTCACCGGCCTGACGGTCACGGAAGTGAAGGGATTCGGGCGGCAGAAGGGCCACACCGAGCTGTATCGCGGCGCGGAATACGTGGTCGATTTCCTGCCCAAAGTGAAGATCGAGGTGGCCATCGGGGCCGAGCTGCTGGAGCGCGTGATCGAGGCGATCGAGAAAGCGGCCAACACCGGCAAGATCGGCGACGGCAAGATCTTTGTCACCGGCCTGGAGCAGGTCGTGCGCATCCGCACGGGCGAATCCGGCCCCGACGCCCTCTGAGGAGCCGACCATGAAAAAGCTATTCGCTTCGCTGGGCCTGATGTTCGCCCTGTTGTCTCCCGGCATGACGCTGGCGCAGGAGGCGGCCGCTCCGGTCGAAGACGCCGCAGCGGTCGAAACGGTGACAGCCGTCGCCGTGGATGCCGCGGCCCCGGTGCCGGACAAGGGCGACACCGCCTGGATGATGGTTTCCACCCTGCTGGTGGTCCTGATGATCGTTCCGGGCGTGGCGCTGTTCTACGGTGGCCTGGTGCGCGCCAAGAACATGCTGTCGGTGCTGACCCAGGTGATGGCCATCTTCTGCCTGATCGCCATCCTGTGGGCGGTGTACGGCTACTCGCTGGCGTTCGGCGACGGCGGCGGCCTCAACTGGGCGATCGGCGACCTGTCCAAGCTGTTTCTGGCCGGCATCACGCCGGCCAGTACCGCGGCGACCTTCACCAAGGGCGTGGTGATCCCCGAGTTCAGCTTCGTCGCCTTCCAGCTGAGCTTCGCCGCCATCACCGTGGCGCTGATCGTCGGCGGCCTGGCCGAACGGGTGAAGTTCTCCGCGCTGCTGCTGTTCGGCGCGCTGTGGTTCACCTTCTCCTATCTGCCGATCGCCCACATGGTGTGGGCAAGCGGCGGCTACCTGTTCTCGAAGGGGGATCTCGATTTCGCGGGCGGCACCGTGGTGCACATCAACGCCGGCGTCGCCGCGCTGGTCGGCGCCATCGCGCTCGGCAAGCGCATCGGCCTTGGCCGCGACGCGATGCCGCCGCACAGCCTGCCGATGACCATGATCGGCGCCTCGCTCTTGTGGGTGGGCTGGTTCGGCTTCAACGCCGGCTCCAATCTCGAAGCCACCGGCGGCGCTGGTCGGGCCGATGGGGGGCATCGCGCTCGGCGCGGTGGCCGGCGTGGTCTGCCTGTGGGGCGTCACCGGCCTGAAGAAGGCGCTGGGCTACGACGATTCGCTCGACGTGTTCGGCATTCACGGCATCGGCGGCATCATCGGCGCCATCGGCACCGGCGTCTTCGTCTCGCCGGCGCTGGGCGGCGTCGGCGTGGCCGACTACTCGATGGCGGGCCAGGTGGTGACGCAGGCCACCGGCGTGCTCATCACCGTCGCCTGGTCGGGCGTGGTCAGCCTGGTGCTGTTCAAGCTGATCGACCTGAGCATCGGCCTGCGCGTCACTGAAGAACAGGAGCGCGAAGGCCTCGATACCGCCAGCCACGGCGAGCGGGCCTACACCCTCTGAACGCATTTTTTCGAAGGAAGCCGGGGCGCTCTGCGGGGCGCCTTTTTTTGCGCGTTTCAGGCCGGCATTCCCCGTTCCGCGCAAAGCTTGCCCAGCAGGCTTTTCAAGCCCTCGACTTCCGCTTCCAGCCGCGCCACCCGGGTCTCGAGCGCGGCGATCCCGTCCATGCTTACGGCGGCGCCGGGCTCGGCCACCGGGGATGCTGCAGCTGTCTCGGCGGCCGGCGCGCCGCTGAGCAGATGGGCCCAGCGAGGCTCGCGCGAGCCTCGCTGGCGCGGCAGCTCGACCACCATGGCGGCGTCGGGCCGTGCGGCCAGTTCCTGCAGAAAGGCGTCCGCCGCCGAGATGTCGGCGAACCGGTGCAGGCGTTCGCAGTTGAGGCGCAGCTCGCCCACGGTCTGCGGGCCGCGCAGCATCAGCACGGCGAGCAGGGCGACGGCCTGGGAGGGCAGGCGCAGGGCTTTTTCCATGTTGTGAGCGTAGCGGGTGACGCGACCGCCGCTGGATTCGACGACCAGGGCCGGCCCCCTGAGGCTGTCGATGGCGGCCTGCACCTCGGCCTCGCTGGCCTCGATGATGGGATGACGGCTGGTTTTCTGGTTGCAGCCGGCCACCAGGGCGTTGAGGGACAGCGGATAGGTATCGGGCACGGTGTGCTGCTTTTCGCAGAGCACGCCGAGGACGCGGGTTTCGAGCAGAGACAGGACGGGCAGGCGGGGAGCGGTCATGGAGGGAGTGGCTGATAGCGGTTGCACCATTATGCCCCGCCGCGCTGGGTACGTTTGCCGGCGGCGCCTGGCGCCGGCTTGTTGTCGGGATCGGCTCATCTATATTGGAGAAGTGCTGCTGCATGGCACGGGCGGCAGTCGAGGCATGCCGGCACGCCGAACATCGGGCAATGCGCCCATGAAAATCCCGGAATGCACCCCGGTTTTTCGGGTGCCAGCGCGGCCCCGCCGATGAAAGCGGGCGGCGTCGTCGCGCTGCGTGGCCGGCAAGGGCTGGCGCGTTCCGCAGCGAGACTGCGCGCATCCAGTGGCGGCATACGAAATGACCCACATTATTTTTCAAGGAGCCGGACATGAAGGCAATGCAACGCACCACCCTGCTGTTCGCTCTCGCCGCGGCCCTGGCCATGCCGGCCGCAGCGAGAGCCGAGCACGAGCACGGCGATCGCCCGGATGCGGGCGCGGCGCAGTCCCAGGATACGAGCGCGGCCGGCATGGCGTCCCTGCGTGAACGCATGGAGGAAATGCGCCGCACCGAGGACCCCGCCAAACGCATGCAGTTGATGGAGGAGCAGATGTCGCAGATGGACGCCGTGATGAAGGACATGCAGGCGTCCGGGCCCATGGCCGGCAAAAAACCGGGCGGCATGGGCATGATGGGCGGCAGGGATTGCATGGGCATGATGGGCCATGGCATGAAGGGCGGCATGGGGATGTCCGGCGACAGCGACATGATGGCCAAGCGCATGGAAATGATGGAAAAACGCATGGACATGATGCAGCAGATGATGCAGATGAACATGGGCAAACCCTGAGGGTGCACTCCGCCGCCGGTGCGGCTGGGCTGAAGGAGGCGGAATATGCCTGGATTCGAGCACTACGGAATGGGGTGGGGAATGATGCTGGGATGGGTCCTTCCCC
>NZ_MKUG01000206.1 GCF_001897685.1 Thiobacillus sp. 65-1402
CAGCATGGGGCTGGAAGCCGACATCAGCTTCACCGGCCAGCGCGACGACCTGAAAAACATCCTGGCGATTTCCAGCCTGGTGCTGTCGCTCTCCTCCCAGCCCGAATCGTTTGGCCGCACCACGCTGGAGGCGCTGCGGCTGGGGGTGCCGATGGCAGGCTTCGATCATGGCGGGGTGGGGGAAATCCTACGCACCATCTACCCTGCGGGCCTGCTGCCAATGGACCGCATCGACGAAGCCTGCCAGCGCATTGGCCAGCTGCTGCAGCATCCGGAGCCGGTGCCGAGTGGGGATTTCTTCCCGCTGCGGGAAATGCTTGAGCAGACGCTGGAGCTATATGAACAGCTGGCACGAACGCCGCGTTGATCGCCCTCGCGTTCAGGGCCAGAAACGCTTCACCTGCCGACCTGATAAAATCTCTGCCTTTGCCAGCTCGGCCAATATGAATTCACCTTGCGTCATCGCCCGCTTGGCTGGAGGACTGGGCAACCAGTTGTTCATGTATGCCTTCAATATGCGAAAAGAGCTTAATCACACCCTACCATAGACCCCATGAAACTCAGAAAACTCCTGCGCAAGCCACTCGCCAGCCTGCTCAAACGGTATTACATGGTTATCAATGGCGGTTATTCGATTGGCTCGGCCTACGGTGCACGCTACCTTTTCGATTGGCGTCATAGCTTGGACAAGAAAGTTGCTCTGGAACTGTATGAGTACGAACAGATCACTTATCTGACCGAGTCGCTCGGTCAAATCCAACCGAATTTGTTCATCGACATAGGCTCGCACGCAGCTCTCTATTCGATCATTCTGAAAAACCGTTTCCCCGGTATCGAGGTGCACGCTTTCGAACCGGATCGCACTAACCTTTGTCAGTTGTACGCCAATCTGTTCGTCAACAAATTGACCCACGGCATCAAGGTGCATGAGTTCGGTTTGTCAAACCACTCGGGCAGCATCACATTCGATGCGTCGGAGGCTACCAGCAGCCGAGGGACACGTCGGATATCCGACTCCGGCAACATCGAGATCGAGATCAAACGCCTGGACGATGTGTTGAACACAAACGGCAAAGTGATCGCCATCAAGATCGATGTGGAGGGCCACGAGAATCTGGTTGTGGATGGTGCCCACAATATCCTCAGTTCGAACCAGTGCTTCCTGCAAATTGAATGTGCAGACGTGAAACTGGATCTGCTCAAGCAAAAAATGGACAAGCTGGGCTACCGATGGATCAAGGTGATAGACGGCCATGACCACTATTTCAGCAACATCCCACAACCCTGAGGCATCAGATCTGTCTACCGAAACTCTCGGTCGGCCAGCGATACGGATGTGAAAACGGCAGACCCAACGTCGCCTCGATCATGTATTGCGACACCAGCCTTTCATTGAACTCGCCGTGTGCCAAGTTGTATCCAGTGGCGGCAATCCTTTGACGTTCCCCGTCATGCTCCAGATAGAAGTGCAGCCTGTCGACGAAGTCTTCCGGCCCGTCCACCTCGACGATCGCGTCGTTCCCGTACAACTCGGACAGGCGGAACGGGCGGGTCGTGAAGGTCAGCAGACCATTACCCAGATAAGTCCCGATGCGATCGGAGGAATAAAGATACAGCGCGCCACCCGGCCCCGGCTCCGATCCTGAGTCACGCTGACTGAAATTGAGCCCGATTTTCGCCTCGCCAAGGGCGCGCATGAATGCAGCACCGTACAAGGCGTTACCCTGGTCTTGCCCGTAAAAAGCGCAGCGCGCCGCCGGCAGACGCTCGCGTATCAGCGAATGGGCGCGCCCTCGGAGGTCTTCCGGATCCAGCGATTTGTGGGCATGCCCGGCGAAAAAAACATCATGCGGCTGATCGGTGCGTTCGTGGCAACGGTGAATGTCGATGCTGGAATCCACCGGATTGGGAATGAACGCAACCCGGGAATGCGAGCCTGCCAGTCGGGACAGGATCGGGCCGGCTGTCGTCGCGAAGGTCCAGTCCACGACCTCCGCCTTGCCCCTGGCGTGCTGAACGTTGTGTTCGATGAACAGGGCATCGATGAAATACTGGAAGATCGCCACATTGGGCAGCAGCTTCCGTGCCTCGACCAGGGTTTCCGCCTGGATGATGTCCGCCGAACTCAGCGCGATGACGTCGGGCTGGAAATTGCGGCACACCTCCAGCAGCTTGCGGTTGCAGGCCTTCACGCCCATCCTGCGCGTTCCGAAGATGTTCGAGCAGCGCGCGACGTCGCGGTCGCTGAACCAGAAGACCTCATGGTTGTTGCGGATGAAGCCGTTGTTGATCCGGACCGGGAAAAAGTAATTGCGGGCGCCCAGGTACTTGAGTTGCTGGTGCGAGACGTGAAGGATTCTCATCGACTAATTCCGTATTTGCTTCTCAAGCTTTTTCCATGGCGTTCAGACGCTTGCCCCTGCGAGCGCTTTTTCCAGCTGGCGCCTCACTGCGGCTTCGGAGAAATACTCACGACTCGTCGCCGCGGCTGCCTCGCCGAGCTGGTGCAATCTCGCCCGGTTACCTGCCAATACGGCCACCCTGTCGGCGAGCGCCTGGGCATCGCCAGCAGGTACCCATTCAAGACCGTTGCTATCTCCGGCTAGCAAGGCCTCGGGGTAGGCCGCAGCCGAACGCGTGACCACGACCCTGCCGCTGGCGAGCGACTGGAATACCTTGTTCGGAATGACCCGACCGGCCTTGGGTGTGATGCCGAACACCCCCAAAAGAATATCCGCCCGCTGAATGCGCTCAGGCAGTCTCTCATACGGAAGCCAGTCTTCGAAGCGTACGGCCTCTAGCCCCCGAGCGCGTTCCTCGCACATGCTGCGCAGAGGCCCCTGCCCAAGAAGAACCCACTTAAGCGGCGGCCCCGTATACAGCATCGCGGCCTCGACGACCACCTGCGGCCCCTGGAGCGGGATGAAGCTGCCGTAGAACAGTGCTTCCTGGGGCTCGTCCGATCTTTCCGGCGGAAGCGGCCCGGGCTGGAACTTCGCCTCCTCCGCACCCACGTAGACCACATCGAGCTTCCTGCTTTCCACCCCCAGGACCCGGGCGTAGTAGTCCGCATGGGCAGGCGTGTCGGCAACAATCCGGTCGGCACGCCGAAACAGCGCCTGCTCCCAGGCCAACAGGCGCTTTGCACGCAGGCTGTCCGCACTCAGCTTGCCCCGCTCATCCACCTGTTTGTCATAGGCGGAGATGAGCGGATCGAATATCAATGGAATGCCATATCTCCTGGCCCAGCGGCTTGCTGCCGCCAGGTCTCGCTGTCTGAAACAGGGTACCCAGACCAGATCGGCCTTGGGTAGCCAACGCAGCCGCGCCTCCCAGTCGCCCATGCTGCTGAACGTTGGATGGAAGTCCCTGACCTGCCAGCCCAACTCGGCGAATAGCTTGCGCAGAATACGGTTGCGGGAATAGCCGGCGTCGAAACGCCCCCACCAGATGACGCTGGGCACGCTCATTTCTCCTGCCCGCCAATCAGATCGAGCATAGCTTGTTCTCCATATATCTGGCATGTCTCCCGACCCGCATTCCGGCAGGAAAAATTCGTTGGCGGACGGGGCGTGTTCATTTTACGCGTCAACCCCTATACCATCTGCAGTTTATGCAACAGCACGGCTCCTCAAACGCTCCATGAACGCCCCAACCCCAAGCCGCGACAAAGACAGCAGCACATGACCCTGGCATTGTCGCGCCCGATACGCGTCAAGTTTCTGAGCCGGCTCGACCCGCGTGAGTGGCTACGCTACTTCCCTCACGAAGACGGCCGGTGGGGGGATTGCGAATTCCTGTTCGACCGTGCCATCCGCGACTATGACTGGCTGGTCGTGTACGACGATGTTCCGCCGGCCGCGGGACAATCGCGCAGCGCGGCTCGCGAGGAATTGGCCTGTCCACACGCGCACACGCTTCTGGTCACGACCGAGCCTGCATCGATCAAGGCGTATGGCCGCGGATTCGCCGCCCAGTTCGGCCATGTTCTCACCAGTCAGCCGCCCTGGGCCCTGCCACATCCCAACCGGCACTATCAGCAGGCGGCAAACCACTGGTTTTTCGGCAGCGCAAAGGACAGCTGGATGCGCCGCGCCGACCTTGTTCGGGGGCCTTCCGCCCGCGACAAAACGCAGGGGATTTCCGTCGTCTACTCGCCGAAGCGCCAATGGCACACGCTGCACGCACAGCGCTTCAATTTCATCGAAGCCATGCGCAAGCTGCTGCCGGAAATGTCCGTATTCGGTCGCGGCGCCATCCCGATGGACGACAAGGCGGACGCGCTCGCTCCCTTTCGCTACCATCTCGTCGTCGAAAATCACATCGGCCCGCATCACATTACCGAGAAGCTTTCCGACGCCTTTCTTGGGCGATGCCTGCCGTTTTACGCCGGGGCGCCGAATGCTGCGGATTACTTTCCCGCCGGGAGCTTCGTTCCCATCGATATCCGCGATCCGGCCGGTGCGGCAGACCGCATCCGCAACGCCATGCGCGAAGACGCGTGGACAGAACGGCTGCCTGAAATCGAAGAAGCCCGCCGCCGCGTCCTGGAGGAGCAACATATCTTCGCGGTGACCTGCCGGATCATTTCAGAGCGCCATTCGGGCACGGCTTTCCCGGCGACGCAGGGCGGATCGATCCTTGGCCGCCATGCCTGGCGAAAGCGCCACAAGATAGGCAGCATTGCACACCTGCTGGAAAAACTGTACGTTCGCAGCCGCTCGCTTCTCGGAAAGCGGGCTGCCTGATTCCGGAGCCCACCGACATGAGCCGCGCTGCCGAAAAAATCCTCGTCATCAAGCTGGGGGCGTTTGGCGACGTCGTCCAGGCCGATGGTGCCTTGCGCGACATCCGGGCGTTTCATCCCGGTGCAGAAATCGTCCTGCTGACGACACCACCGTTTCGCAAGCTGATGGACCGGTGTCCGCATGTCGATCGGGTGCTGACGGATTCCCGCGCGCCACGCTGGAAAATCGGTGCGTGGATCCGTCTTGCAAGCATGCTGCGGAACGAGCGCTTCACCAGGGCATACGACCTGCAGAGACAGGGCCGCACCGAGCTTTATCACAAGCTGTTCCTGCGCAATGTCGCATGGAGCGGCAAGCAGAAGGACGAACAGCCGAAATCAGGGCTCGACGGCCTGGCTTTCCAGTTGAAGAACGCGGGCGTTCCGACTCATCACTGCCTGAAGCCGGACGTGTCGTGGATGGCTGACGACATGGCCGACTTCCTCCACAAAGAAGGGGTTCGCAAACCCTATGTCGCCCTCATCCCGGGCTGCTCCGCACGGCATCCGCACAAACGCTGGCCCTACTATGGCGAACTGGCTGGAGCATTGATCGAACGGGGGTATGACGTCGTCACCGCACCGGGGCCTGACGAAATCGAATTGGCCAAGCGCATCCCCGGCCACACGCTGCTGGGACCCAACGGGTATCTTGACTGGTTCGAGCTCGCCGGTGTGCTGAAGGACGCCTGCTACATCGTGGGCAACGACACCGGTCCGAGCCACGTCGCCTCATGCCTGGGCAAACCCGGCCTGGCGCTTTTTGGGCCGCACACCTCGGCATCGCGCACCGGGATCCGCCGGGGGGAATTCGACGCCATCGAGGTTGCCGATCTTGCCGGGCTGTCCGCCAAAACCGTACTCGATGCGATCACCCCCAGGCTGCCGGCTGTTCAGGAAAATTCCGTGTAGGACTTTTCCTCGATGATGCTGGAGCCGCAAAGCGCGTTGATCGATTTCTTGATCGCAGCGCGCTTGTCATTCTGGATGTATACGGAGCGGGCCAGTTCGATGAATTTCGGCCCAAAATCACGCGCGGCCTCGCAGGCGCGGATATCATCCTCGATCACCCATAACGCCTCGTTGACCTGGCGCAGCGCGTCTTCCAGCCGGTCAAGCTCGTCGGACTGACCGAGGTTCTCCGCGCGGGCGCGGCTCAGCACCTCCAGTTCATGGCTCACGTTTCTGAGCTTGGCTGCATCCGTCATGCGATCGGCCTTGATCTTCAGGATGGTGATCTTGTCGATCAGTTCGCCCGCCCCCACCTCGATCATCAGCGAGCCTTTTGCCGTAAACACCATTCTGTTTCCTTTCAGATTTCCGGATTGAGGCAGCGGCAAGTCAACCTCCCGCAACGCTGCAACCGCCTCCTTGAAAGGCGTTCGGTCGCAGCCGGCACGAAGGGATTAGTGCCTGATTGCCGCAGCAAACGCGTCGATCACCGGCTGGATCAGATTGCGCTTGAGCTTCAACGCCGCCTGGTTCACGACCAGGCGCGAGCTGACCTCGCTGATGTGCTCGACCGCCACCAAGCCGTTGGCCTTGAGCGTGCCGCCGGTGGAGACGAGGTCGACGATGACGTCGGACAGGCCGACCAGCGGGGCCAGTTCCATCGAGCCGTACAGCTTGATCAGGTCGATATGCACGCCCTTGGACGCGAAGTGGTCGCGTGCGGCCTTGACGTACTTGGTGGCGACGCGGATGCGCGCGCCCTGCTTCACCTTCCCCGCGTAGTCGTAGCCCTCGCGCACCGCAACCATCATGCGGCACTTGGCGATCTGCAGGTCGAGCGGCTGATACAGGCCGTTGCCGCCATGCTCGTTAAGCACGTCCTTGCCGGCGATGCCGAGGTCGGCGGCGCCGTATTGCACGTAGGTCGGGACATCGCTGGCACGCACGATGATGAGGCGCACGTCGTCACGGTTGGTGCCAATGATGAGCTTGCGCGAGGATTCGGGATTCTCGGCCGGAGTGATGCCCGCCGCCGCCAGCAGCGGCAGGGTCTCCTCGAAGATGCGCCCCTTGGAGAGGGCCAGCGTGATGCCTGGGTTGCTCATGGTCAATGTCTGTTTCAGTGCACGCGCTTGATGCGCGCGCCCAGCTGGGTGAGCTTTTCCTCGATGCGTTCGTAACCGCGATCGAGATGGTAGATGCGCTCGATGGTGGTTTCGCCCGCCGCCACGAGGCCCGCCAGCACGAGGCAAGCGGAGGCGCGCAGGTCGGTCGCCATCACGGTGGCGCCGTCGAGCCGCGGCACGCCACGCACCAGGGCGGTGTGGCCGGACACCTCGATGTTGGCGCCGAGGCGGCGCAGTTCCTGCACGTGCATGAAACGGTTCTCGAAAATGGTTTCGGTGACGCTGGCCGCGCCCTCGGCGATGGTGTTCATCGCCATGAACTGCGCCTGCATGTCGGTGGGAAACGCCGGGTGCGGCGCGGTGCGCACGTCGACCGATTTCAGTTTGCCGTCGGATTCGACTTCGATCCAGTCATCACCGGCGCTGACCTTGACGCCCGCCTCGCGCAGCTTGGCGATCACCGCTTCCAGCGTATCGGGCTGGGTGTGGGTGGTGCGCACGCGCCCGCCGGTCATGGCGGCGGCGACGAGGAAGGTGCCGGTCTCGATACGGTCGGCCATCACGGAATAGTCCGCGCCATGCAGCGCGTCGACGCCCTGGATGGTGATGACGTCGCTGCCGGCGCCTTCGATTTTGGCGCCCATGGCGATCAGGCAGCGCGCCAGGTCGACCACCTCGGGTTCGCGCGCGGCGTTTTCCAGCACGGTGGTGCCGTCGGCCAGCGCGGCCGCCATCATCAGGTTTTCGGTGCCGGTCACGGTGACCACGTCCATCACGATGCGCGCGCCCTTGAGGCGCTTGCAGCGCGCGTGGATGTAGCCGTGCTCGATCTGGATGTCGGCGCCCATCGCCTGCAGGCCCTTGATGTGCAGGTCGACCGGGCGCGAGCCGATGGCGCAGCCGCCGGGCAGGGACACGCGCGCCTCGCCGAAGCGCGCCAGCGTCGGCCCCAGCACCAGGATCGCGGCGCGCATGGTCTTCACCATTTCGTAGGGCGCTTCCTTGTGCGGGATGGATTCGCCGCACAGAGTGACGCGGTTGCGCTCGTCCAGCGTGACGCGCACGCCCATGTGGCCGAGCAGCGCCAGCATGGTGCTGATGTCCTTGAGGTGCGGGACGTTGCCGAGGCGCAGCGGTTCCGCGGTGAGCAGGCTGGCGGTGAGGATCGGCAGCGCGGCATTCTTGGCGCCGGAAATGCGTACCTCACCGGCAAGCGGGCTGCCGCCGTGGATCAGCAGCGCGTCCATTCAGCGTGCGGCCCAGTCTTCGGGG
The DNA here is from genome assembly GCF_001897685.1 of Thiobacillus sp. 65-1402. Taxonomy (GTDB): domain Bacteria; phylum Pseudomonadota; class Gammaproteobacteria; order Burkholderiales; family Thiobacillaceae; genus Thiobacillus. The sequence continues at coordinate 8,137 of NZ_MKUG01000206.1, forward strand.
GTGTAGGTCTTCATCGACAGCGCGTGGATCTGCGCGTGCATGCGCGTGCCGAGCGCATCGTAGACCAGCCGATGCTGCTGGATCATGTTCTTGCCGGTGAAGGCGGGGCTGACGATCACCGCCTGGAAATGCTGGCCGTCGCCATCCAGTTCGATGTGGTCGCACGGCAGTTTTTCGGTGATCCAGCCTTTGATGTCGTCGGGGGTGACCATGCTTGTTTTGCCTCGCGAGTCTTGCTCAATCTTAGTGTCTGAGTTTGTAGCCGCTTTTCAGCAGCATCAGAGTGAGGGCGGATATTGCCACAAAGCAGGCACCGACGACCAGCAGACCGAGCCAGGGATCGGTGTCGGATTGGCCGACGAAAGCGTAGCGGAAGCCGTCGATCAGGTAAAACACCGGGTTGACGCGCGACACCGTCTGCCAGAAAGGCGGCAGCGAGTGGATCGAATAGAACACGCCGGACAGGAAGGTGAGCGGCAGGATCAGGAAATTCTGGAACGCCGCCAACTGGTCGTATTTCTCCGCCCAGATACCCGCCATGATGCCGACCGCACCGAGAATGGCACAGGCCAGCAGCGCATACGCCAGCATCCAGAACGGGTGCGGCATCTGGAACGGGGCATACCACAGGGTCACCGCCCACACGCCGAGACCGACGATCAGCCCACGGATCACCGCCGCACCCAGGTAGGCGAGGAAGAACTCCAGGTACGACAGCGGCGGCAGCAGCACGAACACGATGTTGCCGGTCATCTTCGACTGGATGAGGCTGGACGAACTGTTGGAAAACGCGTTCTGCAGCATGCTCATCATCACCAGCCCCGGCACCAGGAAGCTGGTGTAGGAGACGCCGGGATAGACCTCGACATGCGCTTCCAGCACGTGCGAGAAGATCAGCAGGTACAGCAGCGCCGTCACCACCGGGGCAACCACGGTCTGCACCGCCACTTTCCAGAAGCGCAGCAGTTCCTTGTAGAAGAGCGCTGACAGTCCGCTCATGTGCGCTTCATGATGTCGGTAAAGACATCCTCCAGGTCGGGCTCCTGCAGATGCATTTCGAGCACGCGCACACCGGCGCCGCGCAGGTCGGCAAGCAGGGTTTCCAGTTCGGCATAGTCGCCGAAATTGACGCGCCAGCAGCCGTCGGCGTCGCGTTGCAGGCGGCCTTGCCAGGCGGCCGGCACGGTTTCGGCGTCGAGCCGCAGCTGCGCACAATGCTCGTTGGTCAGCTGCAGCAGGTTGCGCGTGGCGTCGAGCGCCACGATGCGACCGCTCTTCAGCATGGCGATGCGGCCGCACAGCGCCTCGGCCTCTTCCAGGTAGTGCGTGGTCAGCAGGATGGTGTGCCCCTCGCGGTTCAAGCGGCTGATGAACTCCCACAGCGAGCGGCGCAGGTCGACGTCGACCCCGGCGGTGGGCTCGTCGAGCACGATGACCGGCGGCTTGTGCACCAGCGCCTGCGCCACCAGCAGACGGCGCTTCATGCCGCCCGACAGGCTCTGCGTGTTCTTGTCGGCGTGCCGGGTGAGATCGAGATGATGCATGATCTCGTCGATCCAGCCGTCGTTGTGCCTGAGGCCGAAGTAGCCGGACTGGATGCGCAGGGTTTCGCGCACGTTGAAGAAGGGATCGTAGACCAGTTCCTGCGGCACCACGCCAAGGGCGCGGCGTGCCTGCCGATAGTCGCGCACGACGTCGTGGCCCATGACGGCGGCACGGCCGGAATCCGCCCGGGCAAGCCCGGCCAGAATCGAGATCAGTGTGGTCTTGCCCGCTCCGTTGGGCCCCAGCAGACCGAAAAACTCACCCTGCTGGATATCGAGCGAAACCCCATCGAGCGCCTGGGTAGTGCGGAAGCGCTTGCGCAGTTCGCTGACACGGATCGCGGGGTTTGCCTGGCTCATGCGGGCAACAGCTCGGCCACCCCATACAGTTCGGCCAGGGTAATAAAGCTGGCGGGCAGGCCGGCACAGCTCAGCGAGCGGCCTGCCTGCCGGGCCTGGCGCATGGCGCTGAAGATGAGCGCAAGAGCGGCCGAATCGGCAGTCTCGACCCCGCTGAAATCCAGCGTATCGACCTGCTGCGCGAGGTGCGGCCGCAATTCGCGCAGCAGGCTGCCGACGCTGTCGACGGTCACCGCGCCGGCGATACGACAGCGCGTGCCCTCGCATACAATCATAAGCCGGGGCGCGGCGCCGGTTTGGACGTCCCGCGTTCGGACTGGGCAGCCAGGGTCTTGATCAGACCGTCGATTCCGTTCTGCCGGATGGTGCTGGAAAAGGACGCGCGATAATTGGTCACCAGGCTGACGCCGTCGATCGCCACATCGTAGACCTTCCAGCCGAAGGCGGTTTTGTACATGCTGTAGTCGATCGGAATGGGCTGCCCGCCCGGCTGGCGAATTTCGGAACGCACGGTCACGTCGGTTTCGTCCGGCTTCATCGCCAGCGGCTTGAACTCGACCGTCTGGTTGGTGAACGCAGTAAGCGAACTGGAATAGGTGCGCACCAGCAGGTTGCGGAACTCGGTCACCAGTTCCTGCTTCTGCTTGGCGGTGGCACGCGGCCAGTGCTTGCCAACGGCCAGCTGGGTCATGCGGTTGAAATCGAAGTTGGGGAGGATCTTGGCTTCGACCAGTTGATACACCCTGCTCTGGTTGCCGCTCTGGATATCCTTGTCCTGCTTCAGGATCGCGAGGACTTCCTGCGTGGTGGTGCGTGCCAGCACATCGGGCGGCATGTCGGCTGCCAACGCCGGTCCGGTGTTGAGTCCCAGCATCAGTGCCAGCAGCGAAAAGAATGTGCGCAACATGTTGTAGGTATTCCTGTTCGAGAAAATCGGAGTTGTATGAACCGGGTCAAGAAGTAGACGCCCGCTACTTACTTGAGTTCACCCGTCAGGCGCGCCAGTTGCGCCACGTTCATGTTGTAGTCGTTGACCGTGCGCAAATATTCGGTCTGCGTCAGGACGTAATTCTTGAGCGCATTGGCCACTTTGTCGGCGCTTTCGATCCCAGCCGCAAAATCGGCCAGCGACGCCACCATCCAGCGCCGCGCTGCCGCCGCGCCTTCGCCCAGATCGCGCTGCGCATTGTAGTTGGCCTCGGCATTGGCATAGGCCTCGCCCACTTCGAACGGAATGCCTGCCACGGCAAACGCCTTCTTGTGGTTGAGCGCTTCCAGCTCGGCCTGCGCCTGATTGACGCGGGCGCTGGCAGCGCCGAACACGGTGTCCCATTTCACGCCCACCACCGGGGTCAGGCCGCCGCCATTGAAGGGGTCGTAGAGATAGGGATTGTCCAGCCGCTCGCGCTGCGAAGCGTAGTTGAACTGCCCGATCACGCCGGCATACACGTCCGGCATGCGATCGGCTTTTTTGGCGGCCACCAGGGCGCGACGGGCGCGCAGGCCGGCTTCGAGCTGCTGCATTTCGGGACGTTCCTGCAAGGCGCGCGACTGGAACTCGGCCAGATCGACGCGCGGGAAGGCAACCGGCTCGATACGTTCGTCGGCCACCTTCAGGTCGGCCTTCAACCCGGCACCGGTCAGCACCTTGAGGCCGTCGAGGCTGATTTTCTCGATGGCGCGCGACTGGTACACATACTTGGCCAGCAAGCCCTTGGCCGCTTGCAGCGCATACAGGTCGGACTGCTTGGCCTCGCCGGTTTCCTCCTTGAGATCACGCTCGACCGAGGTGATGGCCCGATCCAGCCGGCCCTGCATGTCTTCCAGGAAAACCCGGATATCGCGCGCGGTCAGATAGCCGAAATAGGCACGCTTGGTGTCGTAGACCGTGTCGCCGCGCGTTTGCTTGAGTTCGCCGCGCTTGAGATCGATGTTGCCGCGCGCGGCCTCGCCGTAATGCTCGATCTTGCCGAAGGTATAGAGCGGCTTGATCAGCGCGAAATCCAGATGCGTCCAGTCGGAAATGCCTTCGATCCTGTCGCCGTCGGTACGCGGGTTGGTTCCGTTAAAAGCCCCGCCCTGGTAGAAGCCGCCCTCGGCTTCCGGCGCCAGTCCGATGAAGGCGTTGGCGCTGACCCGCCAGCCGGCGTTGCCCTGTACTTCCTGCAGCATGCCGCGCGCGGCTTCGACCACCTGTTCGCGCTCCTTGATGCGGGGGTCGGCCGCCAGGCTCATTTCCACCGCCTGCTGCAGGTTGATGGTGTCCGCCTGTCCTGGCAGGGCGGCCAGCAACAGGCCGGCCGCCAGCAGGGTACGGGTGAGTGCGTTGATCTTCATTGTGGCGCTCCTTCTTGAGCCTTACCGTATATAAAATGGCCGATCAGATTTTCCAGCACCACGGCGTCCTGCGTGATGAGAATCCGGTCCTTGTCCTTTAGCTTCACGCTGTCGCCGCCGGCCTCCAGGCCGATGTATTGCTCGCCCAGCAGACCCGAGGTCATGATGGCGGCAGTGGTGTCCTTGGGGAAAGCATAGCGCTTGTCCAGACGAAGGGTAACGGCCGCTTCGTAGGTTTCATTGTCGAAACGAATATCCGCCACCCGGCCCACCACCACCCCGGCGCTCTTGACCGGTGCGCGCGGCTTGAGTCCGCCGATGTTCTCGAAGCGGGCGACGACTTCGTAACTGTCCGACGTGTTTACGGCGCTCATGCTGCCTACCTTGAGCGCCAGGAACAGCAGCGCGGCGATGCCCGCGATGACGAATAATCCCACCCAGAGATCGAGTACGGTCTTGTTCATTGTCAGTTGATTCCCCGGAACATGAATGCGGTCAAAACGAAATCCAGCGCCAGCACGGCCAGGCTGGAAGTCACCACGGTACGCGTGGTGGCGCCCGACACGCCTTCGGCGGTCGGCGGCGCGTCATAGCCCTCGAACAGCGCGATGGTGGTGATGGCGACGCCGAACACCACGCTCTTGATGACGCCGTTGAGGATGTCCTGCTCGAAATCGACTGCGCTTTGCATCTGCGACCAGAACGAACCTTCGTCCACTCCGATCAGCTGCACGCCGACCAGATAGCCGCCGAAAATCCCCATCGCGGAGAACAGTGCCGCCAGCAGCGGCATCGAAATCACCCCCGCCCAGAAGCGCGGCGCCACCACGCGGGCGATCGGGTCGACCGCCATCATTTCCATCGCCGACAGCTGCTCGGTCGCCTTCATCAGGCCGATCTCCGCGGTGATGGCCGATCCGGCGCGGCTGGCGAACAGCAAGGCGGCCACCACCGGCCCCAATTCGCGCACCAGCGAGAGCGCCACCAGAACGCCCAGCGCCTCCTCCGAGCCGTAGGTCTGCAGCGTTTCGTAGCCCTGCAGGCCGAGCACCATGCCGACGAACAGTCCCGACACCAGGATGATGATGAGCGAGAGCACGCCGGTGAAGTACATCTCGCGGACGGTCAAGCCGAAGCGGCGGAATGCGGTGCCCGAGTGCAGCAGCATCGCCAGGAAGAAGCGGGCCGCGAAGCCGATGCGCCAGACGCCCTGTATCGTGCGATTGCCCAGGTTTTCGATCGATCGTTTGAGCACTTTATCCTCCCAGCCGCAAGTCGACGGCATAGGACGGCGCCGGATAATGGAACGGTACCGGGCCGTCGGCTTCGCCGTGCACGAACTGGTGCACAAATGGAAGATCGGAAGCGCGGATATCGTCCGCCGAACCCTCGGCAACGATCACGCCTTCCGAGACGAAATAAACGTAATCGACGATTTTCAGCGACTCCTGCACGTCGTGGGTCACCACCAGCGAGGTCAGTCCCAGCGTATCGGTCAGGCGGCGGATCAGGTTGCCGGTCACGCCGAGCGAAATGGGGTCGAGCCCGGCAAACGGTTCATCGTACATCACCAGCATGGGCTCCAGCGCAATCGCGCGCGCCAGCGCCACCCGCCGCGCCATCCCGCCCGACAGTTCGGCCGGCATCAACTGCGCGGCGCCGCGCAGGCCGACGGCATGCAGCTTCATCAATACCAGGTCGCGGATGGCGTCTTCCGGCAGGTCGGTGTGCTCGCGCAGCTGGAACGCCACATTGTCGAACACCGACATGTCGGTGAACAGCGCGCCGAACTGGAACAGCATGCCCATCTTGCGGCGCAGACGGTACAGGCTGGCCGGATCGAGTTCACCCACCGACTCGCCGGCTACGCGCACCGTCCCCTGGCCGGGCTTGACCTGCCCGCCAATCAGGCGCAAAAGCGTTGTTTTGCCGCAACCGCTGCTGCCCATGATGGCGATGACCTGCCCCCGTTTGGCGGTCAGATTGATCCCCTTCAGAACCTGCCGGGCACCGTAACCAAATGCGACGTCTTCGATTTCGACCAGATTGTCGTGTTGCAAGAAAGCGAGCCTGTATTTTCATTCGGGCTGCCATTTTACCGAAGAGCAGCCGTCCCACGGCCATGATGCAGACGCTTTGCCGCTTATTCAGTAGCCCATCACCTGCCTCAGGGTGTTGGCCTGTTGCAGCAAACCGAGATCGCCGCTGCGGCTGAACACAAACAGGGGCTCGCCGGTCGCCGCCTGCTGCGCGATGCGTTGCGCCAGCAGGCGCAGGTCCGGCGTCTCGTCCAGCCACCAGACATGGCGCGCCTCCCAGGCCTGCGTGGCCAGCAACACCCGTTCCTGGGCGGGTTGGGCCGGTGTCGCATCTGCCGGCTCCAGCACGAAACAAAACGCCGCGCGGGTATCGTTCAGCCATTGCTCCCAGCTTGTTTCGGAGGCCGTCTGCCAGACGGATGCCGGCAGATAAACCGCCTGGAATTGCGTGTTGTAATAAGACAACATCCAGTCATCCGGCAGGCCGTCCGGATAGAACTCGTTGCGCCATGCGGGATGCTGCCAGCCCACGGCACCGACCAGGACAAGGGGGAGAGACGTCATGCTGAAGGCAGTGCGTCCGGCGCTTCAGGCACGCCGCCAGGTGGTGCCGCCCGGCCCGTCTTCCAACACGATACCGGCTGCCGCCAGGGTATCGCGGACGCGGTCGGATTCGGCAAAATCTTTCGCCTTGCGCGCCGCCTGCCGCGCAGCGATCAGGGCTTCGATCTCCGCCTCGCCGATGCCGTCGCCGGCCGCCCTCGCCTGCAGGAAATCCGCCGCGTCGCGCTGCAGCAGCCCCAGCACCCCGCCCAGGCGGCGCAGCGTCTGCGCCGCGGCGGCATCGCCGCGATTCGCCTCGCTCGCCAGCTCGAACAGCACCGCCAGCGCCTCGGGGGTATTGAAGTCGTCGTCCATCGCCGCCCGGAAGCGCAGCGCCGCGGGCTGGCTCCAGTCGGGCGCGGCCGCCTCCGGCGGCGCGTTTTTCAGCGCGGTATACAGGCGCGTCAGCGCACCCCTGGCGTCGTCGAGGTGGGCATCCGAATAATTCAGCGGGCTGCGGTAATGCGCGCGCAGGATGAAAAAGCGCACCACTTCGGCGTCGTACTTTTCCAGCACCTCGCGGATGGTGAAGAAATTGCCCAGCGATTTGGACATCTTTTCGTTGTCCACCCGCACGAAGCCGTTGTGCATCCAGTAGTTCACGAAGGTGCAGCCGTTCGCCCCTTCCGACTGGGCGATTTCGTTTTCATGATGCGGGAATTGCAAATCCTGGCCGCCGCCGTGGATGTCGAAATGGCGGCCGAGCAGGTCGGCGCTCATCGCCGAGCATTCGATGTGCCACCCCGGACGCCCCGGCCCCCACGGCGAGTCCCACGCCGGCTCGCCCGGCTTGGCGGCTTTCCACAGCACGAAATCCATCGGGTCGCGCTTGTTGGGGTCGACCTCCACGCGTTCGCCCGCACGCAGCTCGTCGAGGCTCTTGCCGGACAGGCGGCCGTAAGCGGGGAAGGCACGCACGCTGTAATAAACGTCGCCATTGGGCGCCGGATAGGCCAGGCCGCCGCGGATCAATTGTTCGATCAGCGCCAGCATCTGCGCCACGTAGGCGGTGGCGCGCGGCTCATGGTCGGGCGGCAGCACGCCGAGCGCGCGTTCGTCCTCGTGCATCGCGGCGATGAAGCGCGCGGTCAACGCGGCGGGCGTTTCATTGTTTTCCTGCGCGCGCTTGATGATCTTGTCGTCGATGTCGGTGATGTTCCGCACGTACTCGACCCGATAGCCGCTGGCGCGCAGCCAGCGCGTCGCCATGTCGAACACCACGAATACCCGTGCGTGTCCGAGGTGGCACAGATCGTAGACGGTCATGCCGCAGACGTACATGCGGACTACGCCCGGGGTGAGCGGGACAAATTCTTCCTTGGTGCGCGTAAGGGAATTGGTGATATGCAACATGATGCGAACGGCTACGAACGGAATGGTGACATGCGGGATTCAAGCGGCACGCCGACTGTCTCAGCCGGGACGATGTTGTTAGAATGCCCGCTTGACCAAGATGATCCGAGCATATCACATGGCCCTGCCACGTTTACTTGCCGCCGTTGCCGCCTGC
>NZ_MKUG01000207.1 GCF_001897685.1 Thiobacillus sp. 65-1402
CAGGCCGGGGATCAGCCGCCGCAGCCGCCGACGGTGACCTTGACTTCCTTGGCCGCGGTGTAAGACTTGCCGCCGGCATTGACAACCGTACGTATGAATGAAGTCTGGGCCACCTTGATACGAGTGGAAATAAAGCCTTGGGCGCCGCCCGACAGATTGTAGGTGCCGACCAGGGGAGTGCCGTTCTTTTCGGCAAAGATGGCGATGCTGGTCGTGCCGGCGATGCTGCTGGTGACTTCCACCGGCACCACCGCACCGTTCTCGGCGATGTCCGGCATCTTGATGACAATCTCCTTGCTGTCGGCCGGGCCGGCCACGCCGAGACCCGTCATCGCGTCGCCGACGTTCTTAGCCTCGAAGGCGGCCTTGTTCCAGGCGGCCATCGCCTGGGTGGGCTTCAGCAGGCCGGCGGCCACGGCGATGGCCACGGTGCCTGCGCCTGCGGCGCCTTTCAGTACGTTTCTACGAAGCGCATTCATTTTGCATATCTCCTTTTAAATAGAAAAATCATCAACATTCCTGTGATTTGCGTTTTCCACACTCAAACTATTGAAATAACTTTTTTGAATGAAAGATTGAGCAGCTCACAATTTCTCCAGCCTACGCATGATTAGCAAACCCCATGCCAAGCCATGAACAAAAGCCAATACATTGATAACTATAAAAAAGTTTTTCATGCTTCGAGCCGTAAAAATCTGGCTATGGCGTAACGCCAGTCCCTTATGCCCGGCTTCGGTAGAAATGGAACACCGCCGCGGGCACCATGTTTTTTCTGGCGCCCATTGCAGCGCAAGGCGCCAGTCACGTGCTTGAATCGCCCTGCGCTCGCCATACAGTCCTCGCATCGCAAAATCCGGGTTCCCTGGATACCGACGCACATGCTGCGAAAAAAACCGCCCCGAAGGGCGGCAGAAGGCATAACGCATCAGAAACATCAACTTCCCTGATACGTTATGGAGGAGGCTGTTGATACGGTGTCACATGATTTTTTTGGCAAAAGGCACCGTGACACGGACAGTGAAAATATTGTCTTCGATTGTATTGCTGTCGTTTCGGATACGGTCTGCCTGGTATTGCAGGCGGATCCCGCGGTCAAGGCGCTGGGTCAGGCCTAGAGAGGTTTCCTGGAATGTGTTGTTGCTGAGGGAAGTATTCGGGTCATATTCGGAATAGCGCGCTACAGCCTCCCACTTCGGCGTCAATTTATAACCGAGCGAGAGTTCATAGCCCTTGGCCTTCAGATCGGCAGCACCACCCGGGGCCTCATCCTTGCCGGTCATGACTTCACCCCAGGCCCACCACTTGTCCTTGGCAAAGTCGTTGTAACGCAGCACGAAGGCGTGGCGTTCCCGGTCAAGTTCCGGCCCCGCGTTGATCTGCGCGCTGCCGAGCCGCAAGCCGTAATGGGCCCAGATCGATCCCTTGTGAAACTCCAGGCTGCCGTTGAAGTCTTTCTGGTCGCCTTCGTCCTGCTGCTTGACGCCCGTGCTGTTGTAGACGCCGGCGGTATAGGTCAGGCTGCTATCGTTGCCCAGGTTGATCTGATTGAAGGCCATGACGCCGGTCTTGAAGATGTTGGTTACGATCTCACCGCCATCCGCCGTACAGCCGATCGAGCCGCAACCATAGAGCTGCGAGGTCATGCGGGTGTAATTGACCCATGGCGCAATTCCGGCCGGAACGTAAAAGGCATGGCCGAACGGGACGATCATGGACCCCACCTGAATGTTGGTCATATCGAAGACATCGCGGAAGGTCGCGCTGGCGCGGAAGACGCGCGCACTGCCGTTAGCAGCGGAAGTGACCCCATTGCGCGCCCATTCCGTGACGACCAGGTAATCCACGTCTTTGGTGATGCTGCCTTTCATATACCAGCGCAGACGCTGGAATGAAAACTCGCTCTTGTCGGATGCCGCACTCTTGCTGTCGGTCAGCGTGAAAGTGGGCTGCATCTCGACGCCCATGGTCATGGTCACGTCGTCCGAAGGCGCGGACTCGCGCCCGTACAGCATGGGCCAGGCCTTGTAGGAATCGACCTTGGCTTCTGCCTCAGCCTGGGCTGCCTGATGGAACAAGGACATACCGGTAAGGCACAGCGCCGACAAGGTGTATTGGGTAAGCTTTTTCGAAGAATCAGTCATTTGTGATTTCCTTTCCGCGCGTTGGCGCGGGATTGTGATCGTTGCCTGGGAAACGCGTGTTTATTTGGCGTACAGGAATGCCATGACATCCTGGATATCCTGATCGGTCAGCACCTTGTTCGGGCCATAAACGGGCATGAAGGCATTCGGGTTGTAGAAGCGGACATCCCAGAGGCGCTGATAGGTGTAGTCCAACGGCATTTCCCGATGCGCATACCCCTTCAGGCTGGGGCCGATGGTGCCGCCTTCATGCTTGGGCAGCGCATGGCAAGCAATGCAGTTCCCCCAACGCAGGTTGGTTGCGATTTTTTCGCCCCGTTCCGCGTCCCCATTGAGCGGCCCCTTGAACTCGACACGTTCCACTGGCGGCGAGGTCATCTTTCCGCATGGCAGGTCATAGTCGTGGCAAGGAAAATTCTTCAGCAGTTCGCGGGGATACTGCTCGCCGGGAACCCACTTCGGCGCCTCCTCGGCCGAGCTGGGGGTGATTGCGCCAACGCTCAGAGAGCCGGCCAGCATAAGCAGTGGCAGATAACGCTGTTTGAAGCCAAATTTCATGTCAGTTTTCCTTTTTAATCAGTTGCGGCACCGAAGACGCGCTTCAATCCAGATAGCTGGTATCCATGTTGTATTCCGCGACCGGGACGCTCATCTTGTAGCCATTCGCCGACGCCTTGAGGAACACCTCGATGTCCGTCATGGCGGGGCTGCCCTCCTCACCCGGATAGATGCGCGACAAAATCTGGCACGACTTGATCTGGTGCTGGAGGGTGAAGACGTACTCGAAGTCGTCGCCTGGCAACGCGTAGGGGAAGTGGTAGATGGGGTACTGGGCGGCGTCACCGAAGAAAGTAGTCGGACGCTGGCCGCGCAGATATTTCCCTGCGGCCGGCGGGGTATGGCAGCTCGCGCAGGCGAAGTTGAAGTGGCCACCGCGCTTGAAGAACAAATCGCGGCCCCGTTCGTAGGACGCCTTGATCGGCCCCGGAGAGGTGGCATCGATCTTCACGACCTTGCCATCGGACAGGGAGCCGACGAAGAAGTCGATCAGCGTGTTCTGACGCGTGTTCTCCTTCCAGTCGAAGCCGAGCCGTTCGGTCGCGCAGGTTTTGATCTGCGTGGGGACGGTCACGACACGCTTCAGGCGTTTGTTGTAGGCCGGGTAGTTTGCGTATATTCCCTTGAGCTTTTTACCCTCTGCGCCGTGGCAGGAAGCACAGGATTGCCCCTTGGCATTCTTCTCGTTGTAGTACCCTCTGCCGATGTCGATCGCGCCTTCCGCGTCGAAGCTTTTAACTGCCCAGCGGAAATCCTTGTAGTTCATCTCATGGGACATCTTTCCGCTTTTCTTGGCGTCTTCAAGCGCCTTCTCATCTTTCCAGTATTGATAGGTATTCGAGAATTTCGCGTCTCCCGAAACGTGGGGGATTGCCAACTCCTTGCCCGGCATGTAATCGAATTTCGGGTACTCCTCGGCGCTTGCCGGAAGCGCGGCGGCAAGGCAAGCGCCAAATGCCAGCAATTTGAGTTTTCTTGGAATGTTCATAGCCTCTCCATTAATTGAAACAAACGAGTCGGGTGGAAGATCGCTGTTGCCGCCCGAGTCGCGTCCACCCGACAGGCTTAAAGCAGGCACCGTGCCACCAGCGACACAAGGCAACAATCAATTGAAAACAAAGAGGAAATCAAAACAGATTCCGGCCAGACAGGCGCCGCCAATGGCGTATCGCCAATCGGTCTGGACAGGTCATGGGAGAAACGCCATAGCACGCGCGCGTGCCGTTTTTTCCAGATGCACGGCCAATTGCGCGCGAGCTTGACGCTGGCCGTAGGATGGGACTAAGGTGGTCCGCAGATTGCGTTTCAATGACTTGGTTTCTTTCCGGTTCCATGTGCCCCCCCGATCCAAAAGACATCTCCCAGCCTCCCGAACCGATCAGTGCGCACAAGGTTTTGATCATTGATGACGAGCCGGAAATCGCACGCATACTCGGACGCGTGATACAGACCTGCGGCGACTTTCAGGTCGCCGTCCGGGTCGGCAAGTT
>NZ_MKUG01000208.1 GCF_001897685.1 Thiobacillus sp. 65-1402
TGCGCAACAAGCTGGTGTCCGCCTATCAGGAAATCATGAACATGGGCGTTTAAGGAGAGCGCCCCCGCGATGCGGGGGCTTCAAGTTACAAGTTACAAGTTACAAGTTGTTCGTCGCCATGCAAGCAGCGGTGCGCTTTGCTTGAACCTTGTAACTTGCATCTTGAACCTTGCATCTCAATGCACTGCGCCCAGCGCATGCCGCAGCGCGTCGGCCAGGTCTTCGGCGACGAACTTGGCCACATAGGCGTCGGCGCCGACTTTTTTGACGTGCGCTTCGTTGGTCGAGCCGGTCAGCGAAGAGTGGATGACCACCGGGATGGCGCTGAAGCGCGGATCCTGCTTGATGTTGCGGGTCAGAGTAAAGCCGTCCATCTCGGGCATTTCCAGGTCGGTCAGCACCAGCGCGATCCGGTCGTGCACGGTCTTGCCCTCGTCCTGCGCCTTGGCGGAGATGGCCTGCAGCTGATCCCAGGCCTCTTTGCCGGTTTTGCACATGAGATAGGGCAGGCCCATCGCTTCCAGCCCCTGTTCGATCATGGTGCGCGCGATCACCGAATCGTCCGCCGCCAGGATGACGGTACCGGGCTTGATGTCCACCATGGGGCCGATGCTGGCAGGGTCGACAACTGGCTCGCTCGACGGCATGACCTGGCGCAGGATGGTCTCCACGTCCAGCACCTGCGCCAGACGGTCGCTGTTGTCGCCGTCCAGGCGGGCGAGGCTGGTGACCATCCCGCCGGCGGCATTGCCCTCGGCGGACAGCACCTGCCGCCAGTCGAGGCGCACGATGTCCTCCACCGATTCGACGGCAAAGGCCTGGGTGCTGCGGGCATATTCGGTAATCAGCAGAATGTTCAGCCCGGATTTCGGGGTGCATCCCGTCACCGCCGGCAAATCGATGACCGGAATGATCTGGCCGCGCAGGTCGACCACGCCCATCATGTGGGGATGCGACCCGGCCATGGCAGTAATGGTCGGCATCGGGATGATTTCGCGTATCTTGAACACGTTGATCCCGAACAGTTCGTTGCGATCGAGATTCGCATCGTCGCCCAGGCGGAACAGCAGCAACTCCAGCTTGTTGGAACTGGTCAGGTTGGTTCTTTCGTCAATTTCCTGCTGGATCGTTTGCATGGCGGAGTCTCCTTGAATCATTCATGTGGGGGGTGGCGCGCTATAGGCTGTTTCGTCGCGCGCGCTCGATATCCATGACAAAGCGCTGCAGCCTGGCGGCCATGTCGTTGGGCAAATCCAGAAACCGGCAACCCAGGCGGGTCTGGGTGACGCCGTTCTGCAGGCGGATCTGGGTGGCATTGCGGACTTCCAGCGAAGTGACGACGGTGACGGCTTCGGGCAGCAGCAGACGGCAGTCGGGCAGCGTTCTGCCGGTGTCGCAGCCGAGGCGCCCGCTGTTTTCGGCGATCGCCACGCCGCCGCAGCTGATGTCCACGATGCAGGTTGCGATCGGCTCCGCAGTCGCGTCCGACAGGGACGGCACGATACATTTGACCGGGGTGGCAATCGGCATGGGCACCCTGAAATGCTCCCTGCGCTGCAGGCGAACCAGCGATTGGGGAAGGGCGATACACAGGGCCGGCAGGTTTTCGTACACGCACGCGGCAACCGGGCCGCTGGAAAACGAGATGGAGACGCCGTCGAGCTGGGTGATGAACTCCGCGCCCGTGCCGGACATCAGCGCCTGGTTGAGCGCATCGCCGCGGGCGCTGTCCAGGATCAGCAGGTTGCGCGCCTCGTCGACCGCGAGCACCGACGTGACGACGATCTGCCGGCTGCCCGGCAGGTCGAGGTTGACCAGCAGCTTGCGCTTCTGGATCGCGCGCAGCAGGAAAAGAATCTCCGCCCGCGAATGGACGGCGTAAGGCGCCAGCGCCTTGTCGCGATCCGGGTGGGTCAGGTCGTGTTGCGGGACTGAAAAAGACATTCTGCTTGGGCGTTGTTAGGGTTCGGCAAGTCCTGCTTGATCGGCTGCTTCCAGATGGTAGAGCCAGGCCAGCAGTTCGGCCACTGCGATATATAACTGCGGCGGGATGTGGCTGTCGAGGTCGATCTGCATCAGCAGGGCCAGCAATTCGCGCGATTCGTGGACGTACACGCCCGAGGCGCGGGCCTTTTCGATGATGCTGTCGGCCACCACGCCGCGCCCCTTGGCGACCACGCGGGGCGCACCGTCGCCGTTGCGGTAGGCGAGCGCGGCGGCGGCGCGCCGCTTGTCAGGCGCCGGCATCGTGCTGCACCGTGAGGGCGTTGAGGGTACAGCCTGCCGCGCTCAAGCGGTCGATCAGCGTGCCCTGGTGCTGCTGCAGCAGGGGTTCGATTTCGGGCTGCTCCGGCACCATCCTGATGCTGAATGCCTGCTGCGCATCGAGCCTGATATGCACGGTCACGCTGCCGAGTTGCGGCAGCGTCAGCCTGAGCCTGGATTCCCAGCCGGCATCGGCCGCGTCGGCCGACTGCTCCGGCGCAGGGTCCGTTTCCTGGCGCAGGTGCCATTCCAGCGTCTGTCCCGGCCACACCTCGCCGCGCCAGACGAATTGGGGCGACTCCAGCACCTGCAACTGCTGCGACAGCAGGGCGTGCATCGGGTTGAGCGGCTTGTGCGCAGCCGTTTCGCCGCTGTCGGGCAGCGCCGGCGGGTTGCCGGCGGCGCGCGCGGCGTCGGCCGCCGCCAGCCGGTTTTGCGGCTCCTGCAGCAGGCCGTCGAGGCTGTCCTGACCCGCCGCCCAGTTGGCCAGGTGCGACTCGTAAAACAAGCCGCTGCGCACCAGCGCGGTACGCAGGGCGAGCGCCAGTTCGGCCGGCAGCGCGGGCGGCTGGTCGAGCAGGGGGCCGGGCGGGACGAGGGTGGGCAGGGTCGGGTGCTGCGGCAGGCGCTGCATCAGTTCGCTCAGCATGCGCGCGGTCTGGCTCAGTTGCGGCGCATCGCTGGCCGCGGTTTCGGGGGCTTCGAGCAGAAACACCGGTTGCGGCATGTGGCCGGCGAAGCGCAGGCGCAGGGTGTCGCCGGCGGCAGCCGGCTGGGGCAGGCGCATGGCGACGGTCTGACCGTCGATTTCGACCAGCGAAATGCCTTTTGCCTGGCTCCTCACCAGACCGGCGAGCGTCTGGCCGATTTTCAGGTGTTCGAACGCCGCGCGCGGCGCGGCCTGGTCGCGCTCGACCGCGTCCAGCACGGGCTGGACGGCCAGAATGCGGGACAGGGCCTGGGCCGGATACATGCGGGGCGGGCCTTACGCCCGCTGCGCTCCGTAAGCGTCGACGCTGCGCTGGCCGGTGCGCGCCATGCTCAGGCGCTGCTGCAGCTCGTGCAGGCGCGGCTCGGTGAGCGCGCGGATCTTGGCGTCGTTCTGCAGGATGGTGCGGATGATCGCCACCTTGGCGCGCTGTTCGGTTTCGTTCAGCGGCACCGGCGCGGCCT
>NZ_MKUG01000209.1 GCF_001897685.1 Thiobacillus sp. 65-1402
CCGCGTCGATGCCCTTGGCCTTGGCCTGCGCCACCGAGAGGCCGACGAAGCCGGCCTGCGGGCGCGAGAAGGTGACGCCGCAGTCCTTGTCCTGGTCGTAGACGCTGGCGTGGCCGAGCAGGTTGTCGGCAGCGACGCGGCCTTGCGTCGCGGCGGTGTGGGCGAGCATGTAGCCGCCGATGACGTCGCCCACCGCGTAGATGTGCGGCGCGCTGGTCTGGCAGCGGGCGTTGACCTTGATCGCCGCGCCGTCGAGTTCGACGCCGACCTTGTCCAGATTCAGCTTGCCGGTGTCGGGGCGCTTGCCGGTGGCCATCAGCACGATGTCGCAATCGAACACCGACTCGACGCCGTCCTTGTTGGCGTAGCGCAGCTTCATCGCGCCGGGCGTGCCGGAGACTTCGTTGATGGCGGCGCCGGTGACCACGGTGATTTCCTTCTCCAGCGCGGCGATCAGGGTCTTGCCGATCTCGTCCTCGATTTCGGCGAGGATGCGCTCGTGGCGCTCCAGCATCAGCACTTCGGTGCCGAAGTCGCGGAAGATCTGCGCCATTTCGACGCCGATCACGCCGCCGCCGACGATGCCGAGTTTCTTCGGCGGTGCGGCGAGGTTCCAGATGGTGTCGGAGGTGACGACGCCGCCGCTCGCCAGGTTCTCGCGCGCGCCGGGAATCGGCGGCACGAAGGCGGGGGCGCCGGTTGCAATCACCGCGGCGCCGAAGCTGACGGTGTAGGGCTCGCCTTCGACCGGGGTGATCTTCAGCGTGTGGGCGTCGACGAATTCGCCGTAGCCTTCGCGCACGTCGATCTTCATGCCGCGGTCGGCCTTCAGCGCCATTTCGCCGCGGCTGGTCTGCACCCAGCGGCGGTGCTTCTCGACCTGTTCCCAGTTGAGCTTCGGCGTGTTGGTTCCGTCGACGCCCATCTCGGCGTCGTGCGCACGGTTGCGGATGTTGTCCGCCGCGGCGCGCCAGGCCTTCGAGGGGATGCAGCCGCGCCACAGGCATTCGCCGCCGGGGAAGGGCTCGTTGTTGACCATCATCACCTTGACGCCGTGGTCGGCGAGGTCGCGCGCGCAGTCCTCGCCGCCGGGGCCGCCGCCGACGACGACGACCTGCACGTCCCAATTACCCTCGGGGATGGGCGAGACGGCCGCGACGGCTTCAGCCGCCGCGGCGCCGCCGGCCATCCACGCCTCGGGCGCCTCGATGGTCTGCTTCAGCGTGGCGAGATACAGCGCGACGTCGGCGCCGTTCAGCACGCGGTGGTCGCCGGTGATGGTGAACGGCGTGCCCTGCGGGCCGTTGGCGGCGATCGCCAGGATCGCCGAGATGCCGGGGGTGGGGATCGCGGTGAAGTGCGACACCCCTAGCATGCCCATGTTGGAAATGGTGAAGGTGGGATTCGAGTACTCGGCGGGCGCCAGCTTTCTCACCCGCGCGCGCTCGACCAGGCCGGTCCAGTCGGACTGCAGCGCCTGCAGCGGCTTCTTCTCGATGCCGTGCAGGATCGGTACCACCAGGCCGCCGTCGTTCGACATCACGGCGACGCCAAAGTCGTGATTGGCGCGCTCGACCAGCTTGTCGACCGGCTGGTAGGCCCAGTTCATGCGCGGGAACTTTGCCATCGCGACCGAGCAGGCCTTGGCGATCGCCACCGTCACCGAAACCTTGTTCGCCTTGGCGGCGGCGGTCAGCTTCGCGGTGTCGATGTTCACCGTGACGTTGAAGGTCGGCAGGGTGAGCGAGGCGGTCATCGCGTGGCTGACGGCCTTTTCCATCGAGGTCATCGCGCGGCCCTGGCCGGGCACGTCGACCTGCGGCAGCGAGTGCGCGACTTCCTGCATCGAGGGGCGCGCGCGCGCCACGTCGGCGGCGACGATCACGCCGGCGGGGCCGCTGCCGGCGAGCCCGGTGAGGTTCACGCCGAGCTGCGCGGCCACCTTGCGCGCGTAGGGGCTGGCCTGGCGGCCCTGCGGGCGCGCCACCGGCGGCACGTTGCCGGCGGCGGACACCTGCGCGGGCGCAGCCTTGGGAACGGGAATCGTGGCAGGCTTGTCGGCCGGATGCGGCGCGACCTTGTGGGTGTCCTTGACCTTGTGGTCGGCGGAAATCGTCACGCCGGTGTCGTTGGCCTTGGCGGCGTCGTCGACGATGAAGGCCATCGGGTGGCCGACCTCGACCACGCTGCCGACGTCGGCGATGGGGCCGGAAAGGAAGCCTTCCTGGAACACCTCGACGTCCATGATGGCCTTGTCGGTTTCGACCGTGGCGACGATGTCGCCGCGGCGGATGCGGTCGCCCGGCTGTTTTTCCCAGGTGACGACGACGCCTTCGGTCATGGTGTCCGACAGCTGCGGCATCACGATGGGCGTGCCGGCATGGTGCGGGATCATCTCGGTCTGGGCTTTTTCTTCCACCACTTCGTCGGCGGCAATCGCCACGTCGCCGGCGGTGTCGGTGATGTAGCCGAGCGCTGCGCCGACGGCGATGGTGGCGCCGACCTCGGCCAGCGGGCCGGCCAGATAACCGGCCTTGAACACCTCGACGTCCATGATGGCCTTGTCGGTTTCGACCGTGGCGACGATATCGCCGCGCTCGACGCGGTCGCCGGCCTGCTTTTCCCAGGTGACGACCACGCCCTCGGTCATGGTGTCCGAGAGCTGGGGCATGGTAATGGCGTAGTGGTTCATATGTGTAAGGGGCTAGGGGCTAGGATTTAGGGGCTAGGGGGCAGCTTGCTCTGCAGCGACTTGCGCAAACCCTGCAACATGCGTCCCAACTCATCAGTAGTGGTAAACAAGGCATCGCGCTGCTCGATGCCCAGATAATTCAAGCGTGCAGCGAGTTCAATCTGGGTTTCGACTTCCGCCAGCGAACCCATTGCGATTGACACGAAACGTAGATAGTCGCGCGTCGTATTACGCGCGTGGCCTTCGGCAATATTCGAAGGAATGGAAACCGCCGCGCGTTGCAACTGGTTGGCAAGGGCGTAGAGCTCGATTTGGGGAAACGTCCGGGTGACAGCGTAGACCGCTTCGGTCAGATTCATCGCCAACTGCCAGACAGACAAGTCGCGATAACTGAAGACATTCACCCCTAGCCCCTAAATCCTAGCCCCTAACCCCTGCCGTCAGGCCTTGCCGAACAGCTTCAGCACCGCCTTAACCACATCCTCGTGATCCGGGATCGCCGCCTTCTCCAGCGTGTGGTTGTAGGGCTGCGGCACCAGCGCCGAATGCACGCGCACCGGCGCGGTGTCCAGTTCGAAGAAGCATTCCTCGTTGATGATGGCGATGACTTCGGAGCCGACGCCGACCGGCGCTTCGTCTTCTTCGGCGACGACGGCGCGGTGGGTCTTGCTGACCGACGCCTTGATGCCGGCGCGATCGAGCGGCGACAGCGAATACAGGTCGACGACCTCGGCCGAGATGCCGTATTGCTTGTCGAGGATTTCGGCGGCCTTGAGGCACCAGTGCACCGAGATGTTGTAGCCGAACAGGGTGACGTCGGTGCCGGCGCGGGCGATTTCCGAGCCTTCCAGCGGGTGGAAGTATTCGCTGTCGGGCACTTCGCCCTTCATGTTGTACATCAGCTCGTGCTCGTTGATGAACACCGGGTCGTCGCAACGGATCGCCGACTTCAGCAGACCATAGGCCTGCTTGGGATTGGATGGCGTCACCACGCGCAGGCCGGCGATGCCCATGAACACCTTTTCCATGCGCGCCGAGTGCTGCGCGCCGAGCTGGTGCGCGGCGCCGCCGGCGGAGCGGAACACGCACGGCGCGGTCAGCTGGCCGCCCGACATGTAGCGCACCTTGGCGGCGGAGTTGAACATCTGGTCCATCGCCAGCCAGGCGAAGTTGACCGACATGATCTCGACGATGGGGCGCACGCCGAGGAAGGAGGCGCCGATGGCGAGGCCGGTGAAGCCACCTTCGGAAATCGGCGTGTCCATCACCCGCAGCGGCCCGTATTTCTCGTACAGGCCCTTGGTCGCCTTGTAGGTGCCGCCGGCGACGCCGATGTCCTCGCCCATGCAGATGACGAGCGGATCGCGCGCCATTTCTTCGTCGTGGGCGCGCTGGATCGCTTCCCAGTACATGATGTTTGCCATGCTGTCTTTTCCTTAAACCTTAAGCGGCCTTGCCGGTGAGCCACGGGAGCTGGGTGTCGCGGTCGGCGAGAACGTACTTCTCGAGATCCTCGACGCGGGGTTCGGGCGACTCTTCGGAGAACTTGATCACTTCGTTCTCGATGTAGGTGTCGGTTTCCTTCTCGACGGTCTCGAACTCGGCCATGGTGAGGGCACCTTCCTTGATCAGGCGGTCGCGCAGGATGAAGATGGGATCGCGCTGCTTCCACAGTTCCTCCTCCTCGCGCGAGCGGTAGCCGCGCGAATCGGACATCGA
>NZ_MKUG01000210.1 GCF_001897685.1 Thiobacillus sp. 65-1402
CAAGGGCGAGGGCATGCTGTTTGCCGACGTCACCGAGGCGCGCCGTGCCTACGACAACCGTGAAGTCGAGCTGCACGCCCGCGTCACGGTGCGGATCAAGGAAGTGACGCTGGATGCGGAGAAAAACCGCGTCGAGACGGTCAAGCGGGTGGAAACCACGCTCGGCCGCGCGCTGCTGTCGGAAATCCTGCCGCCGGGGCTGCCGTTCAGCTTCGTCGACAAGGCGCTGAAGAAAAAGGAGATCTCCAAGCTGATCAACGCCAGCTTCCGCCGCTGCGGCCTGCGCGAGACGGTGATTTTCGCCGACAAGCTGATGTACACCGGCTTCACTTTCGCGACCCGCGCGGGGATGTCGATTGCCATCAAGGACATGCTGATCCCGAATGAAAAAGGCCAGATTCTGGGCGCGGCCGAGGCCGAAGTAAAAGAAATCGAGTCGCAGTACACCTCGGGCCTGGTGACCCAGGGCGAACGCTACAACAAGGTGGTGGACATCTGGGGCCGCGCCGGCGACGCCGTGGCCAAGGCGATGATGGGGCAGCTGGGCGGCGAGAAGGTTGTCGACCGCCACGGCAAGGAAGTCACCCAGGAATCGTTCAACGCGATCTACATGATGGCCGACTCGGGCGCGCGCGGTTCCGCTGCGCAGATCCGCCAGCTGGCCGGCATGCGTGGCCTGATGGCGAAACCGGACGGCTCGATCATCGAAACCCCGATCACGGCTAACTTCCGTGAGGGGCTGAACATGCTGCAGTACTTCATCTCGACCCACGGCGCCCGCAAGGGGCTGGCCGATACCGCGCTGAAGACCGCGAACTCCGGCTACCTGACGCGCCGCCTGGTCGACGTGACGCAGGATCTGGTGGTGACCGAGGACGATTGCGGCACCAAGAACGGCCTGGTGGTGAAGGCGCTGGTCGAAGGCGGTGAGGTGGTCGAGGCCCTGCGCGAGCGGATTCTCGGCCGCGTGGCAGCCAGCGACATCATCAATCCCGAAACCCAGGAAACCGTGTTCGAAGCCGGCACCCTGCTGGTTGAAGATGTGGTTGACACCATCGAATCGCTCGGCATCGACGAGGTCAAGGTACGTACGCCGCTGACCTGCGAGACGCGCTATGGCTTGTGCGCCAAATGCTACGGGCGCGACCTCGGCCGCGGTTATCTGGTCAACGCCGGCGAGGCGGTCGGCGTCATCGCCGCGCAGTCGATCGGCGAGCCGGGCACCCAGCTCACCATGCGGACCTTCCACATCGGCGGCGCCGCATCGCGTGCCGCCGCGGCCAGCCAGCTCGAGGCCAAGTCCAACGGCACCGTGCAGTACACCGCCACCATGCGTTACGTGACCAACGCGCGCAAGGAGCCGGTGGCGATTTCGCGCAGCGGCGAAATCATCATTGCCGACGATGCCGGCCGCGAGCGCGAACGCCACAAGGTGCCGTACGGCGCCACCCTGATGGTGACCGACGGCGCCAAGATCAAGGCCGGTGCGGTATTGGCCACCTGGGATCCGCACACTCGTCCCATCATCACCGAATACGCCGGACGCATCCACTTCGAGAACATCGAAGAGGGCGTTACCGTGGCCAAGCAGCTCGACGATGTCACGGGCCTGTCCACGCTGGTGGTCATCGATCCCAAGCGCAAGGCCAGCGGCGCCGGCAAGGGCCTGCGCCCGCAGGTCAAGCTGCTCGACGAAGTCGGGAATGAAGTCAAGATCGCGGGCACCGACACGCTGGTCAACATCACCTTCCAGATCGGTTCCATCATCACCGTGAAGGACGGCCAGGACGTCGCGGTGGGCGACGTGCTGGCGCGTATTCCGCAGGAAACCTCGAAGACGCGCGACATTACCGGCGGTCTGCCGCGCGTGGCCGAGCTGTTCGAGGCACGTTCGCCGAAAGACGCCGGCGTGCTGGCGGAAGTCACCGGCACCGTCTCCTTCGGCAAGGACACCAAGGGCAAGCAACGCCTGGTCATCACCGATCTGGATGGGGTGGCGCACGAGTACCTGATCACGAAAGAGAAGCACGTGACGGCGCACGACGGCCAGATCGTCCAGAAGGGCGAAATGATCGTCGACGGCCCGGTCGATCCACACGACATCCTGAAGCTGCGTGGCGTGGAAGCGCTGGCGCGCTACATCACCGACGAGGTGCAGGACGTGTACCGCCTGCAGGGCGTGAAGATCAACGACAAGCACATCGAGGTGATCGTGCGCCAGATGCTGCGCCGCGTTGTGGTGGTGGACCCGGGCAACACCGGCCTCATTCCCGGCGAGCAGGTCGAGCGCTCGGAAGTGCTGCAGATCAACGACGATATGGCGGCGGCGGGCAAGGAGCCGGCCACCTACGATCCGATTCTGCTCGGCATCACCAAGGCGTCGCTGTCGACCGATTCCTTCATCTCGGCAGCCTCCTTCCAGGAAACCACGCGCGTCCTGACCGAAGCGGCCATCATGGGCAAGAAGGACGAACTGCGCGGCCTGAAGGAAAACGTGATTGTCGGACGCCTGATTCCGGCAGGCACCGGCCTCGCCTACCACAACACCCGTCGCCGCCAGGCGGCGGGTGAAGATCTGGGCGCCGGCCACCTGATCGAAGGCGAGGAGGCAAATCCGGCTGAGAATCAGGAAGTTGCTTGACAGGGGAGTGGCTCTCCCCTAGAATCACGCGTCTTTTTCCGGCCGCAGAATCGCCGGGAAGCGCAGGACTGTAGCCCGGGACGGCACCGCTTCAGAATGCGGTTGGCGCCGTCCCGCTTGTTTTAGAAACGATACGCTCACCTTAATTTTTCGGAATTTTTGACATGCCAACGATTAACCAGCTGATCCGCAAGCCGCGTCAGGCTCCGGTGGAGAAGAGCAAGGTTCCGGCCTTGAAGGCCTGCCCGCAACGCCGCGGCGTTTGTACTCGCGTGTACACCACGACGCCCAAGAAGCCGAACTCCGCCTTGCGTAAGGTCTGCAAGGTCAAGCTCACCAGCGGCTTCGAGGTCATCAGCTACATCGGCGGTGAGGGCCATAACCTGCAGGAGCACTCGGTGGTGCTGGTGCGCGGCGGCCGGGTCAAGGATTTGCCGGGTGTGCGTTATCACACCGTGCGCGGCAGCCTGGATACCGCCGGCGTGAAGGATCGCAAGCAGTCGCGTTCGAAGTACGGCGCCAAGCGTCCCAAGAAAGCCTAATCGGCCTGCAAGCTTAACTAGATAGAGAGACAGGAAAATGCCCCGTCGTCGCGAAGTCCCCAAACGTGAAATCCTGCCTGATCCGAAATTCGGCAACCAGGAAGTTTCGAAATTCATGAACGTCATCATGTCCAGCGGCAAGAAGTCGGTCGCCGAGCGCATCGTCTACGGTGCCTTCGAGCAGATCACCGGCAAGTCTGGCAAGGATCCGCTGGAGGTGTTCAGCACTGCGCTGAACAATGCGCGTCCGCTGGTCGAGGTGAAGAGTCGCCGCGTCGGGGGCGCCAACTATCAAGTGCCCGTCGAGGTGCGTTCGAGCCGCCGCACCGCGCTGGCGATGCGCTGGCTGAAAGATGCTGCGCGCAAGCGCGGTGAGAAGTCCATGGGTGCCCGTTTGGCGGGCGAATTGCTGGATGCGGCCGAGGGTCGTGGTGGCGCAGTGAAGAAGCGCGAGGAAGTGCACCGTATGGCTGAAGCCAACAAGGCATTCTCGCATTTCCGTTTCTGAGCGTTACTTTTTAAACACTACCAGACACAGTCAGGACCATAACGTGGCACGCACGACTCCTATCGAACGCTATCGCAACATCGGCATTTCCGCGCACATCGATGCCGGCAAGACGACCACTACCGAGCGCATCCTTTTCTATACCGGTGTGAGTCACAAGCTTGGCGAGGTGCATGACGGCGCGGCAACGACCGACTGGATGGAGCAGGAGCAGGAGCGTGGCATTACCATCACGTCCTCCGCCGTAACCTGTTTCTGGAAGGGTATGGATATGTCCATGCCCGAGCACCGCATCAACATCATCGATACGCCGGGGCACGTCGACTTCACCATCGAGGTCGAGCGTTCGATGCGCGTGCTGGATGGTGCGTGCATGGTGTACTGCGCGGTGGGTGGCGTGCAGCCGCAGTCGGAGACGGTGTGGCGTCAGGCCAACAAGTACGGCGTGCCGCCACTGGTTTTCGTCAACAAGATGGAC
>NZ_MKUG01000211.1 GCF_001897685.1 Thiobacillus sp. 65-1402
TGCTTCTAACTCTTCTTGGATCCAGCCTTGAATCCGTGGCTGCTCCGACGCTACCTGAGACAGCCAATGTGCGAGGCTTGTTACTTGCGGCCATTGACTCACGGGACGGGACCGCCCAAGCCTGGCTCATCGGTGATATGGCTCAGAAGCTTAAGAACGACACGAAGGCGCCTCCGAACACGCGGGTCAAGGCATCCGTAACGACTGTGCAGGTTATCCGGCCCGGCTGTAAGCGGTTGAGGCTGGTGCTTGGCATGCCAGACCACAAAATGAGAACGGTGAATGGCACGATGGAGCCGTTCAGCATGTTCTACGAACTCAATCTATGCAGGGATGGCCAGCCGCCACAGGTCTCGTCTGTCGGGACGGGAGAGGCGCGTTGAAGCGACTGATTGCCCTGCTTGCTGCAGCGGCTTTGTTGATAAGCCAGGCAGCGTTTGCCATCACCGACTCGGGCCCTGCAAATAAAGGCTGGTGGGACGATACCCCGTGGCAAAACCCGGAGCGCGGGTTCAACTGGTATCCACCGGACGCACCGCCGGTGAAGAAGGACAAGAAGGTTGATACCAAGCCGAAGTCCATCAAGGCAATGACAACGATGGAGGATCTGCAGAAGGAGCTGGCCAGGCTAAAAGACCTGGCCATCATGCAGCCCACCCAAGCGAACGTGCGCAATTACCTTGAAGCGCAGACCTATGTGATGGACAAGAGTTCGGTCTTCGCCGACACCGCACGCCGCGTGGTATGGGCCACACCATCGGTTGACTACAACAACCGGTCACCGACGGCCACCTTCGCCCAGATCAACAAAAAGGATATGCGGCGTGAAGCGCAGGAGCAGACCCTGGCTGAGCTGTCGCGAGACTACGGCCTGATGTTTTTCTTCCGATCGGACTGCCCCTACTGCCATCAGCAAGCGCCAGTGTTGCGCCTGCTGGAGCGAAATTATGGTTTGCCCGTGATGGGCGTCAGCATGGACGGTGGAACCCTCCCCCAATTTCCTGACGCCAGGCGCGATAACGGCATCTCGATGACCGTGAGCAATGGCCAGGGCATCCAGATGGTGCCCGCGCTGTTTCTGGTTCATCGGGAAACCCGGCAGGCCGTGCCGATCGGCAGCGGCGCGCTGGCGATTGATGAAATTGTCGAGCGGATCCGCGTGTTGACCCGCACGCAGCCCGGCCAAGAGTTCTGAACAAGGAGTCCATCATGAAAATCAGCGTTCGTCTGAAGCCCATCACTCTCATGCTGGCCCTGAGCCTTGGGCTGGCCGTTCCTGCCACGACCTCGATCGCGGCCGGGTCGGACTGGATGAACGACTACTTCAATTCAGCAGGGGCGGCGATGAATGTAACGCCTTCCGCTGTGTACGAGTCGCAGGGGCAAACGACGATGGCGCTGGGAGGTTTTTCTTACCGCGCGCCGCAGCGCGCCACCAATCTATTCAGTTTCTCCCCGCCAGGCTACAAAGCGGGCTGTGGTGGGATTGACGCCTGGCTCGGAGCCTATGGCTTCGTCAACATGGATGCGTTCGTTAATGCGCTGCGAAACATCGGGCAGAACGCCGTGGGTTACTTCTTCCAGCTTGCCCTCAAAACCATGGCTCCCGAGATCGACGGGTTGCTGACCGATCTGTCGAAGACGATGAATCAGCTCAACCAGTTCCAGATCGGCAGTTGCCAGGCGATCAAACAGTATGTCGGTACCGCGCCGGATACCCGGAACATGGATATGGAGCAGCGTGCCCAGGTCTTCGGTTCGGCGCTCACCGGCTCCTATGGATCGTTCTTCAATGCCAAGGAAGATACCCAAACCAGTCCGGCGAACACGAAGGCCGCCTATGACGCGGCATGCACCGTGAATGCAGCGCTTTGCCTGGACAGTGCGGGAAAACCGGTACTGAAATCGGATTTCAACCTCGTTTACGACGCCCTTGAACGCGCGGGCGGGTATTCCAATGAAGAAATCGAACTGTACATTTCGCTATTCGGGACTATCACCTTCATCAGGAACAGCAGCGACATCGCCAGCGGCTTCACCACGGAATATTTCAAGCCAACCATCACGTGGGAGGATTTTTTAGGGCCGTTGTCCGGCACACACACCATGAGGATCCGTGAATGCCCGTCCGGTTCCGATTGTCTTCCCTATGCCTCGGCTACGGACGAAGGGACACCCCGTACAACCGTGGGGATGACGGCAATCGTGTATGAGCAGCTGAATAAGTTGAAGGACGCCATTGTCACCAGAACAGCGCTGACGGACCCGAAAGCGCTACAGGTGATCGCCATGACCAGCACGCCGATTTATCAGATGATCGCCCAGTCCATCCATAGCGGCCGTGGCTCGACTATTGTTGCCGATCGCATCATTGATGGGTTCTCGGAAGCGATCGCTACTGAAATCGCCTTCCGCCAAATGCAGGACATCAGCCGCGAGGTCGATGACGCGCTCAACAAGACCAAAACAGTTTCGGTTAAGGCCGATGTCAAGGCGATAGACGACTTCCAGGGGAAACTGGCCGAAATCAAGAACACGGCCATCAAGATCTACGGTCTCAAGCAGGAAGACATCTCCAAGAAGATGGGCAATGTAGCGATGATGATGGACTTCCAGCGTCAGATGTACACCAGCCTTGGCCCGCGCCTGACCTCCAATATCGAATTCGGCAGCCGCTGATCAGGCATGGATACGATCTACGCCTATTGGGACGCCCAGCAGATCAAGTACGTGCTCGACGCTGTAGCGATGCTCACCTCGATGAGCGACTACACCGGCTTGATGAAAGTCTTCGCGATATTCGGGTTGTTCGTTGCCGTCGCCACGACTTTCGTGAAGGCACGCGGCGAGGATGCAGCAATCTATATGCTGATGCTGGCCATCTGGTATGTGGGCCTCTTCTTGCCCAAGAAAGACGTGGTTGTTGTCGACGTGGCTGGTGGTTCCGGTACGTACACAGTGGCCAACGTCCCTCTGGGGCTCGCGGTTTTTGCCAGTGCGGAAAGCCACATCGGCTATTGGCTCACCAAAGTAAGCGAAACGGTATTCGCACTTCCTGGCGATATCTCCTTTGAGAAGACCGGCTTCATGTTCGGATCGCGTGCCATCAAGGATAGACAGAGCGTGCGCTTCTACGATCCCAATCTGGTCAGCTCCCTGACCAACCTGACCAAGGATTGTGTTTACCCGGAACTGAACAACAACGGACCTTTTTTCGATCAGATCATGAAGTCTGGCGACATCTGGGCAGACATCGCTCCCCAGATGAACCCCGGACTGCTGGTTCAGGTTTATGACAACGCTGCAGGCGTCTACAAGGTAGTCGGCTGTGATCAGGCCTGGTCTTACATTGATGCCCAGATCAACCCGCATGTTTCAAATGACATCCTGCCCCGCCTGGGTAGGATGCTCAACCCGAGCTCGCCTACCTCTGCAGCTGCCTCTGCGCTGGTGGCCGCTCAATTACCTGCCGTAGACAACTTTATTTTCGGGGTGAGTCAAACCGCGCAGGAATCCATTAAGCAAGCGGCGATGATCAACCTGATCGCGGACTCCACGGTTTTCGTGCCACAGATGATCGGCGATACGACATCGGCGCAGGTCGCGCTATCGACGGCGATGGCATC
>NZ_MKUG01000212.1 GCF_001897685.1 Thiobacillus sp. 65-1402
TACATGCGGGGCGGGCCTTACGCCCGCTGCGCTCCGTAAGCGTCGACGCTGCGCTGGCCGGTGCGCGCCATGCTCAGGCGCTGCTGCAGCTCGTGCAGGCGCGGCTCGGTGAGCGCGCGGATCTTGGCGTCGTTCTGCAGGATGGTGCGGATGATCGCCACCTTGGCGCGCTGTTCGGTTTCGTTCAGCGGCACCGGCGCGGCCTGCATCAGGCTGCCGACGTAGCCCTGGCAGCGCTGCTCCAGCGCGGCCAGATGATCCCATTCGCCCTGGCTGGCGGCGTCCAGCATGGTGCCGGTGAGTGCGGAGAGCGATTCGTAGGTGGTGAGCATTTCGTTGCTGGTCATCATGGGCTCCGGTTCGGTTCAGGCGGCAACGTGCTGTCTGGCGGAAGAGGCGGGCTGCCCGCTGGCGCCGATCTGCTGCCAGGCGCCGTGCAGTTCGTGCAGCAGGCCCAGCACTTCTTCGAGCGGGGCGGCCTGGTTGTTGACGTGGGCGAGCATCAGGCGCTGGTTCATGTAGTCGTACAGCGCATCCAGTTGCAGCGCGATGTCGCTGCCCTGCTGCGGATCGAGCGCGGCACGCAGGCCGTCCAGGATGATGTTGCTGGCCTTGCTGATGGCGGCGGATTTCTTCGCCATGTCGCCATCGGCCAGGTGCTTGATCGCCATCCGCACCGCCAGTTCGGCGCCTTCGTACAGCATGACGATGAGCTGGTGCGGGCTGGCCGCGACGACGCCGGTTTCCAGGCCGACACTGGCGTAGGCATGCGCGGCGCTTCTCGTATTGGTGTACACGTCTGTCTCCTCGTTTATTTGTTCCGGCTGCTGCCGGGCAGGTTGGCCAGTTGCTGGGTCAGAAAGCTGCTGGTGCTGTTCATGCTCGCGAGCATGGAATCGAGCGCGGAAAACTGCGCGCGGTAGCGTTTCTCGATCTGCACCAGGCGCGCTTCCATCTGCTCCTGGCGCCGGTCCAGATTCTTGATGCTGCTGTCGATGCCGTCGGTGCGGGTCTTCAGGCTGCCCTCGTCGCCCAGCACGGAGTCGAGATACTGGCCGATCCGCGACGCATAGCCCTGGCTGAACGTGACGTTGCCGCGCGCGCCGAGCGCGCCGCCGGCGATGCGCAGCGCCAGGCCTTCGCTGGCGTTGCCGATGGCGCCGGTCAGCGTCTGTCCGCTGCCGCCGGCCGCGACGCCATTGATCGTGCCGGCGACATCGACGCCGGCGGTGACGACAGGGGCGGCGCCGAACAGGCCGGCCATGCCGCTGCCGCCGGTGACCTTGGCTTGCGAAGCGCTGCCGTACAGCGCCGAGGCGATGTTGAGCACGCCGCCGCTGTGGCTCACCAGCACGCTGCCGGCGGCGCCGGTCGCGCCATTGATCTTGCTCTGGATCTCGGCGGCCAGCGCGTCGGCGTCGGCGTATTCGGCGGCAGCGAGGACAATGCTGACCGCCTTGCCGTCGACCGTCAGGTCGAGCCGGTCGTTGACGCCGGCCTGCACGCTCAGGGCCGCCGCCTGGCTGCCCTGGGTGGCGCCGCGCGTCGCCAGCTGGGTGACGTTGACGGCGTAGCTGCCGGGAACGGTCTTGGCGGTGCTGGCGCTGTAGTTGACCAGGCTGTCGCTGGTTTTCCCCATCTTGGCGAACAGCGCCGCGATGTCGTCGAAATTCTTGTCGATGGCGGTATTGAGCTTGGCGTTGTCGAGCGCCAGCGTGCCGTCGCGGGTAAAGCCGACGCCGATCTGCGACAGGGTGGTGAGCGCGCCGCCGCTGTCGACCGAGCCATTCAGCAGGCTGCGCATCTCCACCTGGATCGCGCGCGCGGTGGAATCGCCCAGCAGCGCGCCGTTCTGCGCGCCGGGGCCATTGAAGGCGGTGAGGTTCTTGAGCGTTCCGCTGGCGTTGTTGTAGGCCTTGACGAAGGCTTCGACCGCAGCGGTGACGGCCCTGGTGTCGCGGCTGACGGCCAGCGTCAGTTTTTCGCCGGCATTCGCCTGGACCAGGTTCAGGGTGACGCCCTCGATGGCGTTCTTGACGGTGTTGGTGGGCTGCGTCACCGCGATGCCGTCGATTTCCAGCAGGGCGTCGCGCGCCGCGGCCTTCTGGCTGAGGTTTTTGCCGCTGCCGGCGGCAGCCGTCGGATCATAGGCCAGCGCCGACAGGCCGCCGCCGTCGAGGCCGTTGCCGTCGCCGTCGGCCACGCTGATTTTCAGGCTGTTGGCCGCGCCACTGTCGGCGGCGGTGAGCACCAGGCGGTTGCCGGCGGCGCCGCCGTCGTTGACGATGGTGGCGGTGACGCCCGCATTGGCGGCATTGATCGCATCGCGCACGCCGGCCAGCGTGTTGTTGGCCGGGTCGATGCTGATGCTTTTCACGGCCTTGCCGGCATTGGCGGTAAAGCTGTTCGAAACGCTGTCGTAGCTGCCGAACTGGATCGTCAGCGTGCCCGAGCCGACGACGTCGTCGGTCGAAGCGTAGCCGGCGGACGCCAGTTTATGCTGCTGCGCCAGCTGCTTGACCTCGATCTGGTAGCTGGCCGGGATGGCCTTGCCGCCGGCGCTGGCGCCGAGCACCTTGGTGTCGGACGAGACGGCGCTCAGCGCCTGGAATTTGCTGCCGCTGCCGAGATCCTTCAGCGCGGTCTGGAAGCCGGCGAGCGCGCCGCGCAGCTGGCCGAAAGCGGACAGCTTCTGGGTGTGCGCCAGCTCCTGCTTGGTCAAGGCGGCAAGCGGCTTGCGTTCCGACAGCATCAACTGTTCGACGATGCCGTTGACGTCGAGCCCCGATCCGATCCCTGCAGCTGAAACCATGGCCGGCTCCTCAGGCTTCGCGGTTGATCAACAGACCCTGCATGCGGTCTATGGATTTGGAAATGGCCAGCATTTCCTCGCTGGGAAACTGGCGCAGCACCTCCGCGGTTTCGGTGTCGACCATCTTGACGACGGTGCGTCCGCTGTCCTGGTCGAGCGAAAACTGGATGCTGGACGAGACCGACTGCACGTACGCATTGGCCGACTGCACGGCGGCTGCAACCGCTTCCTGGGTGGCGGGCTGCGCGGGCGCGAAAACGGGGTTGTCGAGCGTGGCGCGCTGCGCGGGGGTGACGGGGGCGGGTGCGGGGGCCTGCCGCAGCGCGGCAAGATCAACTGAATCGACTTTTCCAATGGACATGATGATTCCCCTCAATTAAGCGGCAAAGGCGGAGCCGGGAAAATCCCGCTCCGCCGCTTCGCCCGGGCGGCCGGGTTTGACTGAACCCGAACGCGCCCGTTGTGATGCACTTTCCAAACTTAGCCGCGCAGCAGCGAGAGCACGTTGTTCGGCAGCGAGTTGGCCTGCGCCAGCATCGCGGTACCGGCCTGCTGCAGGATCTGGCCGCGCGTCAGCGAGGCGGTCTCGGCGGCGAAGTCGGCATCGATGATGCGGCTGCGCGCGCCCTGCAGGTTCTCGGCGGTCACCTGGATGTTGCCGATGGCGTTCTCGAAGCGGCTCTGCACCGCGCCCAGGGTGCCGCGCGCGCTGTTCACCGAGTTGATCGCCGCATCCATCGCCTTCATGGCGTTGTTGGCGCCGGCGACGCTGGAAATGTCGAGCGTGGCGAAGCCGGTCTGGGCGCTGCCGGGCGTGGCGGCGTTGGCGCCCGCGGTCAGGCCGGTCTGCTCGGTCACGTTGCCGGTACCGGCGATGTCGATGTTGCCGGAGCCGCCGATCGAGGTCAGGGTCAGCGCGCCGCCGGAAACCGATGCCTGGACGCCGGTGGTGCCGGTCTTGGCATTGATCGCGGTGGTCAGGTCGGTCAGGCGGGTGGCGGCATCGGCAGCGGCGCCGACTTCGATGTTCTCGCCGTTGATGGTGAAGGCCGCGCCGGACAGGGCCGAGAAGGTGCCGGGGGTGGCGGGGGTGCCGCCGGTTGCCGGGGTGCCGCCGGTGTGGTTGGCGACGAAGCCGGCGCCGAAGGTGCCGTCGGATGTGGTGCCTGCCGCCGCAACTGTCGAGCCGACGGCGTCGGAGAACGACGTGGTGATGGCCATGTCGGTGCCGTCGGCCTTGGTGATCACCAGGTCGCCGCCGGCGACCGTGCCAGCCAGGGTATAGGCGCCGCCGCTGGCTGCGACAAAAGCGGCGATGTCGGTTTGCAGGTTGGCGGCGGAGGCATTGCCGACCAAGCGGTCGGAGGCGACCGCGCCGTCGATCTTGACCTGGAAGGCGTCGGCGGCATTGTCGGATGCGGCCTGGACATAGGCGCCGGAAACCGCGGAAGCGGTCGGCGTTGCCGGCGTCCCCGGCACGGCGGCGACGTAGCCCGCGCCCACCGGTGCGGCGCCGGTAACCGGCGCGGCCGCGGTGTCGACGCTGGTCCAGCTGCCGAGCGCCGAGATCTGGGCGTTGGCGATGCCGGCGACGTTGATGGTCTCGCCGGCGTTGGCGCCGACCTGGAAGGCTTGCAGGGTGAAGCTGCCGTCGAGCAGTTTCAGGCCGTTGAATTCGGTCTGCTTGGCGACGCGGTCGATTTCGGACAGCAGCTGGCCGGCCTCGGCGTTGAGCGCCTTGCGGTCGTCGGCGCTGTTGCTGGCGTTGGCGGACTGCACGGACAGTTCGCGCACCCGCTGCAACATGTCGCCGATCTTGCCGAGCGCGCCTTCGGCGGTCTGCGCCAGCGAAATGCCGTCGTTGGCGTTGCGGGCGGCGACGTTGAGGCCGCGGATCTGCGACGTCATGCGCTCGGAAATCGCCAGGCCGGCGGCATCGTCCTTGGCGCTGTTCACGCGCAGGCCGGAAGACAGGCGCTGGATCGAGGTGTTGAGCGCGGACTGCGAGGTACCGAGGTTGCGCTGCGTGTTGAGCGAAGCGATGTTGGTATTGATTACTGCTGCCATGATATTTCTCCTTGTGTGGATCGATGGTTCCGGCTTTATGCCCCAAGGGGCTGCTCTGGTGCCGTCAACGTGGGTCTTGGCCGCTGGGGCTACATGAACCGCCGTTGTGAGAGGAATCGTCGGGTCGCCGAGAAAGTTAAGGCTTTGGAATCAAAAATATGCACGCGTTTCACGCCTCGTCCGCGGCGCGACAAAGAGGAATCGTCGGAGGTGGGAGAAAGTTGAGGCTGCGTTGCAAAAAACTTCATGGCGAGCATTCGTAAGCGCGGGGCATGCACCAAGCGCCCCTTGTAGGCGCCCGATGCCGCGGGGGTTGCGGCGGCACGAAAATCGCGGCGGGGCGCCGCTCCCACAGGAAGGCGCTCAGGCCGAAGCTGTAGGAGGCCCGCCCCCGGGCCGATGGCCTGAAAACAACGGATATCTACACGCAGATTGCGGACCATTGGATTTAGCCGGCCTCACCGGGAACATCCGCCGCCCGGGAAACCCGGTTCTTGCCGGCGCGCTTGGCTTCGTACATGGCGGCGTCGGCGCGGGCGATGGCGGCTTCCTGCGATTCGCCAGGGGCGCGCGCGGCGACGCCGGCGCTGAAAGTGATCAGCACGCGCTCGTTGTTGTCGAGGAAGTATTTCTTGGTGAGGCTGCGCTGCAGCCGGGTGACGATACTCATGGCCTCGTCGAGCGGCGTGTTGGGCAGCAGGATGAGGAATTCCTCGCCGCCCATGCGCGCGATGTGGTCGGTGAGGCGCAGTTCTTCCTTGGCGATCTTGACCAGATGGATCAGCGCCTCGTCGCCGGTCTGGTGGCCGCGTTTGTCGTTGAGTGCCTTGAAGTTGTCGACGTCCAGCACGGCGATGCAGAACGGCGAGGCATAGCGGTCGGCGCGCGAGGCTTCGCGTGCGAATTCGTCGTCGAGGCCGCGCCGGTTGAGGCTGCGGGTGAGCGGATCCTCGCGCACCAGGGCGCTCATTTCGGCGAGCTGGGTTTCCAGTTGGCGGATGCGGCTTTCGGCCTGCAGGGCGGCGTCGCGCTCCTGGATCAGCTGGCTGTGGGCGCGGCGGGTGTCCGACTGCGCGGTGCGGGTTTCTTCCAGCAGGCTTTCGAGGATGCGGTTCAGTTCCCGCACGTCTTCGGTGCTGCCGATGCGTTCGATGTGGGAGGCGATTTTTCCCTGGTACTCGTCGTTGGCCGCCACGGCGTCGCGCATGCGGCTGACGAAGGTGGTCATGGTGGCTTTCAGCGTGGCGGTGGCTTCGCGCAGGCCGTGCTTGACCAGGCTTTGCTTGAAGATCACTTCCTTGAGCCGTTTTTCCGCTTCCTGCAGCGACTGCAGCCTGAGCGGGCCGGCGACGATTTCCTGCACCATGTCGAGCTGGCCGCGCAGCCAGGTGTCGTCGTCGAGCAGTTCGCCGATGTTTTCCACCAGCAGCAGAATGCGCCGGAACGTTTCCTGCCGGTCGTGGAGGTGCGAGGCGTGCTGATCGATATCGATCCACAGCGATTTCAGGCTGGCTGCGGCATTGCGCAGGGCGCTGGCGCTGCTGGCTTCGCGCACGGCGGCGGCCAGCTGTTGCGCCCTGTCCGCCAGCGTGGGGTGGTGCGACAACTGGGGGATGAGGCCGAATTCCAGGGTTTTGGCGAGCAGGTCGCGCAGCAGGGCCAGGTCTTCCTCGCTGCCGCTGCCATCCGTCCGCTGCTTGAGCTGCAGCGCGATCTGGCTCAGCTGCTTGCGGCATTGCGCCCAGTCGCCTTTGCGGATGGCCCGGTCGAGGATTTCCACCGGGCCCGCCAGTTCGGGATGGTGCAGGCTGAGGTCCATGACCAGGCCGGACAGCGCGCTGGCGGCGGTGGCGGCGATGGCCGTCGTCGCCGCCATGCCGGGCGCGCCGGCGATTTCCTCGTACAGGGTCTGGTAGTTGTCCGGGGTCGGCGCGATCCGGCGCAGCGCAAGGCGGCGCAAGGTTTCACGCGCGACTTCGGTCGGATTGGCAAGATTGATTTTGACGGTTGGCTCGGCCATGTCGGCACTCAGACCCGGAAAGGGCAATTCGCTATGCCCGCAAGGGGCAGGCCGTGATTTGCAAAGCCGGCGAACCGGCAACAATCACGCTCTGCCTCGCATGTTAAGGCGGGCGGAAGGGGGCTGAAGGACGGATTAGGGCAGGAAAACCCCGGCAATTCCGAAGACAGGTGCAAGATTCAAGTTACAAGTTGCAAGGAAAACCTAGCCGCTTGAACCTTGAACCTTGAACCTTGAACCTTGAACCTTGAACCTTGAACCTTGTAACTTGTAACTTGTAACTTGTAACTTGCAACTCGCATCTTGCATCTCAGTCAAGCAGCCCTTGCTTGATCGCGTAATGCGTCAGCTCGGCGTTGTTCTTGAGCTGCATTTTCTTCAGCAGGCGGGCGCGGTACATGCTGATGGTCTTGACCGACAGCGCCAGCTGGTCGGCGATGAGGCTGACGGTCAGCCCGGAGGCGATCATGCACAGGGTCTGGTATTCGCGGTTGGAGAGGCCTTCGTGCGGCAGGCCGGTGCGTTCGCCGCTGATTTCGCTGGCGAGTTCCTGGGCGACTTCGGCGCTGATGTATTTCTTGCCCGAGGCGACCAGGCGGATGGCGTCGATCAGTTGATCCGGCGCGCTCTGCTTGTTGAGGTAGCCGGCGGCGCCGGTCTTCAGCGCACGCACCGCGTACTGGGTCTCGCGGTGCATCGAGAGCATCAGCACCTTGATGCCGGGATGTTCGCTCTTCAGCAGTTCCAGGGTTTCCAGGCCGCTGCGGTCGGGCATGGAAATGTCCATCAGCACCAGGTCCCAGGGCTCCCGCCGGGCCATCTGCAGGGCGTTTCTCGCGCAGTCGGCCTCGCCGGCGACTTCGATGTCGTCGACTTCGGCGAGGATTTGCTTGAGTCCTTCGCGGACGATGGCATGGTCGTCGACGATGAGGATGCGGTAGGGTTTGACGGCGGCCACGGTTTGAACGGTTTTTCGAGTTTACAGGCGGTATGGGGGGATTATGCCGTCATTTTGGCGTGGCGGGCGGGGCGGCGGGCAGGGGGATGCGCAGGCTGACCTGGGTGCCGCGGCGCCGCGCGGGCTGCACGCTGAATTCGCCGCCGAGCGCCGCGGCGCGTTCGCGCATGCCGAGGACGCCGAAGCCGTGCTTGCCGCTTTTGCCGCGGCACGGCTGGATGCCTTGGCCGTCGTCGGTGACGCTTACCCGCAGGCTGTCGCGATCGCGGACCAGGCTGACTTTGACTTTGCTGGCGCGGGCGTGCTTGGCCACATTGGTCAGCGCTTCCTGGACGATGCGGAACACGGCGATGGCAAGCTCCGGATCGAGCGGAATGGCCGCGTCGGGGGCGCTGAATTCATGGGCGATGTCGGTGTTGTGGCTGAACCGCTGCAGCTGCCAGTCGATGGCCGACACGATGCCGAAATCCAGCATGGCGGGGCGCAGGTTGGACGCGATGCGGTGCGTTGCTTCGATGGTCTGGTCGACCACGTTGTCCAGATAGGCGGTGCGTTCGATCAGGCCGGCCTCGCCGGGCGGCAGATGCCGCTTGAGCCAGGAGAGGCCGATCTTGATCGCGGTGAGATTGCCGCCGAGGTCGTCGTGCACCTCGCGGGCAAGGTGCAGGCGCTCCTGTTCCTTGACCGCCTCGACGTGCGCGGCCAGCGCACTCAGCTGCGCCCGAGAACGCCGGATTTCCGCCTCGGCCTGTTTGCTGTGCGTCACGTTCAGCATGATGCCGTCCCAGATCAGGCCGTCCGGCGCTTCGCGCCGGCTGACGCGGAGGTTGACCCATTTCACGTCCTTCCAGGCTTCCATCCAGATGCGGCCTTCCCAGTTGAAGGTCATGTGGCTGCCGCCTGCTGCGGCCAGCCGGGCCAGGTAATCGGCCTTGTCTTCCTCCAGGATCAGCCCGGCGAAGCGTTCCGGATGGGCGCGCAGGGCAGGCGCCTTGATGCCGAGCAGCTGCGCGGATTGCTCGCTGACGTAGCGCAGCGAGGTGGTGCCGTCGTGCTTGCGCAGCACCTGATAGGCCATGCCGGGGATATGCGCCACGATCGCGCGCAGGTCGGAGGCCGAGTGCGCCAGCGCCTGCCGCGTTGCTTCGCGCTGGCTGATGTCGTCGGCAATGCAGATGAAAACCGGCTGGCCGCGATGGGTCGCGCAGGATAACCGGGCCTCGACCGGGTAGCGGCTGCCGTCGCGGCGGCGGCAGTGCGCATTCAGCGCGATGCGGCGCTTCTTCCCGCTTTTCAGCAGGGCAAGCAGGGTGTGGAACGTCTGCGTGTCCTCGGGCGCCAGCACGTCCAGCGGCGTCAGCTTCTGCAAGGACTTGAGCGGATACTGCAGGTTGTGTGCCGCGGACGGGTTGGCCTGGACGATCTGCAGGGTGTCCGCGTCGAATACCATAAGCTCGGTGGCCGATTCCTGCAGGATCGCCTTCAACAGCGCGCCTTCGTCGGTCGCTTGCCTGGGTGAGCCCATATCCCTCCTGATGATCGAAACAATGGCGATCCGGGCTGCCTCGCCCACGCCATTATGGCGAGAATTCCCGGGTTCCCGGCAAGGTTACCGGATGGCGCGGATTTCCGGCAGCCGGGCTTGAAATTCCGCCGGTTTCCCCGCATTGACTAAACTGGTAGTTGGAAGGATTGCGTATGCACACCACCCGCCCTGCCGCCGTTGCGGGATCGTTCTATCCGGATAACCCCGTCGCGCTCCGGCAAACGCTTGCCGAACTGCTGGCGCATGCCCGGTCGGGCGCGGCGCCGCGAGCGCCCAAGGCCTTGATCGTGCCGCACGCCGGCTACCTGTATTCCGGCGCCGTCGCCGCCAGCGCCTATGCGCGCCTGGGCGATGGGCGCGGGCGTATTCGCCGGGTGGTGCTGCTCGGCCCCGCCCACCGCGTCTACGTGCGCGGGCTGGCGCTGCCCGAGGCGGAGCGCTTTGCCACTCCGCTCGGCGAAATCCTGCTGGATCGCGAGGGCATGCGGCGCCTCGCCGATCTGCCGCAGGTGGGCGCAAGCGCCGCGGCGCACCGGATGGAGCATTCGCTGGAAGTGCAGCTGCCTTTCCTGCAGCAGGTGCTGGGCGATTTCCTGCTGCTGCCGCTGGTGGTGGGCGCGGCGACCGCGGCCGAGGTGGCCGAGGTGCTGGAACGGGCATGGGGCGGCGACGAGACGCTGATCGTGGTCAGTTCCGACCTGTCGCATTTTCTGCCCGATGCGGCCGCCCGCAAGGCGGACGGCGAGACCGTGGACGCGATCCTGGCGCTGGATACGCAGCTCGATCACGAACAGGCCTGCGGGGCCACGCCGATCAACGGCCTGCTGCTGGCGGCCAGGAAGCATGGCCTGCATGCGGTCAAGCTGGACGTGCGCAATTCCAGCGACGCCGCCGGCGATCCCGAGCGGGTGGTCGGCTATGCCGCCTTCGCGTTCGAGCCCGCAGCCGGCACCGACCGGCCGGATGCGGAAAAAGGCTCGGCCTTGCTGAAGCTGGCGCGTTCGGAAATTGCCTCCCGGCTGGGGCGGGCGACGGCGAATCCCGTCAAGGCCGCCTGGCTGCAGGAACCGGGCGCGAGCTTCGTCACCCTGACCCGGCAGGGCGAGTTGCGCGGCTGCATCGGCACCCTGGAAGCGCACCGCCCGCTGGAAATCGACGTGCGCGAGAATGCGGCGGCGGCGGCGTTCCGCGACCCGCGCTTCATGCCGCTGGGCCGCGACGAGTTCGAGGAAATCCGGGTCGAGGTGTCGCTGCTGTCGCCGGCCGAAACGCTGGCGGTGAGCGATGAAGCCTCGGCGCTGGCCGCGTTGCGGCCGCACGTCGACGGCGTGGTGTTGGAGTTCCGGCATTTCAGAAGCACTTTCCTGCCGCAGGTATGGGAACAGTTGCCCGAGCCCGCCGATTTTCTGGCCCAACTCAAGCGCAAGGCCGGGCTGCCCGCGGATTTCTGGTCCGAAAGCGTGCGCCTGGCGCGCTACAGCGTCACGAAGTGGAAGGAGGAGACGCGACGCCATGAGCATTCCTGAATCGCATTACCCCGCGCGCTGGTGGCGCGTGCTGCCGGACGGCCGCATCGAATGCGACCTCTGCCCGCGCTTCTGCAAGCTGCACGAGGGCCAGCGCGGGCTGTGCTTCGTGCGCAAGATGGAAGGCGGCAAGATGGTGCTCACCACCTACGGCCGCTCGTCCGGTTTCTGCGTCGATCCCATCGAGAAGAAGCCGCTCAACCACTTCTATCCCGGCAGCTCGGTGTTCTCCTTCGGCACCGCCGGCTGCAATCTGGCCTGCAAGTTCTGCCAGAACTGGGACATCTCCAAATCGCGCGAGACCGACACGCTGATGGACCGGGCTTCGCCGGACGAGATCGCCGCCGCGGCCGAAAAGAGCGGCTGCAAGAGCGTGGCCTTCACCTACAACGATCCGGTCATCTTCGCCGAGTACGCGATGGACGTGGCCGACGCCTGCCATGCGCGCGGCCTCAAGACCGTGGCGGTCACCGCCGGCTACATCACCGAGGAAGCGCGCCGCGAGTTCTTCGCGAAAATGGACGCGGCCAACGTCGACCTCAAGGCCTTCACCGACGATTTCTACGTCCAGCTGACCGGCGCCCATCTGCAGCCGGTGCTCGACACGCTGACGTACCTGAAGCGCGAGACGGATACGTGGTTCGAGATCACCACGCTCCTGATCCCCGGCCACAACGATTCCGACGCCGAGATCGAGGCGATGAGCCGGTGGATCCTGCGCGAGCTCGGGCCCGACGTGCCGCTGCACTTCTCCGCCTTCCACCCCGACTGGAAGATGCGCGACGTGCCGCCGACGCCGGCCGCCACGCTGACCCGCGCGCGCGACATCGCGCTGCAGGCCGGTCTGCATTACGCCTATACCGGCAACGTGCACGACACCACGGGCGGCACCACGTACTGCCCCGGCTGCCATGCGCCGCTGATCGTGCGCGACTGGTATCGCATCGACGATTACAAACTCACCCCCGACGGCGATTGCCCGCATTGCGGCAGCGCCATCGCCGGCCGTTTCGGCGCGTTCGGCCATCCCTTCGGCAACCGCCGCATCCCGGTCGCCATGCACCGCGAGGACCGCGCATGAGCGCTGCCAGCCTGGTCCGCATCCCGGCCGGCAACGCGACCGTCGACGGCATGCTGGAGATTCCCAACGCCGCCGTCGGGCTGGTGCTGTTCGCCCACGGCAGCGGCTCGTCGCGCCATTCGCCGCGCAACAACCAGGTGGCCGGCGTGCTGCGGCAGGCCGGCGTCGGCACCCTGTTGATGGATTTGCTGACGGCAGAAGAAGACCGCGATTATTCGCGGCGCTTCGACATCGCGCTGCTGACCCGACGCCTGCTGCAAGCGGCGCACTGGGCGGTTTCGCAGCCCGCCGCCCGCGAACTGCCGCTCGGTTTCTTTGGCGCCAGCACCGGCGCCGCCGCTGCGCTCGAAGCCGCCGCCGTTCTGGGCGGCCAGGCGCGCGCCGTGGTCTCGCGCGGCGGCCGCCCCGATCTGGCGGACCGCGCAGCTCTGGGGAGCGTGACAGCGCCGACCCTGCTGCTGGTGGGCGGCCTCGACGACGGCGTGATCGAACTCAACCGGCAGGCCTATGACCAGCTGCAATGCGAAAAGGAACTGGCGATCGTTCCCGGCGCCAGCCACCTGTTCGAGGAGGCCGGCACGCTGGAGGCGGTGGCGCGCCAGGCCGCAGCCTGGTTCGCGGAGCATCTGCCGGCGCAGCAACGCTCCCGCTAGGAGGGGCGCCTTGATGCCCCATGGGTACGCGCCCCGAATTTCGCACACGGGCACTCTTTACGGCATCGGCGCGGGGCGGGCGAGCGTGATTGTTGCCGCTTCAGCGGCTTACAAGCACGGCCTACCCCCTGCGGGTACTCCCACACCGCTTTCATGAGCCATGGCAAGATGAGCCGCATGCCTGCCGACCCAGCCAACGCCGTTTTCGCCGCCCGCGGCCTCACCAAGGTCTACCGCATGGGCGAGGTCGAGGTGCAGGCGCTGCGCGGCATCGACATCACGCTCTATCGCGGCGAGCTGGTGGTGCTGCTCGGCGCCTCGGGCAGCGGCAAGTCGACGCTCTTGAACATCCTCGGCGGGCTCGACGCGCCCTCCGGCGGCGAGGTCTACTACCTCGACCACAAGCTGACCGGCGCGTCCGAGGCCGATCTCACCCGCTTCCGCCGCGAACACGTCGGCTTCGTGTTCCAGTTCTACAACCTGATCCCCAGCCTCACCGCGCGCGAAAACGTCGCCGCGGTGACCGAGATCGCCACCGCGCCGATGCGCCCCGAAGACGCGCTGGCGCTGGTGGGGCTGGGCCAACGGCTCGATCACTTCCCGGCGCAGCTGTCTGGCGGCGAGCAGCAGCGGGTGGCGATCGCCCGCGCCATCGCCAAGAATCCGGCGGTGCTCTTGTGCGACGAGCCGACCGGCGCGCTCGATTCGGCCACCGGCGTGGTGGTGCTGGAGGTGCTGGAAAAGGTGAACCGCGAACTCGGCACGCTGACCGTGCTGATCACCCACAACGCCGGCATCGCCGACATGGCCGACCGCGTGATCCGCCTGTCGGACGGCCGCATTGCCGATATTCGCAGCAACGCCGCGAAGAAGGCGGCACGCGAATTGAGCTGGTAACGCCATGCCAACGCCGGACAGACAGCCTCCCGAGCGTCTCTGGCAGCAGCCTCTGGCCGAACTCCTGGCCGCGCTGAACACCCGGCCCGAAGGCCTGGACGCTGCCGAAGCCGCCGCCCGTCTGGCCCGCAGCGGCCCGAATCTGCTGCGCCCGCGGGCCGAGCGGGCCTGGCTGCTGGCGTTCTTCGCCCGCTTCCGCAATCCGCTGGTGCTGGTGCTGCTGGCGGCGAGCGCCATCGCCGGCTTCCTCGGCGACATGCGCAGCTTCGTCGTCATCGACGTCATCGTGCTGATGAGCGTGACGCTCGACTTCGTCCAGGAATACCGCGCCGGCCGCGCCGTCGATCGCCTCAAACGCCAGGTCGCCCTGCGCGCCAGCGTCGTGCGGGACGGGCAGACGCACGAGGCGGCGGTGGCCGATCTGGTCCCGGGCGACGTGGTGCTGCTGGCGGCCGGCGATCTGGTCCCCGCCGACGCCCGGGTGCTGGAGGCGCGCGACTTGTTCGTCAACCAGGCGCTGCTGACCGGCGAATCCTATCCGGTGGAAAAGCATGCGGCGGACCTCGAACCGGAGCGCGACCCCGACGGCGGCATCGCGGCGGCGACCAACGCCGTTTTCATGGGCACGTCGATCGTCAGCGGCTCCGCCCGGGTCGTGCTGGCGCGCACCGGATCGGATACGGCACTGGGGGAGATCGCCGACACCCTGGCGCGGCGGCCGCCGCGCACCGCCTTCGAGCGGGGCACCCGGGACTTCGGCAACCTGATCCTGCGCCTGACCCTGCTGCTGGTGCTGTTCGTACTGCTGGTGAATGCGCTGTTCCAGCGTCCGCTGCTGGAGTCCTTCCTGTTCGCCGTCGCCCTGGCGGTGGGGCTGACGCCGGAACTGCTGCCGATGGTGGTGTCGGTCACCCTGTCGCAGGGCGCCATGCGGCTGGCGCGCAGCCGCGTCATCGTCAAACGGCTGTCGGCGGTACAGGATCTGGGCGGCATCGACGTGCTGTGCACCGACAAGACCGGCACCCTCACCGAGGGCCGCATCCGGCTGGAGCGGCACGTCGATGCCGCCGGCAGGGACAGCGGCCGGGTGCTGGAACTTGCCTATCTCAACAGCTATTTCGAAACCGGCATCAGGAGCCCGCTCGACGACGCCATCCTCGCCCACCGCCACGTCGACGTCGGCAGCTGGCGCAAGATCGACGAGGTGCCGTTCGATTTCGAGCGGCGCCGGGTGTCGGTGCTGCTGGAGCAGGGCGGCCAGCGCACCCTGGCGGTCAAGGGCTCGCCGGAAGACATCCTGCGCCTGTGCACCGGCTACGAAGCGGACGGCCGGCAGCATGCGCTGGACGCCGCCGCCCGCGCCCGCATCCAGGCCCTGTTCGAATCGCTGAGCCGCGACGGCTTCCGCGTGCTCGGCATCGCCTGGCGCAGCGAGCCGCCGCAGCACGATCATGCCGTCCTCGGCGACGAGGCGGATCTGGTGTTCAGCGGCTTTGCCGCCTTCCTCGACCCGCCCAAGGCCAGCGCCGCGCCGGCCCTGGCCGCGCTGGCGCAGGACGGCATCGCGCTGAAGATCGTCAGCGGCGACAACGAGTTCGTCGCCCGCTACATCTGCGCGCAGCTCGGCGTGGCGGTCAGCGGCGTGCTGACCGGCGGCGAGATCGCGCAGCTCGACGATGCGGCGCTGCAGGCGCGGGCGCAGGGCGCCAATCTATTCTGCCGCATCACGCCGGCGCAGAAGACCCGTGTCCTGGCCGCGCTGCGCGCACGCGGCCACGTGGTCGGCTTCCTCGGCGACGGCATCAACGATGCGCCCGCGCTGCACACGGCGGACGTCGGCATCTCGGTGGACAGCGCGGTGGACGTGGCGAAGGAGGCTGCCGACCTGATCATGCTGGAGCACGACCTGCAGGTGTTGCATGCGGGGGTGCGGGAGGGGCGGCGCACCTTCGGCAACGTCACCAAGTACATCATGATGGGAACCAGCTCCAACTTCGGCAACATGTTCAGCATGGCCGGCGCGACGCTGCTGCTGCCGTTCCTGCCCATGCTGCCGCTCCAGATTCTGCTCAACAACTTCCTCTACGATCTGTCCGAAATCGCCATTCCGCTCGACAGCGTCGATGAAGCGGCGCTGGCCAGGCCGCGAACCTGGGACATGCATTTCATCCGCAACTTCATGCTCACCCTGGGGCCGGTCAGCTCCGTGTTCGATTTCCTGACGTTCTACGTCATGCTCGGTGTATTCCATGCCGGCGAGGCGCTGTTCCACACCGGCTGGTTCGTCGAG
Organism: Thiobacillus sp. 65-1402; assembly: GCF_001897685.1. Classification (GTDB taxonomy): domain Bacteria; phylum Pseudomonadota; class Gammaproteobacteria; order Burkholderiales; family Thiobacillaceae; genus Thiobacillus. The sequence goes on from NZ_MKUG01000212.1 coordinate 15,851, forward strand.
TCGGTGGTGACCCAGGTGCTGGTGATCTTCGTCATCCGCACCCGCGGCAACCCGTTCGCCAGCCGGCCGCATCCGGCGCTGGCCGCGCTGTCCCTGCTGGTGGTCGCGGTGGCGATCGCGCTGCCCCTGACGCGCCTCGGCGCGCAGCTGGGATTCGTCCCGCCGCCGGCCGCGTTCTACGCCGTGCTCGCAGGCATCGCGGCCGCCTACCTGTTCGCCGTGTACGCGATGAAGCGCGTGTTTTACCGGAGCTGGGACGCGCGCGCGGCCCGCTGACGGCGTGAAGGCCCTCGACCGCAAACTCTTCCGCGATCTGTGGCATCTGCGCGGCCAGGTGCTGGCGATCGCCGCGGTGATCATGGGCGGCGTCGCCACCATGGCGATGTCGCTCTCGACTTACGATTCGCTGGTCGCTACGCGCGACCGCTTCTATGCTGAATACCGTTTCGCCGACGTGTTCGAAAGCCTCAAGCGCGCGCCCGAGCCGGTGGCCGAGCGGATCGCCGCGATTCCCGGGGTGGAGCGCATGGAGACGCGGGTGAAGGCCGGAGTGAAGCTGGAGGTGGCAGGGTTTTCCGATCCCGTCACCGGCCAGCTGCTGTCGCTGCCGGACGTCGGTGCGGCGCAGCTCAACCGGCTGTATCTCAAGCGCGGACGCAGCGTGCAGCCATGGAGTGCGGACGAGGCGGTGCTGTCCGACACCTTCGCCGACGCCCACGGCCTGCAGCCGGGCGACACCCTCGCCGCGATCATCAACGGCAAGCGCAAGCGGCTCACCGTGGTCGGCGTCGCGGTGTCGCCGGAATACGTCTACCAGATCGCGCCCGGCGCCATGTTCCCCGACTTCAAGCGCTACGGCGTGCTGTGGATGGGACGCAGCGCGCTCGCCGCCGCCTACGACATGGAGGGCGCGTTCAACCAGGTCAGCCTGACGCTGGCGCGCGATGCCCGCGAACAGGACGTGATCGACCGCGTCGATGCCATCCTGGCGGACTACGGCGGCACCGGCGCCTACGGCCGCCGCGACCAGTTCTCCAACCGTTTCCTGCGCGAGGAGCTGAAGCAGCTGCGCACCATGGCCGTCGTGTTCCCGGCCATTTTCCTCGGCGTCGCCGCCTTCCTGCTCAACGTGGTGCTGGGCCGGCTGATCGCGCTGCAGCGCGATCAGATCGCCATCCTCAAGGCCTTCGGCTACGGCTATGCGGCGATCGGCGGCCACTTCGTCAAGCTGGTGCTCATGATGGCGCTGCTCGGCGTGGCGGCGGGGGTGGCGCTCGGCGCCTGGTTCGGCCAGGGGCTGTCGCACGTCTACACCGAAACGACGTTCCGCTTTCCCTATCTCGACTACCGGCTCAATGCCGGGGTGATTCTGATCGCTCTGGGGGTCAGCTGCCTGGCGGCGGTCAGCGGCACGCTGCTCTCGGTGGTGCGCGCGGTGCGGCTGCCGCCGGCCGAGGGCATGCGTCCGGAAATGCCGGTGGCCTACCGTACCTCGCTGGTCGAGCGCATCGGCCCTGCGCGCTGGCTTGCCGCGCCGACGCGCATGGTGCTGCGCCACATCGGGCGCCATCCGCTGAAGTCGCTGCTGACCGTGCTCGGCATCGCCTGCGCCTGCGGTCTGATGATGGTGGGCAACTACCAGAAGGGCGCGATCGATTTCATGGTCGACGTGCAGTTCCGCCAGGCCTCGCGCGAGGATCTGGCGCTCTCCTTCATCGAGCCGACTTCCGGCCGTGCGCTGCACGAGCTGGCGGCGCTGCCGGGCGTCGATTTCGTCGAGGGTTTTCGCGACGTGCCGGCGATCCTGCGCTTCGGGCAGTACCGTCACCGCGGCGCGATCTTCGGCATCCAGCCCGAGGGCCAGCTGCACCGCTCGCTCGACCGCAAGCTGCAGCCGGTGGCGGTGCCGCCGGGCGGCGTGGTGCTCACCGACCACCTGGCCAACGCGATCCTGCACGTCAAGCCGGGCGACCTGCTGACGGTGGAAATCCTCGAAGGCAGCCGCCCGGTGCGGCAGGTGCCGGTGCTCGGCATCACCAGACAGTTTCTCGGGGTGTCGGCCTACATGCAGCAGGATTCGTTGAATGCCCTGATGCGCGAGGGCGGCGCGGTGTCGGGCGCCTATCTGGCGGTGCGGCCCGGCAGCGAGGCCGAACTCTACGCAAAGCTGCACGCGCGCCCGCGCGTGCTCGGCATGGTCGCCAACCGGGCGGCGATCCAGAGCTTCTACGCCACCATCGGCGAGTTCATCCTGTTCTACAACCTGGTGGCGACCCTGCTGGCCGGCGCCATCGGCTTCGGCGTGGTCTACAACAGCGCGCGCATCGGCCTTTCCGAGCGCGGCCGCGAGCTTGCCAGCCTGCGCGTGCTGGGCTTCACCCGCGGCGAGATCGCCTATATCCTGCTGGGGGAACTGGCGCTGCTGACGCTGGCGGCGATTCCGGCCGGCTTCGTGGTCGGCATCGGCCTGGTCGGCATCCTGGTGGTGGCGTTCCAGAGCGAGCTGTACCGGCTGCCGCTGATCCTGACGCCGGAAAACTATGCCATGGGCGCTTCCGTCGTCATCGTCTCCGCGCTGCTGTCCGGGCTGCTGCTGTGGCATCGCCTCGGCCGGCTCGATCTGGTGGCGGTATTGAAAACTCGCGAATAGGGCAACGGGGAAACATGCGGCTGCGCGCAAAAATCGGAATGCTGGCAACCGCTGCCGTGGTGGTGGCGGGGCTGGCCTACGGTTTCATGCCGCGCGCCGTGCTGGTCGACCTCGCCGAAGTGAAGCGCGCGCCGCTCGCGGTGACGGTGGAGGAGGAGGGCAAGACGCGGGTGCGCGAGCGCTACACCGTGTCGGCGCCGGTGGCGGGTTTTGTGCGCCGCATCGGCCTCAAGGCCGGCGACGCCGTCGCCGCCGGGCAGGCGATCGCGGTGATCGAACCGGCGCGTGCGGCGGCGCTCGATCCGCGCGCCCGCGCCCAGGCGCAGGCGCAGGCGAGCGCCGCCCAGGCCGCGCTCGCCGCGGCGCAGGAAAACGTCCGCGCCGCCCGCGCTGCGGCGCAGCTGACGCAGCAGGAGCGCGCCCGCGCCGAATCGCTGCGGCAATCGAATTTCCTCTCCGCCCAGGCGCTCGACGCCGCGCGCACCGCGGAAACCCGCGCCCGCGCCGCCGAAGCCGCTGCGCAGCATGCGGTGCGAGTGGCGCACTTCGACCTGGCGACCGCGCGTGCGGCCGTCGCCGGCACCGCCCGTCTGCAGGCCGGCGGCACGGCCGAGCAGGTGCAGGTGCGGGCGCCGGTCGCCGCCCACGTATTGAAGCTGCTGCACGAAAGCGAGGGCGCGGTGGCAACCGGCCAACCGCTGCTCGAAATCGGCGACCCCGCCAGCCTGGAAGTCGAGGTCGAGGTGCTGTCCGCCCACGCGGTGAAGATCGCGCCCGGCTCGAAAGTCATCCTCGACCGCTGGGGCGGCGAGCGGCCGCTCGAAGGCCGCGTGCGGGTGGTCGAGCCGAGCGGCTTCACCAAGATTTCAGCGCTCGGCGTCGAGGAGCAGCGGGTGCGCGTCATCGTCGATTTCAGTTCGCCGCGCGAGGCGTGGGCGCGGCTCGGCGACGGCTACCGGGTGGAGGCGCGCTTCGTGCTGTGGGAAGGCCGGGACGTGCTGCAGCTGCCGACCAGCGCGCTGTTCCGGCAGGGCGAGGGCTGGGCGGCGTTCGTGCTGGACGGCCGCCGCGCGCGCCTGGTGCCGGTCGGGATCGGTCAGCGCGCCGGGCTCGCCACCCAGGTGGCGGCAGGACTCAAGGCCGGCGACCGGGTGGTGGCGCACCCCGACGAGACGATCAAGGACGGCGTGCGGGTGAAGCCGCGCTAGCTGTGGCCTGCTTCAAAATCGCTTCGACCTCCGCATCCTCGACCTGCGGGAAATCCGCATAGAACTGCCCCACTGCCTGGAACTGCATCGGCGTCGACAGGCACACCACCTCGTCGGCGTAGGAGCGGATCTTCTCCAGCGTGTCCGGCGGCGCCACCGGCACCGCGCAGATCAGCTTTGCCGGCTGCTGCGCGCGCAGCGCATGCAGCGCGGAAATCATCGTTGCCCCGGTGGCCAGTCCGTCGTCGATCACGATGACGGTGCGCCCGGCCGGGTCGATCGGCGGCCTGAGCGGGGTGTACTGCGCGCGCCGTTTTCTGATGGTGTCGAGCTGGGCCTGCTTTTCCCGGGCCAGGTAGGCCGGCGTGCCGCCGACGGATTCGGCGTAGTCGGCAATGTAGCTCCAGCCCGACTCGTCGATCGAGCCGATGGCGAATTCCGGATTGAACGGCGCGCGCAGCTTGCGCACCAGCACCACATCGAGTTCGCCGTCCAGCGCCTGGGCCAGCCGCAGTCCCATCGGCACCGCGCCGCGCGGGATGGCGAGGATCAGCGGATGCCGGCCCTGGTAGGCCTGCAGGGCGTCAGCGAGCCGGTCGGCAGCCTGGTGGCGATTGGCGAACATGATGAAATCCTCCATTTGCATTTTGATCTTAGGTAGGCAGGCGTCAATCGTGACGAAGTGTGGGTCAGGCAGGAAAAATAAATTGTGCAAAATAAACAAATACTGCATAAAATGCTCAATATAAACATGCGTCGTGACTTAAGGAGTATCCCGTGAGCCTCGCAGTCGTCCCCGACGTCGACCAAGCCGGTGTCCTGTCAGAAGCCTTAGTGAATGCGGGCAAGCAACTGGGCATGAGCCAGGCCGACCTCGGCGCCATCATCGGCAAGGACCGCACCGCCATCAGCCGCGGCCGCATCGATCCCGGCAGCAAGGCCGGCGAACTGGCGCTGCTGTTCATCCGCTGCTACCGCGCGCTCTACGTGCTGGCGGGCGGCAATCCCCAGCAGATGCGGCACTGGATGCAGACCGAAAACCTTCATACCGGCGGCATCCCGGCCGATCAGTTGAAAACCGTGCAGGGACTGACCGCCGTGCTGGAATATCTGGATGCCATGCGGGGCAAGCTGTAAGTGGTGGATTGGGTGGACTGTCTGGCAAGCGCCAGGACAGTCGAACTGTCGGGTGTGCTGTTGCGCCTGGTGGAAAGCCAGGAACAGATAGCGACCAGCCAGCTGGTTAGTTCACTCGAACGGCAGGCCGCGCTGGAAGACATGCTGGAAGCCACCAAGCCGCCTCTGCGCAAGGGAACCGCGCAGCTTCACTACCTGCTGGCGACCCCGTTCCGTTACCCCCCGCTGAAGCACGGCTCCCGTTTCGGTGCACGCAGCGAGCCCAGCCTGTTTTACGGTTCGCTGGACACCCGAACAGTGCTTGCCGAAGCAGCCTACTACCGCTTTGTCTTCTGGTTCGGCATGGCCACGCCGCCCGCGGGCAAACTCGACACCCAGCACACCCTGTTCGGGGCGGAATACCGGACGGCCGCCGGCCTGCGACTGCAAGCGTCGCCTTTTGCCCGGTATCGGGATGCGCTCAGCGGCCCATCGGATTACCGTGCAAGTCAGGCGCTCGGATCCGGCATGCGCGCGGCCGGCATCGAAGCGTTCGAATTCTTTTCTGCACGCGATCCGGAGGGTGGCATCAACCTGGCGCTGTTTACGCCCCGTGCCTTGGCAAAACCCGAACCGGTTTCCCAGGAGGTCTGGCTGTGCGAGCTTACCGGCGAACGCGTCCGGTTTCGCGCGGCCCGCGGCCGGGATATCCATGATTTCCCGCTCGGCGTGTTTCAGGTGACGGGCAAGCTGCCGTGGCCTGCCTAGCCAGCGGCTGAACCGGCCAGCCGCATCGGTTACACTCGGTTCAGAAGAGGCGCCCGGCCGCACTTCCGGCCGGGCAGGCAACGCGCCCGGCCCGTTGCCCATTTTCCGACCGCAAGACGAGCACACCCAAAGCATGTCCCCATCCAATCCCAAACCCTGTCCCTTTTGCACGCTTGACCCCCGCCGCATCCTTGTCGAGGACGAGCTTGTCGTCGCCTACCGGGACGGCTTCCCGGTTTCGCTCGGCCACACCGTCGTCATCCCGCGCCGCCATTTCGCCACCCTGTTCGAGGCCAGCGAAGCCGAGCAGGCCGCCTTGCTGAAGGCGATGGCGCAGGCGAAAGACCTGCTGGACAAGCACCACCAGCCGGACGGCTACAACATCGGCATCAACCATGGCCTGGCCGGCGGGCAGACCGTGCCGCATCTGCATATCCACCTGATCCCGCGCTACCGCGGCGACAAGGAAGACCCGCGCGGCGGGGTGCGCTGGGTGCTGCCGGACAAGGCGAAGTACTGGGCCTGAACAAGACCGGTTGTGCGGGCGCATGCTGCCGCGGGGCGGTTTGCAAGACCTTAAAGTCATCGGTGTTTTTGTCGCAATAGGGGAATCAATCTAGCGACTGGGCACTGGACGATGGACGTAGCGCTAACGGACAACGGCGGTCGTGCCGCGGCGATCCGCACCGGCGGGGTGCCGGTGGTGCCGTGGGCGATCGTGCTGGCGGCGTTCTGGACGCTGGTAGCCGTGCTGTCCCTGGCGTGGAACATCGTGCAGGTGCGCGAACTGGTGCTCGAACAGGCCAGGGTCGAGCTGCGGGCGAATTTTTTCAAGGACTGGGCCTTCCGCAACTGGGCCTCCCGGCATGGCGGCGTGTATGTGCCCGTCACCCCGGAGAATCCGGTCGACCCCTATGGGACCAATTTTCCGGAGCGCGATGTGCGCACGCCCTCCGGGCGCGTGCTGACGCTCATCAATCCGGCGCTGATGGTGCGCCAGTTCAACGAACTCGCAGCCGAGCACCATCGTGTGCGCGGCCATCTGAGCGGTCTCAGGCCGATCAATCCGCAGAACCGGCCCGACCCCTGGGAAGCGAAAGCGCTGGCGCAGTTCCAGCAGGGGGTCGAGGAAGTCACGGGAATCGCCGCAATCGACGCAGCCCCCTATCTGCGCCTGATCCGGCCGATGAGGATGGGGGGAAAGTGCCTCGCCTGCCATATTCAGCAGGGATATCGGGAAGGCGATCTGGCCGGCGGCGTCAGTGTGTCGGTGCCGCTTGCTCCGCTCAATGCCGCCGCCGACCGGCGCGTCAACGCGCTGGTGGCCGGTCATGGCGGGCTCTGGCTGTTTGGCCTGGTCGGCATCGGCGCCGCTGCCCGCCAGCTGCGGCGCCGGATCGACGAGAACGGCGCTGTCCACGATGCGCTGGAAGAGCACGAGGAGCGCACGCGCGCAATCCTCGACGCCTCGCTCGACGGCATTGTCGCGATCAATGCCAGAAACGAGATCATCGACTGGAATTTCCAGGCCGAGCAGACCTTCGGCTGGCCGCGCACCCAGGTGCTGGGCCGCTCTCTTTCGGAAACCATCATCCCGGAGCGCTTCCGCGTCCAGCACGAAACGGGCCTGCAGCGCAGCCTGGAGAACGATGCGGCAATACTGATCGGCCGCCGCGTCGAACTGACCGGCCTGCACCGCGACGGCCACGAGTTTCCCATCGAAGTCTTCATCGCCCGCATCAGTGTCGCCGGGACGCCCTGCTTCAGCGCCTGTGTGCGCGACATCAGCGAGCGCAAGGCGGCGGAGGACAAGATCAACCGGGACTATCACACGCAGCGGGTTCTGGCGGAATTGCTGGAAACCTCGATGCGTCCGGCGCCCTTCGAGCAGCGCCTGCAGTTTGCGCTGGAGCTGATTCTCTCGACGCCCTGGCTGTCCCTGCACGGTACCGGCAGCATCTTCCTGGCCGACGCGGCATCCGGAAAGCTGCGCATGGCCGCTCGGCACAAATTGTCCGCGAACATCGTGCAGGCCTGCGATACCGTCGAGATGGGCCATTGCCTGTGCGGGCGGGCGGCGGCGACCCAGGAATTGCTGTTCGTCGATTGCGTCGATGACCGGCACGAGGTCCATTATCCCGGCATGTCGGAGCACGGGCACTATTGCGCGCCCATCCTGTTCGACGAGAAGCTGCTGGGCGTGCTGAATCTCTATGTGGACGCACACCATCGGCAGACGCCGGCGGAACTGCAGTTCATCACTGCCGCCGCGCATGCCGTCGGCGGCATGATCCAGCAGCACCAGGCCGAACAGCAGCTGCGCTACCACGCCTATCACGATGGCCTGACCCGGATGCCGAACCGGACCCTGTTCATGGACCGCCTGGAACAGCGCCTGCGCCACGGCGAGCGGCACCCGGCGCTGCGCTGCGCCGTGCTCTACCTGGATATCGACCGCTTCAAGACAGTCAACGACAGCCTCGGCCATACGCTGGGGGATCAACTGCTGCTCGAAGTGGGCGAGCGCATCCACGCCTGCATGCGGCCCGAGGACACGATCGCCCGCATGGGCGGCGACGAGTTCACGATTCTGCTCAAAGATGTGGCGGAACCCGCCGACGCGCTGCGCGTAGCCGACCGGTTGCATACTGTGTTGCAGCCGCCGATCATGCTCGAAGGCCGCGAGATATTTGTTTCCGTGAGCATCGGCATCGTTGTCGGCGCACAGGGCGACCACAACGCCGCCGACCTGCTGCGCGACGCCGACACCGCGATGTACCGCGCCAAATCCACGGGCACGGGGCACACGGTCTTGTTCGACGAACGCATGCATCTGCGCGCCGTGGCGCAACTGACGCTGGAATCGGAACTGCGGCGGGCAGTGGAACGCGGAGAACTGCGCGTCCATTACCAGCCCATCGTCGACGCAATCCGCGGCGAGGTGCTCGGCTTCGAGGCCCTGGCGCGCTGGGCCCACCCCGATCGTGGCCTGGTTTCGCCGGCCGAATTCATCCCGCTGGCGGAAGAAACCGGGCTCATCAACGACATCGGCCATTGGGTGCTGACGGAGGCTTGCCGCCAACTCCAGGCGTGGCGCCGGGATTTTCCCCAGCGGCCGGATCTGTATATGAGCGTCAATCTGTCCGCCAAGCAGTTCCTGCAGCCGAACCTGGTGGAGCGGATCGACGCGGCGATCGCCGCAACCGGGGTCGATCCGCATTGCCTTGCTCTGGAAATCACCGAAAGCGTGCTGGTGCACAATCGCGAAACCGCGCACAAAATCCTGCTCGATCTCAAGGCGCGCGGACTGCATCTTTATGTCGACGACTTCGGCACCGGCTATTCATCGCTGAGCTATCTGCAGAACTTCCCCTTCGATGCGCTGAAGATCGACCGCGCCTTCGTCAATCGCCTGACCCCGGGGATCGAGGACGTGGAGATGGTGTCGACGATCATCGCCATCGCCCGCAACTTCAACATGGGCGTGATCGCCGAAGGGGTGGAGAACGACGGGCAGCTCGAACGCGTGATCGCGCTGGGCTGCCGCAAGGTGCAGGGCTACCGTTTCTCGCCGCCACTCGCGGCGGAGGCTGCCGGTTCGCTGATCCTGGCGCGCTACACCGAGACGCCGGGGAAGCCCTGAACAAGTCCAGCTTCCAATTCTCGAAAAGCCGGCATATTAGGAATTATGTGGTTTAGGTTCTGCCAGGCTTCGTTATGGTTCACTGGGCTTGCGCGCGCATCCTGTCCAACTTCTCGACTACCGCCTGATAGAGGTCCTGGTCGGCAGCGGGGTTGCGGTCCGGATGGTGGGCGCTACGGATCTTTTTCAGCGCAGTCATATCGTCGGGCAGGTCATGCACCTTGGTCACCCGGTCGCCGTTCTTGGCCATCGCGTGCTGAAGCTCGGCTTCTGCGCCTTCGCGGGTGTCGTGCAGCTTTCTGCTGCCAAGACGCCAGCCATCCTGGGTCTTGCGCGGGAATTGGTTTTTCTTGCCGTCAAACCAGATCCATGTGCCGGTGTCGGGATTCAATTCAAAGTGAACGGTAATGATGTCGTAGGTGTAAACGGGCGGCGTGCGGTCCCTGGCGAACATCTTGAACGTGCCGACCGTATTCACGTCAGCAAGGTAATACGCGCTAGCCTCATGGGGGTGGAATGCGCTGCCGGGCTTGGGCGCTGGCTTGCTGTCGTTGCTTGACGAATCCATTTCGGCCTTGCGGCTGGCGAGCAATGCTGCCCGGCGTTGTGCGTTGGTCACTGGTATTGCTCCATGATATTGGTTGAAACCCACTGGGATCACCCCTCGCTGAAGGGATCTCCCGCTGGACTCCTGGACCGCCAGGACATCACTCTGAGCTGTTCTTCAATGGCTGTCCCGTTTCTAGTCTGACGCGACGCTTTTGGTAGGCCCGGCCTTTCGGCCTGGCGCGGCGGGCGGCACATAGCCCGAAATCCTGCACTGAAAACCATCAACACGCTTGTCGCCATTGAAGTGGGTGACGCTGCACTGGGAGATTTCGCCGCGTGCCGTCAAATCAGCCAGTGACTTGCGTACTTGAACCAGTGCAATCCCGGTTGCCGACGCGATCTCCAGATCGAGCAACTGCCCATGCTTTTTCAGGTGGCTTAGGATTTGGTCTGTCTGCATCTCGATTCCTTTGACGTGTTGATCAGCGCGCCTGGAGCGGTTTATTAGACAACTGTCTACAATTCCGTCTACAAAACCCGGAAATGAACAAGGCCCGCATCGCTGCGGGCCTTGCTGTGTCTGGCTCCCCGACCTGGGCTCGAACCAGGGACCTGCGGATTAACAGTCCGTCGCTCTACCGACTGAGCTATCGGGGAATGGGAAGCGCGCATTCTAGTGATGACGCGCGATTCGGTCAACCCTTAGCCGTCTTTTTCCACCTGCAATTCGGGCACATGGCTGAAGGCGATGCGCATTGGCGCGGCGCCGCGGCCATGGTGGGCGCCGCCGAAGTACAGGGTGTTGGGGCCGTAGCGCTGGTTGATCCGGTCGAGCACGCCGTTGAGGGCCGCGTGGTGGTCGTCGGGGTCGAACAGGTCGCGCGTGGCCTGGCTGTGCTCGACGAGGTCGGTGAGGGTGACGCCGACCTTGAGGAGGGGGCCGGGGTCGGGCGGGCGGCGCTGCCACAGTTCGGCCAGCACGGGGTTGAAGCGGAGGGTGTCGGCGTGCGGCGCGAAGCGCGCCTGGTCGCCCCAGCGGGGGTGGCCGGCGGCGGTCTTCATGTAGTGCAGGTGCAGGCCGAGGCCGCCGGCGCAGTAGCCGTAGTGGCGCAGCCGCATCGCGGCCTTGTGCAGCAGGCGGTAGAGCACGGCAATGGCGGAATCGGGATCGCGCAGCTCGGGCGCCAGCACGTGCGAATGGCCGACGCTGGAGCGCTGGGTGGGGGCAGGGGCGAGGTTTTCGCCGCGCAGTTTGGCGTAGTAGCGCTCGCCCTCGATGCCGCCCCAGGCATGGCGCAGGGTGTCGCGGCTGGCGGCGCAGAGTTGCTCGACGGTGTGGATGCCGAGCCGGTTGAAGCGCTGTTCCATGGCGCGGCCGATGCCGGTCAGGGCGCCGAGCTTGAGGCCGTACAGGCGCTGTGGCAACTCGTGCTGACGGATCACCACCAGCCCGTCCGGTTTCTGCATGTTGGATGCGGTCTTGGCGAGGAAGCGGTTGGGCGCGATGCCGACCGAGCTGTGCAGCACCTCGCCGACCTGATCGTAGATCGCCTGCTTGATTTGTTTTCCGAGCCGGATGGCCTTGGCTTCCTCGCGGTCGCTGCCCAGCAGGTCGCAGGCCATTTCGTCGATCGACAGCACGGCGCCGACCGGGGTGCACGATTCCACGGTGGCGACGATGCGGTGGTGGATTTCCACGTAGGTCGACGGCCGTGCCTGCACGAAAACGATGTCGCGGCACAGCTTGCGGGCTTGCCACACTGGGGTGCCGGTGCGGATGCCGAAACGCTTGGCGTCGATGCTGGCGGCGATGCAGCAGGTGGTGTCGGCCATCACCGGCAGCACGCCGAGCGGGCGGTCGCGCAGTTCGGGCCGCAGTTGCTGCTCGACCGAGGCGAAGAAGGAATTGAGGTCGACGTAAAGCGAATGCAGGGCCATGGGGTGCTCCGGGGGAACACGCCGTCGTCGCCCGGTTTTTCCGGGGCGACGACGGATGTTGAACATAGTGTATATCCATACACCATGTTCAATCAATTCAGCCCGGGTTCGCCAGGTTCATCCTTTCCAGCCGCTGGCACAGGATGTCGATGATGCGGCGCGACAGCGGGGCGGAATGGCGCATCAGTTCTTCCAGCGTCTGCGGCGGCAGCGCCAGCACGGTGATCTCGCCGTCGGCGACGACCGAGGCGGTGCGCTTCTCGTTCAGCAGATAGGCCATTTCGCCGAACAGCTGGCCTTCGCCGAGTTCGCCCAGGCGGCGCCGCCCGCCGTCGGTGTTCTTGTATACCGCGGCGCGGCCGGCGTAGAGGAAATAGGCGGTTTTCGAGTCGTCGCCTTCCTCGATCAGCGCGTGGCCGGCGGGGTGCACCTGGCCGTATTTTTCCAGCAGGCGGTGGCTGTCGCTGAAGACGTAGCCTTCGAGCTTGCCGGCGCCCTCGCCGCTACCGCCGAGGAACAGTTTTTCCAGCGCGGTAATGTCGGCCTTGCCGTAGGCGTACAGCGCCTGTGCCCACAGGTACAGCAGCAGGAAGGCGAAATAGCCGCCGATCAGCACGAACACCACGCCGCCGAGCGTGCCGTACAGGCTGCGGTAGTTCTCCAGCTTGAAGAAGGCGCCGAACAGCAGCAACAGCAGGCCCAGGCTCACGGTGGCAGCGAGCGCGAACACCGCCGCGTCGCGCGCGCGCGGATGCCGCCGCGGCAGCCGCCAGTAGGCGGCGAACAGCAGCGCCCACACCATGGCGAAGGCGAACAGCGAGTTGAGCGTCCGCAGTGCCTGCGCGTTGCCCGCGCCGATGATGTCATTCTGCGCCAGGAACGACAGCGTGACCTGGGCCAGCGCGGCCACCCCCATCAGCAGGAACAGCACCGGCAGGATGATCAGCGGCAGCACCCACGACACCACCAGATTGCGTTTGCTCCGGTCGGGAAAAATGATGCGGAAAGCTCCCTGCATCGTGTTGACCAGCCCGCGCGACGACAGCACCAGGGTGACGAGGCCGACGCCGCCGGCCGCGAGCTGGGTTTGCCGCGGGATGAAGCCGAGCGCGGTGAGGCTGTCCAGTTGCATCTGATCGTAGAGCGCGGCCATCAGGATGGTGGCCGGTATCGAATTCTCGGCAACATGGCCCAGCAGTTGCAGGGCGTAGCTCAGCAGCAGCAGCAGCGGAGTGGCCGACAGCAGGAAGTAGAACGCCGTCGCCGCGGCGTGGTTCTGCAGCCCGTTCTGGCCGAACAGGCGCCAGGTGGTGTAGGCAAGCTGGAGCAGCCAGCTCAGCGTGCCGCGGGCAGGGGGCAGGGCGGCGAGTTTCTGGAACATGGCCTGCCCGCGCCCGGGTGCCGCGCTCAGGCCATCGCCTGGGCGATGCGCTTGAGCGCCTTTTCGAGGTTGGCCTGCGAGGTGGCGAAGGACAGGCGGATGTAGCCTTCGGCGCCGAAGGCCGAGCCGGGGACGACGGCGACGTCGGCCGACTCCAGCAGGTATTCGGAAAACGCGATGTCGGTGCCCTGCTCGATGACGTCGCGCGCCAGCAGGTTCTGGATTGCGGGACGGACGTCGGGGAAGGCGTAGAAGGCGCCGCCGCTGTCGACGCAATGGAAGCCGGGGATGGCGTTGAGCGCGTCGACGACGTAGCGGTGGCGCGCCTTGAAGGCGTCGAGCATCGGGGTGATGCAGCCCTGGTCGCCGTTCAAGGCGGCCTCGGCGGCGACCTGCGAGATCGAGGTGGGGTTGGAGGTCGACTGCGACTGCACGTTGGTCATCGCGCGCAGGATGGCTTCCGGGCCGGCAGCGTAGCCGATGCGCCAGCCGGTCATCGAATAGGCCTTGGACACGCCGTTCAGCACCAGGGTGCGGTCGTACAGGTCGGGGCAGACATTGAGGATGTTGACGAAGGGCGCACCGTCGAGGCGGATGTGCTCGTACATGTCGTCGCTGGCGATCAGCACCTGCGGATGCTTGCGCAGCACCGCGCCGAGCGCGGCCAGTTCGTCGCCGCTGTAGACCGCGCCGGTGGGGTTGGACGGGCTGTTGATGACGACCAGCCGGGTTTTCGGCGTGATCGCCGCTTCCAGCTGCGCCGGGGTGATCTTGAAGCCCTGCTCGATGCCGGCCTCGACGATCACCGGCTTGCCGTCGGCGAGGATGACGATGTCGGGGTAGGAGACCCAGAACGGCGCGGGGACGATGACCTCGTCGCCGGGGTTGATCACCGCCTGCACCAGGTTGAAGAAGCTCTGCTTGCCGCCGCACGACACCAGGATCTGCCTGGGTGTGTAGTCCAGCCCGTTGTCGCGCTTGAACTTGGCGACGATCGCCGCCTTCAGGCCGGGGGTACCGTCGACTGCGGTGTACTTGGTGAAGCCGCCGTTGATCGCTGCGATCGCCGCGTCCTTGATGTGCTGCGGGGTGTCGAAGTCGGGCTCGCCGGCGCCGAGGCCGACAATGTCGCGGCCGGATGCCTTGAGCGCGGCGGCGCGGGCGGTGACGGCCAGGGTGGGCGAGGGTTTGATGGCCTGTACGCGGCGGGAGAGTTCCACTATGGTTCCTTCATGCACCCCGGCGGGATGCTACTATCGACAAGTTTTAGCCGCGCGATTTTACCTGTGTTCGTCACCTTCCCCAATAGTCCCTTCCGTCTGTTCCAGCCGTTTCCGCCGGCCGGCGACCAGCCGAATGCGATCGCCCGGCTGGTCGAGGGGATCGAGGACGGCCTGTCGTTCCAGACCCTGCTCGGCGTTACCGGCTCCGGCAAGACGTTCACCATGGCCAACGTCATCGCGCAAACCGGCCGGCCGGCGCTGATCATGGCGCCGAACAAGACGCTGGCGGCGCAGCTTTACGCCGAGATGCGCGAGTTCTTCCCGGAAAACGCGGTCGAATATTTCGTCTCCTACTACGACTACTACCAGCCCGAGGCCTACGTGCCGGCGCGCGACCTGTTCATCGAGAAGGACTCCAGCATCAACGAGCACATCGAGCAGATGCGCTTGAGTGCGACCAAGTCGCTGCTGGAGCGGCGCGACACCGTGATCGTCTGCACCGTGTCGGCGATCTACGGTATCGGCGACCCGTCCGACTACCACAGCATGATCCTGCTCCTGCGCGAGAACGAGAAGATGAGCCAGCGCGAGGTCATCGCGCGGCTGACGCAGATGCAGTACGACCGCAACGACATCGAATTCAAGCGCGGCGTGTTCCGCGTGCGCGGCGACGTCATCGACATCTTCCCGGCGGAACACGCCGAGACCGCGATCCGCGTCGAGCTGTTCGACGACGTGGTGGAAACCCTGCACCTGTTCGACCCGCTCACCGGGCAGGTCCTGCAGAAGGTGGCGCGCTTCACCGTGTTCCCGTCGAGCCATTACGTGACGCCGCGCGAGACCACGCTGCGCGCCATCGAGCAGATCAAGGTCGAACTGCGCGAGCGGCTGGAGTGGTACTACGCCAACGGCAAGCTGGTGGAGGCGCAACGGCTGGAGCAGCGTACCCGCTTCGACCTCGAAATGATGGTCGAGCTGGGCTTCTGCAAGGGCATCGAGAACTACTCGCGCCATCTGTCTGGGCGCAAAGCGGGCGAGCCGCCGCCGACGCTGATCGACTACCTGGCGAAGGACGCGCTGATGTTCATCGACGAATCGCACGTCACCGTGACCCAGGTCGGCGGCATGTACAAGGGCGACCGCTCGCGCAAGGAAAACCTGGTCGACTATGGCTTCCGCCTGCCGTCGGCGCTCGACAACCGGCCTTTGAAGTTCGAGGAATTCGAGGCGCTGATGCCGCAGACCGTGTTCGTCTCGGCGACGCCGGCCAAGTACGAGGCAGAGCACGCGGGGCAGGTGGTCGAACAGGTGGTGCGCCCGACCGGACTGGTCGATCCGCTGGTCGAGGTGAGGCCGGTAGCGACCCAGGTCGACGACCTGATGAGCGAGGCGGGCAAGCGCATCGCCGTCGGCGAAAGAGTTCTTGTCACCACGCTGACCAAGCGCATGGCGGAAGACCTCACCGACTACCTCGCCGAGCACGGCGTGAAAGTGCGCTACCTGCACTCGGACATCGACACCGTCGAGCGCGTCGAGATCATCCGCGACCTGCGGCTGGGCGAGTTCGACGTGCTGGTCGGCATCAACCTGCTGCGCGAAGGGCTGGACATCCCGGAAGTGTCGCTGGTGGCGATTCTCGACGCCGACAAGGAAGGCTTCCTGCGCTCCGAGCGCTCGCTGATCCAGACCATCGGCCGCGCCGCGCGCCACCTCAACGGCACCGCGATCCTCTATGCCGACCGCATCACCGACTCGATGAAACGGGCGATGGACGAGACCGAGCGGCGCCGCAACAAGCAGCTCGCCTTCAACAGCGCGCACGGCATCGTCCCGCGCGGCGTGGTCAAACGCATCAAGGACATCATCGACGGCGTCTACGACGCCGACGCCACGCGTCAGGAACTCAAGGCCGCGCAGACGGTGGCCGAATACAAGGTACAGGATGAAAAGACGCTGACCAGGAAGGTCAAGAAGCTGGAAAAGGCCATGCTCGATGCGGCGAAGAACCTGGAATTCGAGAAGGCTGCGGAACTTCGCGACCAGTTGAAGGCACTCAAGCAGGTATTATTCGGAGTGGAAGAACACGATTCATGACTAAAGTACTTTTCGTATGCATGGGCAATATCTGCCGATCGCCGATGGCGGAAGGCATGTTCCGCAAGGCCATCCAGGACGCCGGACTGGACCGGGATGTGGAGACGGATTCCGCCGGGACCCACGCCTACCATATCGGCTCGGCGCCCGATCCGCGCGCGCGGCAGGCGGCGCGGCAGCGCGGGGCGGACATCAGCGGACTGCGCGGGCGCAAGGTGGCGGACGATGACTTCGAGCGCTTCGATTACATCCTGGTCATGGACGGCGACAATTACAACAGGCTGATCCAGCGTGCGCCGGCGCACCACCATGGCAAGATCCGGCGACTGCTGTCGTTCAGCCGCAAGTACCCCAATCTCGACGTGGTCGACCCGTATTACGGCGGCACACAGGGATTCGAGGAAAACCTCGACATGATCGAAGATGCGGTGCAGGGCTTGATCCGGGAAATCACCGGCGACACCCAGGTGAAAATGCGTTCAGGTAGCTGATCGCTTCTGCCGTTCGCAGCAAACAACAAGGGCCGCTTCAAGCGGCCCTTGTTGTTGTGGCGCAGGCTTTATTCCGCCTGGGTTTCCACCTGCACCAGCGGGCCCTCTGCCGCACTCGCCTGCGGACGTGCACGCCGGCGTGTGGGGTGGGGGGCTGCGGCCGGCGTGGATGCCGCGGCAACCTCGACGGCCGGCGCGCTGGTCTCGACCTGCATCAGGCCGACGCTGTCGCTGTCCGCCGGCTTGGCTGCGGGGCGGCGACGGCGGCGCGGACGGCCCGGCTCGCCGGTTTCACTCGTGCCTGCCGCTGCGGCCTGGGTTTCCACCTGCTGCAGGCTGGCAGTGCTGGCCGCCAGATCCGCCAGGATGGCGGCAGGGGAGGCGGTGACGCTATCGGCTGGCGCGGCATTCGGCAGGGCGGCCGTTTCCAGTTGCAAGGCCTGCTGCGCGGGGGCGGCAGGGGCCGCCGCCTTGGGCTTGCCCGCGATTTCGACGATTGCGTGGAAACCGGCGATTTCGATGATGGCCTGCGGTGTGCTTCCGCCATTGCCGGCCGCGGTTTCCGGACGGGTTTCACGCGGGCGGCGATTGCCGCGGCCGCGACGGCTGCGCGGTTCGCGTTTTTCCTCGCTGCCGGCCTCACGCGGGGCTTCCGCCGGCTCTGCCATGCGCGGTGCGGCTTCCGCCTCGGGGCGCGGTTTGGGCTGGCGCGGCGGGCGGGCGGGCTTTGCCGATTCGCCGTTGCGCGGTTCGGCACGGCCCTCGCTCTGGCGCGGCTCGGCCTGGCGCGATTCCGGCTGGCGGGCTTCGCCGTTGCGGGCTTCGCCACGCCCTTCGCCGCGGCTGCGGCGCTGGCCGGGCTTGCGTTCACGGCGCTCGCTCGGGCGTTCGTTGCGTGCAATGGCGGCAACCGGTTCGGCAACCGCCGGGGTGGCTGCGGCGGCAGGCGCTTCTTCGCCGAGTTTCTTGAACCAGCCGAAGATGCGCTCGAACAGACCGCCCTGGGCCGGCGCGACGGCCGGCACGGCCGGGCGCGCGGCCGGCACCGGCTGCGGCGGCGCGATCGACTTGACCGCGGCTTCCTGGCGCGCCGGCGCGGCGGACTGGGCGGTCTGGTAGACGGCTTCGGCCTCCGGTAGGGTTGCCATCTTGTAGCTCGGCTCGCTGGCGTCGCGCTGGTTCAGCTCGTCGTGGCGCAGCCGGGTGATGGTGTAGTGCGGGGTTTCCATGTGGATGTTGGGGATCAACACCACATTGACCTTGAGGCGCGATTCGATGGTGTGGATGTCGACGCGTTTCTCGTTCAGCAGGAAGGTCGCCACGTCGACCGGCAGCTGTATATGCACCGCGCCGGTGTTTTCCTTCATCGCATCCTCCTGCAGGATGCGCAGGATGTGCAGCGCCGACGATTCGGTGCCGCGGATGTGGCCGGTGCCGTGGCAGCGCGGGCAGGGGTTGTAGCTGGTCTCGCCGAGGGAGGGCTGCAGCCGCTGGCGCGACATTTCGAGGAGGCCGAAGCGCGAGATCTTGCCGGTCTGCACGCGGGCGCGGTCGTGATGCAGGGCATCGCGCAGGCGGTTTTCCACTTCGCGCTGATGCTTGGGGTTTTCCATGTCGATGAAATCGATCACGATCAGCCCGCCGAGGTCGCGCAGCCGCATCTGGCGGGCGATTTCGTCGGCCGCTTCGAGGTTGGTGTTGTAGGCGGTCTGCTCGACGTCGCTGCCCTTGGTGGCGCGCGCCGAGTTGACGTCGACCGACACCAGCGCTTCGGTATGGTCGATCACGATGGCGCCGCCCGACGGCAGGTTGACCTGGCGCGAGAATGCCGATTCGATCTGGTGCTCGATCTGGAAGCGCGAGAACAGCGGCACGTCGTCGCGGTAGAGCTTCACCTTGTTGACGTTGGCCGGCATCACGTGCGCCATGAACTGCTGCGCCTGCTCGAAGATGTCTTCGGTGTCGATCAGGATTTCGCCGATGTCCGCAGAGAAATAGTCGCGGATGGCGCGGATCACCAGGCTGCCCTCCTGATAGATCAGGAAGGCGCCGGACATCGAGGTCGACGCGCCGTCGATGGCTTTCCACAGGCTCAGCAGGTAGTTGAGGTCCCACTGGAATTCCTCGGCGGAACGGCCGATGCCGGCGGTGCGCGCGATCAGGCTCATGCCTTCGGGGATGTCGAGCTGCGCCAGGGTGTCGCGCAGCTCGTTGCGCTCCTCGCCCTCGATGCGGCGCGACACGCCGCCGCCGCGCGGGTTGGTCGGCATCAGCACGACGTAGCGACCGGCCAGCGAGACGTAGGTGGTGAGGGCGGCGCCCTTGTTGCCACGCTCGTCCTTTTCCACCTGGACCAGGAGTTCCTGGCCTTCCTTCAGGTTTTCCGGAACCTTGCCGTTGCCGGGCAGGCAGGAACGGGCGATTTCCTTGAACGGCAGGAAACCGTGGCGGTCGCAGCCGTAGTCGACGAACGCGGCTTCCAGGCTGGGCTCGACGCGGGTGACGACACCCTTGTAGATGTTGCCCTTGCGTTGCTCCTTGCTGGCGGACTCGATGTCAAGGTCGACGAGCTTCTGCCCGTCGACGATGGCAACCCGGAGTTCTTCCGCCTGGGTTGCATTGAAAAGCATGCGCTTCATTGTTTACTCCCGCGCGCGCGCATACGGGACAGGCCAGACTGCCGCCTAGAGCGGGCGGCTCATGCGATCACGTGTTGAATTAGGTGAAAAGGCATGGGGATTAAGGTGTCCTGTTCCTGGGGCGTGTCGCCGGCTAGGCCGGGATCGTCTTCCCGATTCCCGCTGGCGTGGGCCGAGCGTGAATGCTGATTTCGTATGCTTGTTGTCGCGTCATTGATAACATCGCTGCTTTGCCGATTGCGCGGGGCGGGTGGCTTCGACTGGCCGCGCCAAACTGAAGGTTGGCTGGGCGGCAGGAATCCAGACGGGCCGGGCTGGCGGCGGCCGGTGAGCGAAATTAACCGGCGTGATCTCTAAAATTCCCGGCATGCATGCCGGGCAAAAGGTCAGGCAAAATCCTGCCCGAACCGGCGGTAGTGTATATGAAAAAGAATGACTTAGAGAAAGATTCGGTCCGGCGATTGAGGATAGACGACAGCGCGGATAACCAGCGTCTGGACAACTTTCTGCTGGCGCGGCTGAAAGGCGTGCCGAAAAGCCGCATCTACAAGCTGGTGCGAGGCGGCGAGGTGCGGGTCAACGGCGGCCGGACCGAGGTCGGCTACCGGCTGAAGCTGGGCGACGAAGTGCGCATCCCGCCGGTGCGCCTGGCGGTGCCGGTGATCACCCCCGCCACCCATTTGCCGCAAGGCGGCATCCGCCTGCTGCCGCATATCCTGTACCGCGACGACGCGCTGATTGCGCTGAACAAGCCGTCCGGCATGGCGGTGCACGGTGGCAGCGGCATTTCGCGCGGGGTGATCGAGCAGATGCGGCTGGAACTGCCGGAATGCCGCTACATGGAGCTGGTGCACCGGCTCGACCGCGAAACCTCGGGGGTGCTGCTGATCGCGCTGAAGCGGCGCGCGCTCACCGGCCTGCACGCGGCGATGCGCGACGGCAGGATCGAAAAGCGCTACCTCACGCTGGTGGCGGGACGCTGGCCGAATCCGGTCCAGCATGTGAAGCTGCCGCTGCACAAGCGGGTCACCGACGACGGCGAAAAGCGCGTCACGGTGCGCGACGAGGGCCAGACCGCGCACACCATCTTCCGCCGCCTGCAGGTATTCCAGAATTTCACCCTGCTGGAAGCGGAACTGAAGACCGGGCGCACCCATCAGATACGCGTGCATACCTCGCATCTGGGATTTCCGATCGCGGGGGACGACAAATACGGCGACTTCGAACTCAACCGGCGGCTGGCCAGGCAGGGACTCAAGCGCATGTTCCTGCATGCCGCCAGGCTGGTGTTCGAGCATCCCGTTTCGGGCGAGCGCATGCTGATCGAAGCGCCGCTGCCCGTTGATTTGGCTGGATTTCAGGAAAACCTCAATGCCCAAGCAATTTGATTTACTGATTTTCGACTGGGACGGCACCCTGATGGATTCCGCCGGGGTGATCGTCGATTCGATCCAGCGTGCCTGCGAGGATATCGGCCTGCCGACGCCGGGCGAGCGCGCGTCGCGGCAGATCATCGGCCTCGGCCTGGTCCAGGCGCTGCAAACCCTGCTGCCGGACCTGCCGGCCGACGCCTACCCGCGGCTGGTCGAACGCTACCGCCATCATTATCTGGGCCGCGACACCCAGATTCCGCTGTTTGAGGGTGTCGATACAGGGATCTGCCAGTTGCATGCAAGCGGGTTCCAGTTGGCGGTGGCCACCGGAAAAAGCCGCCTCGGCCTGTCCCGCGCGCTCGAAACCAGCGGGCTGGAGGCCCGCTTCGCCGCCACCCGCTGCGCCGACCAGACGCATTCCAAGCCGCATCCGGCGATGGTGCTGGAACTGATGGCCGAACTGGATGCCGACCCCGCGCGCACCCTGGTGATCGGCGATACCAGCCACGACCTGCTGATGGCGTCGAATGCCGGCGTCGCCAGCCTCGGCGTGACCTACGGCGCGCATGAAGCGGACGATCTGTATCCGCATGCGCCGCTGGCCCTGATGAACAGTTTTGCCGAGGTGCATGCGTGGCTGAACGCGAACGCCTGATCTGCGCCGCCAGCGAACTGGTTGAACTGGGGCGAGGCGTACGGTTCGAACTGGAACGCCTTGGAAAATCGCAACCGGCTTTCGTGGTGCGTTTCGACGGCCAGTTGCGTGCCTTCCTCAACCAGTGCGGCCACGTACCGGTTGAACTCGACTGGCAGGAAGGCGAATTCTTCGATTGCACGCGGTTATACTTGATCTGCTCTACCCACGGCGCGCTTTACCACCCGGCAAGCGGGTCTTGCGTCGGTGGACGCTGCGCGGGACGCGGCCTGATCCCGGTCCCGGTCGTCGAGCGCGACGGCCAAGTGTATGTGATTGAAACAGCCTGATGGAAGAACGATGAGCGACCAAGACAAACCCGCCCCGGCCAACTGGGAACGAAGCGTGCTGGAAAAACTGGCGCTGTCGGCAATTCAGGAGCAGCGCCGCAGCCGCCACTGGAGCATTCTGTTCAAGACGCTCGGCTTCCTGTATCTCTTCATCGTATTGTTCCTGGCGGCCGGATGGTTCGGTTCCGACGGAGTGTCCATCAAGGAGCACACCGCGCTGGTCGATCTGCAGGGCGTGATCGCCTCCGATCAGGCCAGCGCCGATTCGGTGATCGGCAGCCTGCAGGGCGCGTTCGAGGACAAGAAAACCAAGGGCGTGATCCTGCGCATCAACAGCCCCGGCGGCAGCCCGGTGCAGGCGGGGCAGATCTACGACGAGATCAGGCGCCTGCGCGCACTGCATCCGAAAATCCCGCTCTACGCCGTGGTCGACGACATCTGCGCCTCGGGGGGGTATTACGTCGCCGTCGGCGCCGACAAGATCTTCGTCGACAAGGCCAGCATCGTCGGCTCCATCGGCGTGCTGATGGACGGTTTCGGCTTCACCCAGACCATGCAGAAGCTCGGCGTCGAGCGCCGCTTGCTCACCGCGGGCGAAAACAAGGGTTTTCTCGATCCGTTCTCGCCGGTGGACCCCAAGCAGGCGGCGTTCGCCAAGCAGATGCTCGAGGAAATCCACGGCCAGTTCATCGGCGTGGTGCGGGAAGGCCGCGGCAAGCGCCTGCAGGAAACCCCCGAGATGTTCAGCGGCCTGGTGTGGAGCGGCGAAAAAAGCATCCAGCTCGGCCTTGCCGACGCGCTGGGCAATGTCGAGTCGGTCGCGCGCGACGTGATCAAGGCTGAAGACATCGTCGATTACACCCAGCGCGAAGGTCTGGCTGCACGCCTCGCCAGCCGCCTGGGCGCATCCGTGGGCAAGGCGCTGATGCCGTTCGAGCAAGCCGGCGTCAGGCTGCGTTGAGCGACTACCGGCCGATCGCCTGTGCCGACCACGAGCGGCTGGAGTTTGCCGCGCTCACGCGGCAGTGGCTGGAACTGGGGGTGGACGGCGCGAGGCAGCGTCTGCTGCCGCTCGATGTGTACACCCGCGCTGGCGCGGAATGGCTCGATGCGCAAACCGAATCGGGCGCAATGCTGACCTTGAGGCTGGATGCCCTGACGTTTTAACGCCGTCTCGGACGGGGTGTCAGGTGGCGATGCCGAACACCACCAGCCGGTCTTTCACCCGGTCTGTTCTGTCTTTCCAGTCGCGTGCGCGCCCGGTCTGAATCAACTGGCTGGGCAGGCTCAAATCGGCGCCGACGCTGATCAGCGTATCCGGGTTCACGGCATTGACCAGCGCGTCCAGCAAGGCGGCGCTGCGGTAGGGCGTTTCGATGAACAACTGGGTGGCTTTTTCCGTGCGCGCGGTTTTTTCCAGCGCGCGGATGGCCTGACTGCGCTCCGGCTCCTTGGCGGGCAGGTAGCCGTGGAAGGCGAAGCGCTGGCCGCCCAGGCCCGAGGCCATCAGCGCCAGCAGGATCGACGATGGGCCGATCAGCGGAACCACCCGGATATTCGCGCGATGCGCGGCCATGACGAGGGCAGCGCCGGGATCGGCCACGGCGGGACAGCCCGCCTCGGACAGCAGGCCGACGTCGTGCCCGGCCTTCAGCGGCGCCAGCAGCGATTCGATGGCGGCCGCCGGCGTATGCTCGTTGAGCTCCTCGATCTGCAGCGCCTGGAGCGGCTGCGGATGGCCCATGGCTTTCAGGTGCGCGCGCGCAGTCTTGGCACGTTCGACGACGAAGCGGTCGAGCCGGCGCGCGACCGCGAGGGTGTCGGGCGGCAGGCAGGCTTCGGGGCTGACCGGCCCCAGCGGAACCGGGATCAGGTAGAGGGTGGCCACGTCAAGTCACACCGCGTGCCATGTCAGGACGTCGATGCCTTCGTCCATCAGCATTTCGGTCAGCGCCATCAGCGGCAGGCCGATCAGGGCGGTGGGGTCGGGGCTGTCCATGCGTTCCATCAGGGCGATGCCGAGCGCTTCGCTCTTGGCCGAGCCGGCGCAGTCGTAGGGCTGCTCCTTGTGCAGATAGGCGGTGATCTGCGCGTCGGTGAGCGCGCGGATATGCACCACAGTCGGCACGTCGCGCGTCTGGATGCGGCCGCTGCGGCTGTTTAGCAGCGTGAGCGCGGTATGGAACACCATGGCGCGGCCCTGCATTTTTTTCAGCTGGGCGAAGGCCTTGTCGAAATCGCCGGGCTTGCCAAGCTGCTCGCTGTCCAGCATCAATACCTGATCCGAACCGATGATGAGCGCGTCGGGATAAACCGCAGCGGCGGCCTGCGCTTTCTGCACCGACAGCCGCAGGGCGGTGGCCGCGGGGGTTTCGCCGGGCAGCGGCGTTTCGTCGATGTCGGGCGCCAGCACTTCGAACGGGATCTCCAGGCGCGACAGCAGCTCGCGCCGGTAGCGCGAGGTGGATGCGAGGACCAGCGTCATTCCGGCTGGATCTCGAGCAGCGCCATGTCGGGCGTCACCGCGTCGCCTTTTTTCGCGAAGACGCTGATGACGATGCCGGCGATCGGCGCCTGCACTTCGTTTTCCATCTTCATCGCCTCGATCACCAGCACGCCGTCGCCTGCCTTGACCGCCTGGCCGATGCTCACCAGCACGTCGACGATGGTGCCGGGCATGTCTGCGGTGACGTGGCCGGGGTGGCTGGGACGCGGTTTCTGCCCGGATGCGCCGGGCGCGGCCGCGGTTTTTCGCTGGGCGCTGTCGCTGCCGGCCACGGCGACTTCGTTCAGCGGCTCGACCAGCACCTCTTCCGAGATGCCGTCCACCGACACGAAGTAAGGCCGTTGCGAGGCGTCGCTGCGGCCGCTGCCCGACAACTTGATGTGGTAGGTCTCGCCGTGCAGCGTAATCTTGAATTCGTCGGCTGCATAACGCGGCGCGCTGTCCTGTTGCGCGGCGCCCGGCGGCGGCAGCGCTTCGGGCTTGAGGGTGCCCGCCGCGCGCTCCTGCAGCCAGGTCTTGCCGATTTCGGGGAACATGGCATAGGTCAGCACGTCCTCGTCCGACTTGGCCAGGCCCTCGATTTCGCCGCGCAGCTTGTCGAGCTCGTCGGCCAGCAGATCGGCGGGCCGGCAGGCGGTGACGTCGAGGTCGCCGATGGCGATTTTGCGCACTTCTTCGTTGATATGCCCGGGCGCCTTGCCATAGCGGCCCTGCAGGTAGAGCTTCACTTCATTGGTGATCGATTTGTAGCGTGCGCCGGTGAGCACGTTCAACGCCGCCTGGGTGCCGACGATCTGCGAGGTGGGGGTGACCAGCGGCGGGTAGCCGAGGTCTTCGCGCACGTGTGGAATTTCTTCGAGCACGGCGTCCATCCTGTCGATCGCGCCCTGCTCCTTCAATTGGTTGGCGAGATTGGAAATCATCCCGCCGGGTACCTGGTTGATCAGCACGCGGGTGTCGGTGCCGGTGAAGGCCGATTCGAACTGCCAGTATTTCTTGCGCACCTCCTTGAAATAGGCCGAGATCTCCTCGATCAGCGGCAGCGACAGGCCGGTGTCGTATTCGGTGCCCGCCAATGCGGCGACCAGGCTTTGCGTGGTGGGATGGCTGGCGCCTTCGGCAAACGCGCCGACGCAGGTGTCGATGATGCTGGCGCCGGCTTCCACCGCCTTCAGGTGCGTCATGTGCGCCAGGCCCGAGGTCGCATGGCTGTGCGTGTGGATCGGCAGCTGGGTCGCGGCGCGGATCGCCTGCACCAGCTCGAACGCGGAGTAGGGCGTGAGCAGGCCCGCCATGTCCTTGATCGCGATGGTGTCGCAGCCCATCTCGGCCAGCCCCTTGGCCAGCTCGACGAAGTGGGGGATGTCGTGCACCGGGCTGGTGGTGTAGCAGATCGCGCCTTCGGCGTGCCTGCCGGCCGCCTTGACCGCTTCGATCGACACCTG
Source organism: Thiobacillus sp. 65-1402 (assembly GCF_001897685.1). Classification (GTDB taxonomy): domain Bacteria; phylum Pseudomonadota; class Gammaproteobacteria; order Burkholderiales; family Thiobacillaceae; genus Thiobacillus. The sequence continues at coordinate 41,859 of NZ_MKUG01000212.1, forward strand.
CAGGTTGCGCAGGTCGTTCATCGCGTCGAACACGCGGAACACGTCGACGCCGTTGTCGGCGGATTGCTGCACGAAGGCGCGCACCACGTCGTCGGAGTAATTGCGGTAGCCGAGCAGGTTCTGCCCGCGCAACAGCATCTGGATGCGCGTGTTGGGCAGGGCCTTCCTGAGCTTGCGCAGGCGTTCCCACGGGTCTTCGCGCAGAAAACGCACGCAGGCGTCGAAGGTGGCGCCGCCCCAGGCTTCCAGCGACCAGAAGCCCACTTGATCCAGCTTGCCGCAGATCGGCAGCATGTCGGCAGTCTGCATGCGGGTGGCGATGAGCGACTGGTGGCCGTCGCGCAGGACGAGATCGGTAACGAATACTTTGGTCATTTTTACAACCCTTGATGAGCGGCGATGGCGGCGGCGATGGCGGCGGCGATCACTTCCGGCGGTTTCTTTTCAGTGTACTGGGTGAGTTCCGGATGTTCGTCCACAAAGCCGGTATTGAAGCGCCCGCTGCGGAACTCGGGGTTTCTCAAAATTTCCTGGTAGTAGGGAATCGTCGTCTTCACGCCGTACACCAGCATGTCGGCGAGCGCGCGGCGGCCGCGCTCGACGGTCGCCTCCCAGTTCAGGTTCCACACCGTGAGCTTGGCGCACATCGAATCGAAATAGGGCGGAATCACGTAGTCGGTGTAGATCGCCGCGTCGACGCGCACGCCGGGGCCGCCCGGCGAATAGTAGCGCGTGATGCGGCCGAGGCTGGGCAGGAATTCGTTTTTCGGATCTTCGGCGTTGATGCGGAATTCGATGGCGTAGCCGCGGTGCGCGATGTCTTCCTGCCTGTATTGCAGCGGCTGGCCGTCGGCGATGCGGATCTGCTCCTGCACGATGTCGACGCCGGTAATGGTTTCGGTGATCGGGTGTTCGACCTGCAGCCGGGTGTTCATTTCCATGAAATAGA
>NZ_MKUG01000213.1 GCF_001897685.1 Thiobacillus sp. 65-1402
GCGTGCCGTCGGCTGCGGCGTGGTGCGAGGTGCTGAATACCGATTCGATGTATTACGGCGGCAGCAACCTCGGCAATGGCCGGCCCCTGCAAGCCGAGAATCTGCCCTGGATGGGCTTCGAGCATTCCGTCGAGGTGACGCTGCCGCCATTGGGGGCGATTTTCCTCAAACCCTGCAGTTGAATCGAATCAACAAGAACACGGAAAAGAACAATGAAACGCGGAGCAATGAAAATCCTGTTCGTGGCCAGCGAGGCCTATCCGCTGGTCAAGACCGGCGGGCTGGGCGATGTGCTCTACAGCCTGCCGCATGCCTTGCATGATCGCGGCGCCGACATCCGCCTGGTGCTGCCGGGCTATCGCGCGCTGTTGCGCCAGCTCGGCCAGATGCGCATTCTCGGCTGGTTCGACGTGCGCGGTGCCGAGGGCATGGTCGGCGCGCGCATCCTGCAAGCGCGCCATCCCGATTTTGCCTTTCCGCTGTGGGTGGTCGACTGCCCGCCGCTGTTCGACCGCGAAGGCAATCCCTATGTCGATGCCGGCGGCCAGGACTGGCCCGACAATGCCGAGCGCTTCGCGGTGTTTGCGCGGGTGGCGGCGCTGCTGGCGCAGGACGCGCTGGAGCTGGGCTGGCAGCCTGCGGTGGTGCATGCGCACGACTGGCAGACCGGCCTCGTGGCGGCGTTTCTGGCCGACCAGCCGCTGCGTCCGAAAACCGTGTTCACCATTCACAACCTCGCCTACGGCGGTTATTTCCCGAGCAGCGATTTCGTGCGCCTGCAGTTGCCCAGCCACTGGTGGTCGCCCGAGGGGGCGGAGTTCCACGGCGGCTTTTCCATGCTGAAGGCGGGCATCGTGTATGCCGATGCCGTCACCACGGTGAGCCCTGGCTACGCAGAGGAAATCTGCACCTCCGAATTCGGCTACGGACTCGACGGCTTGCTGTTGTCGCGGCAATACAAATTGCACGGCATCCTCAACGGCATCGATACCCGGATATGGAACCCGTCCACCGATCCGCACCTGCCCGCGCATTACTCGATGAGCCGCATCCAGCCCGGCAAGCGGCGCAACAAGCAGGCGCTGCTCGAACGCTTTTTGCCGCAGCCCGATGAGGCCGCCCTGCAGGCGCCGCTGCTGGGACTGGTAGGGCGGCTGGTCGAGCAGAAGGGCATCGACTGGGTGCTCGCCGCGATACCGGTGCTGCTCGCCGAGACCGACGTGCGCCTGGTGCTGCTGGGCAGCGGCCAGGCAATGTACGAGCAGAAGTTCACGCGGCTGGCCAAGCAGCACCCGCAGCGGGTATTCGTCGAGATCGGCTACGACGAGCCGCTGGCGCACCAGATCGAGGCCGGGGCGGACCTGTTCCTGATGCCGTCGCGCTTCGAGCCATGCGGCCTGAACCAGATGTACAGCCTGCGCTACGGCACGCCGCCCGTCGTCTTCAAGACCGGCGGGCTGGCCGACACCGTGGTCGATGCGACCGAGGCTACCTTGCAGGATGGCAGCGCCACCGGTTTCGTGTTCGACGTTGCCGACGTGGCGGCCTTCCTGGACGCCATCCGCCGCGCGCTAGGCCTCTATCGCCAGCCCGCGCAGTGGCGGCGGCTGCAGCAGACCGGCATGCGCCAGTCGTTCGACTGGTCGGAGAGCGCCGGCCGCTACCTTGCCCTTTATTCGACATGACCTCTGCGGGATCCACTATGCCAGACGAGAAAACCGCCGCCTCCCGTGCCATCGCGCTGAAGCCGCTGCCGGGGACCGGCGCAGCGCTCATGCATGATGTCCAGCGTTATCAGCTCTACCACCTCGGGCGCGTGCGGGACTGTCCGCCGCTATACACCTACAAGGCGCTGGCCTGGGCGTTGCGCGACCGCCTGATGGCGGACTGGATGAATACCTATACCGCGCGCGACCAGCCGGGCAGACGGCGCGGCTATTACCTGTCGCTGGAATTCCTGATCGGCCGCGCGCTGTCCAACCACGTGCTCAATCTGGGGCTCGACGAGGCGTCGCGCGAGGCGCTGCACCGGTTCGGCCAGACGCTGGAGGCGGTGGCCGAACAGGAGCCCGACGCGGGCCTGGGCAACGGCGGCCTGGGGCGGCTGGCGGCGTGCTTCATGGACAGCTGCGCGACGCTCAACCTGCCAGTGATGGGCTACGGTCTGCATTACCAGTACGGCATGTTCCACCAGCACATCGAAAACGGCTATCAGGTCGAAGACCCCGACCACTGGCTGCGCGACGGCAATCCGTGGGAAGTCGAGCGCCCCGAGTTCACCTGCCGTGTGCCGTTCGGCGGCCGCACCGAGCACTATCACGACAAGGCCGGTGTCCACCGTGCGCGCTGGGTGGACACCAGCGATGTGCTGGCGATCCCGTACGACATGCCTATTTCGGGCTACCGCAACCATGCCGTGAACACGCTGCGCCTGTGGAAGTCCGCCGCCACCGACGAATTCGACCTCGACGAATTCAATGCCGGCAGCTACTCCGAGGCGGTGCAGGAGAAAAACCACGCCGAGCACATCTCGATGGTGCTGTATCCCAACGACAGCAGCGAAAGCGGCAAGGAGTTGCGCCTGCGCCAGCAGTATTTCCTGGCCTCGGCCAGCCTGCAGGATGCGCTGCGCCAGTGGCGTGCGGCGGGCAACAGCGAGTTGTCCGAATTCGCCGAGCACAACGTGTTCCAGATGAACGACACCCATCCTTCCGTCGCTGTGGCCGAACTGATGCGCCTGCTGCTCGACCAGGAAGGCATGCAGTGGGACGCGGCCTGGGCGATCACCACGCAGTGCATGGCCTACACCAACCACACGCTGCTGCCGGAGGCGCTGGAGCGCTGGCCGGTGGCGCTGTTCGAGCGCCTGCTGCCGCGCCTGCTGGAGATCGTCTACGAAATCAATGCGCGCTTCCTGCGCGAAGTGTCGGTGAAATGGCCGGGCGACATCGACCGCCGCCGCCGCATGTCGATCATCGAGGAGGGGCCGGTGCGCCAGATCCGTATGGCCTGGCTCGCCATCGTCGGCAGCTTTTCGGTCAACGGCGTCGCCGCGCTGCATTCCCGCCTGCTGCAGGAAGGGCTGTTCCGCGACTTCGTCGACCTGTGGCCGGGCAAGTTCAACAACAAGACCAACGGCGTCACCCCGCGCCGCTGGGTGGCGCACGCCAACCCCGGCATGAGCGCGCTCATCAGCGAACAGATCGGCGATGACTGGATCGCCGATCTGTCGCAGCTGGAACGGCTGAAGCCGCTGGCGGAGGCGAGCCATGCCGCTTTCCACGCCGAATGGCGCGCGGTGAAGCGCGCCAACAAGGAACGCCTGGCCGTGCTGGTCAAGGCCAGGTGCGGGGTGGAGTTCAACCCGGACGCGCTGTTCGACGTGCAGGTCAAGCGCATCCACGAATACAAGCGGCAACTGCTCAACGTGCTGCACGTGATCCATCTGTACAACCGCGTCAATCGTGGACGCCTGGACGGCTGGGCAGACCGCTGCGTGCTGATCGGCGGCAAGGCCGCGCCCGGCTACGCGATGGCCAAGCGCATCATCAAGCTCATCAACAGCGTGGCCGACGTGGTCAACAGCGACCCCGACGTCGACGGCCGCCTGAAGGTGGCCTTCGTGCCCAACTACCGGGTGACCAGCATGGAAGTCATCGCGCCGGCGACCGACCTGTCGGAGCAGATATCGACCGCGGGCAAGGAGGCGTCCGGCACCGGCAACATGAAATTCATGATGAACGGCGCCGTCACCATCGGCACCTACGACGGCGCCAACATCGAGATTCTCGACGCGGTGGGCAAGGACAACTTCTTCCTGTTCGGCCTGCACGCCGAGGAAATCGAGGCGCTGCGCCCGCACTACCAGCCGCAGAGCTACGTGGACAACGACCCCGACCTGCGCGAGGTGATCGAGCTGCTGAAATCAGGCCATTTCAATTTATACGAGCCGGGCATCTTCGACATGATTCTCGACACCTTGCTGAGTCCGCACGACCCCTGGATGGTGCTGGCGGATTTCCGCAGCTACGTCGATGCGCAGGCACGGGTGGCGCAGGCCTGGCAGGACGAGGCCGGCTGGACGCGCATGAGCATCCTCAACACCGCATCGAGCGGCTTCTTTTCGACCGACCGCACCATGCGGGAATACAACGACGAGATCTGGAAGCTGAAATAGGCGCGTATGCCCGCCGTGCGGAACGGCCGCCTCGCTTGCGGCTTGATCGAATCGCATAAGGCCGAAGCCGGCCGTCTGCCAGCCCGAATCGCGCCCTTCGTCGGCCAAGCCAAACTGGGGCATAATCAATCCGTCTCCGGCCGAGTGTTTCCCAAGTATTGAAACCGTGACCTGCCCTGCATTTCCCCGCTTGCTTTCCCCCACGTAGTTGAGCCATCGACCGATTGTTTGAATGAGGAATTTGACCGTGATCTCTGGAATGAAGACGAAATGCTTTTTCTTGATTGGAGCCATTGCCCTGGTTTCCTCCGGGGCGGCACTGGCTGCATTGACCACCGAGGAACTGACCCGGCTGAAGGCGTCTGGCCTTGGCGAGGATGTCATCCGCTTCATGGTTGAAAGCGATTACGCCAACGTCGATAGGGTAGTGCGGCTCAAGGAGGCGGGTTTTGCCGACGAGACGGTGTCGTCGGTCATCAGGAACGACCTCAAGGCGGGTGGGCAAGCGAAGCTGCCGGCGCCCCAGCCGGAGCAACCCCGCCAGGCCCAGCCCGCAGCCGAGCCGGCAGCCGAAGCGGCAGTGATAATGCAGACCTCGGCAAAGGTGAGGATCGAGCAGTATTGGGTGTATGGAGAGCCGGTCGTTCAGAATAGCCAGGACATCCAAAACGCCACGATTTCGCTATTGCAGGGACGCCGCCTGAAGATCGAATGGGACACCAGCAAGGGTGTCTCGACCCCGGGAAACTTCTTCCGGGGGAAGCCATTTGCAAGCCCGTTCTATTGGGATTTGGACAAGAGCGATGGCTTGTACAGCGTGAATCCGAAGGACAACTCATTCATCCTGAAGACGGGGTACTCGCATCGGGGCCGGCCCACGGCAGACAAGTCCCACTACTGGATGGTGCATTTGACCCCCCAAAGCCCCGATCTGGCGAAGAAGATCCGGGAATCGTTGGCGGAATAAGCCGAGCCGGCCGACCCTCCAAGGCGCACCCCGCGGGCTGACGTGAATCGGCCCGTTCGATCGGGGCCGTTCAATTCCATTGCGGGCCCACACTCGTCGCCGGCAACGTCTCAGGGCCAGGCAGTCGTGGCGGCTTGCTGCCACTGGAGCCTGCACGTGGCGGCAGCAACGCCCGAATCAATGCCAGCAAAAAAGCCGGGGATCCCCGGCTTTTTTGCTGGCTGCGCGTTGTGGCCTACGCCGCCTGCACCGGAATCGCCTGGCGGGTGTCCAGGATGCGGTTGTCCGCGTCGACGTACACCAGTTCCGGCGCATAGCGCGCCAGTTCCAGTTCGTTGTAGGCCGAGTAGGTGGCGATGATGACGAGGTCGCCCGGGTCGGCCTTGTGCGCGGCCGCGCCGTTCACCGAAATGATGCCGGAATCGCGCGCCGCGCGGATGGCATAGGTGGTGAAACGCTCGCCGTTGGTGACGTTGTAGATCTGGATCTGCTCGTATTCGTGGATGTTGGCCGCGTCCAGCAGGGCTTCGTCGATAGCGCACGAGCCTTCGTAATGCAGCTCGGAATGCGTGACGGTCGCCCGGTGCAGCTTGGACTTGAGCATCGTTCTTTGCATGACGGTGCCCTCAATAGGAAAGGGGTGACATTATAAAACTTCAGAGTGGATTGCCCAAGGCAATCTCGAGGTTGTCGATCAGCCGGGTTTTTCCCAGCCGGGCCGCGCCGAGCGCCACCGCGCGGCGGGTGGCGGCATCGACGGGCCGCAGGCTGGCGGCGTCGCGCAGCGCGATGTAATCGACATCCCAGCCGGCCATTTCCAGGTGGCGGGCGGCAGCACCGCACAGCGCCTCGTACTCGCGGCCGCCCGCCTGAACGGCCGTGGCGATGGCGGCGAGCTCGCGCTGCAGCGCGGGCGCCCGGTCGCGCTCGGACGGCGAGAGATAGCCGTTCCTCGAACTCATCGCCAGCCCGTCGGCTTCGCGCAGCGTGTCGCCGGCCAGGATCCCGATCGGCAGGTTGAACTGCCGCACCATCTCGCGAATGACCAGCAGCTGCTGGAAATCCTTTTTGCCGAACGCCGCCACGCGCGGCTGCACCAGGTTGAACAGTTTCAGCACCACCGTCGCGACGCCGCTGAAGTGGCCGGGACGGAACGCGCCGCAGAGGTCGTTCGCCAGGCTGTCGGCTACCTGCACGGTGAACGTCTGCGGCGCCGGGTACACCTCGACGACATCGGGCGCGAACACGATATCGCAGCCGGCGGCAGCGAGCTTGTCGCAGTCGGCGGCAAGCGTGCGCGGATAGCGCTCGAAATCCTCGCCGGCACCGAACTGCAGCGGGTTGACGAAAATGCTCGCGACCACCGGGCTGCCGTGCTGCTTCGCCAGTTCGACCAGCGACACGTGGCCGGCATGCAGGTTGCCCATGGTCGGCACCAGCGCGGTGCCGGTTTCGCCGGCGAGCGCGGCGCGCAACTCGGCTGCGCTATGGAGAACCTGCATCAGAACGCGTGTTCGGCGGCGGGGAAGCTGCCGTCCTTCACTGCGGCGACGTAGGCGTGCGCCGCCGCTTCGATGCCGTCGGCGCCGGCGAGAAAGTTCTTCGAGAACCTGGGCGCGCGCGGATACAGCCCCAGCATGTCGTACAGCACCAGTACCTGGCCGGAGCAGTCGGCGCCGGCGCCGATACCGATGGTGGGAATGGCGAGCGCCCCGGTGACGGCCTTCGCCAGCGCGGCGGGCACCATTTCCAGCACGATGAGGGCGGCGCCGGCCGCTTCCAGCGCGCGCGCGTCGGCCATCAGTTGCGCCGCCGCCGCGTCCTCGCGCCCCTGCACCCGGTAGCCGCCGAGCTGGTTGACCGACTGCGGCAGCAGGCCGAGGTGCGCGCATACCGGGATGCCGCGCTGCGTGAGGAATGTGACCGTCTCGGCCATCACCGCGCCGCCTTCCAGCTTGACCATGTGCGCGCCTGCCGCCATCAGACGCGCGGCGGCGGAAAACGCGCGCTCGGACGAAGGCTGGTAGCTGCCGAACGGCAGGTCGGCGACGATGAAGGCGCGTTCGGTGCCGGCGGCGACGCAGCGCGTGTGATAAGCCATCTCGGCGAGTTTCACCGGCAGCGTCGAGGCGTGGCCCTGCACCACCATGCCGAGCGAATCGCCGACCAGCAGCACGTCGACTCCGGCGGCGTCGAGCACGCGCGCGAAGCTGGCGTCGTAACAGGTGAGCACGGCGATCTTTTCGTCGTTGCCGTGCATGGTTTTGAGAGTGGAAAGCGTGATTGCCATATTCGGTTTACGCCGCCCGGCTGAAAAACTCGCGCGGGCCGCGCATCTTGCTCATGCGTTCCAGCAGCAACTCGAAATCGGCTTCGCTTTCCGCGAAGTTGAGGTTGCTGGTGTTGACGATCAGCAGGGGGGCGGCGTCGTAGCGATGGAAGAATTCGCTGTAGCTGTTGGCGAGGCGTTGCAGGTAGCCCGCATCCATGCCGTGTTCGTATTCCACGCCGCGGCGCCGGACGCGCTCCAGCAGCGCCTCGGCCGGTGCCTGCAGATAAATCACCAGGTCGGGGGTCGGAGCCTGCAGGGCGAGGTCGGCATAGACCTTTTGATACAACTCGAACTCGTCGTCGTCGAGGTTCATGCGCGCGAACAGCATGTCCTTGTCGATCAGGAAATCCGACACCGTGCCGGCGCGGAACAGGTCGCCCTGCGCCAGCTCGCGCAACTGGCGCGAGCGGTCGAACAGGAAGTGCAGCTGCGTCGGCAGCGCGTAGCGCCGGGGCTCCTGATAGAAGCGCGGCAGGAAGGGATTGTCGCCGGCGTTTTCCAGCAGGGTGCCGGCTTCGAGGCGCTCGGCCAGCTTGTGGGTGAGACTGGTCTTGCCGGCGCCGATCGGACCTTCGACGACGACGTAGCGGTAGCGGTCGAGACTCATGCGTTGACGGCGGCAGCCGGCGGGGGAAGCACGGCGACATTCTGGTCCGCGCACGCGGCGAGCCAGTCGGCGGCACGGCCGCGGCCGGGTATCAGCGTGTCGGGCGCGATTTCCAGCAGCGGCAGCAGCACGAAACCGCGCTCGCTCATGCGCGGATGCGGCAGCGTCAGGCCCTCTTCGTGGAAATGCGCGGCACCGTAGAGCAAGAGGTCGAGATCGAGCGTGCGCGGGGCGTTGCGGAAACTGCGCTCGCGGCCGTGGCGGTGTTCGATGTCGAGCAGCGCGGCGAGCAGCGCGCGCGGCGCAAGCGACGTCTCGACCTGCGCCACCGCGTTGATGAAATCGGGCTGGTCGATGTAGCCCACCGGGGCCGAGGCGTACAGGCTGGAGCGCGTCAGCAGCCGGGTGGCGGGCAGGCGGTCGAGCTCGGCCAGCGCGTATTCCACCTGTGCCGCCGGGTCGTTGAGGTTGGCGCCCAGGCCGATGGTGGCCAGGATGGTCATGCGGGATGCGCCTCGCCACCGGCATCGCCCGGCTTCTTACGCTTGCGGCGGCGGCGCGGCTTGGGCGAACTGTCAGCCAGCAGCATGGCGGCGCGTTCGTCCTCGCCGGCTTCCTGGAAGCGCGTCCACCATTCGCCGAGCTCGGCAGCGACCTCGCCGGATTCGGCGCGCAGCAGCAGAAAATCGTAGGCGGCGCGGAAGCGCGGATGCTCCAGCAGGCGATACGGGCGTTGCCCGCCGCGCTGCTCGAAACGCGGCTGCAGCGCCCAGATCTCCTTCATCATGCCGTCATAGCGGCGCGGGATGGCGAGCTGGCCGCGCTGCGCATCGAGCACTTCGTCCATCGCTGCGAACAGCGCCGGCTGCGGCTTTTCACCGGCCGTTTCGAGCGCGCGCCAGCGCTGCAACACCTGCGGCCACAACAGGGTGCCGAACAGGAAGGCCGGCGAGGCCGGCTTGTCCTGCGCGATGCGCGCATCGGTGGTTTTCAGCGCAGCGTTGATGAAGCGCTCGCCGGTGGGGTCGTCCAGAATCGTATCCAGCAGCGGCAGCATGCCGTGGTGCAGGCCCTCGGTGCGCAGCTGGTGGACGCCGCGCAGGGCGTGGCCCGACATCAGGAGCTTCAGCGCCTCGTCGAAGATGCGCGCGCGCGGAATGTTGGCCAGCAGCGGCGCCAGCGTGGCGACCGGCTTGCGGGTGTCGGGATCGATGTGGAAATCGAGCTTGGCGGCAAAGCGCGCGACGCGCAGCATGCGCACCGGGTCTTCGCGGTAGCGCGTTTCGGGGTCGCCGATCATGCGCAGCACGCGCGTCTTGCAGTCGGCCACGCCGCCGAAATAGTCGTGCACTTCCTCGCGTTCGGGATCGTAATACAGCGCGTTGATGGTGAAGTCGCGGCGCGCGGCGTCGTCCACCATGCTGCCGAACACGTTGTCGGACAGCAGGCGGCCGTGTTCGTCGGTCGGCCGCTCGTCGTCGTCCTCCGCTTCCTTCTGGCCGTTGGCGCGGAAGGTGGTGACCTCGATGGTCGCGCGGCCGCACATCACGTGCACGATCTGGAAGCGCCGGCCGATGATGCGCGAGCGGCGGAACAGCCGCCGCACCTCTTCCGGGGTGGCGTCGGTGGCGACGTCGAAATCCTTCGGCGTCTTGTCCAGCAGCAGATCGCGCACCGCGCCGCCGACGAGATAGCCCTTGAAGCCGGCCTGTGCCAGCGTTTCGCAGGTTTTCAGCGCACAGTCGTCGATCTGCTCGCGGCGGATGCCGTGTTTGGACTGCGGCAGGATCTGTGCGCCGGAGGCACGCGATTTGCGGCCGAATACTTTGCTGATGATGCGACGAATCATTGGGATGCGCGGAGGCGGGCGATGCGGGACAAAATACAATTATACAGGCTGGATTCAGCGGCCTTGCCGCCACAATGCCGCGGTGCCGGGGCCGTACAGGGCTTCGAGCGACGCCGGGGTGAGCAGTTCGGCCGGCGTGCCCAGCTGCCAGCGCCCGTCGCCGTAGAGGAACAGCAGGCGGTCGCAGTGGCAGGCCGCCCAGTTGGGGTCGTGCAGCGTCAGCGCCACGCTGCGGCCGGTGTCGGCTTCGCCGCGCGCCCAGGCCAGCAGCCGCGCCTGATGCGCCGGGTCGAGATGGGTCAGCGGCTCGTCGAGCAGCGCGATGCGCGCCTGCTGCACCGCCAGCTGCGCCAGCCGCGCGCGCTGGCGCTCGCCGCCGGAGAGGGTGTCGAGCGGGCGGTCGGCGAGATCGGCGAGTTCCCACGCGGCGAGGTGGGGCGCAAGGTCGGGAGAGCCGTCGAACGGGAAATGCCCGAGCGCGACGAAGTCGGCGACGCAGCCGAAGAATCCGCCTTCGTCGCCCTGCGGCAGCAGCCCGAGGTGCTGCGCGCGGGCGAGCGGCGGCAGGCCAACCACCGGCTGGCCGTCGAGCGTGACCTGTCCGTGTGCGGGAACAGCAAGACCGGCCAGCACCGTTAGCAGCGTCGACTTGCCGGCGCCGTTGGCGCCGAGGATGCCGAGCACTTCACCGGATTCGAGGGCGAGGTCGAGCGCGTCGACCAGCGTGCGGGTGACTGTGCGTAGCGTGAGCCGGTGGGCGATCAGGCTCAAGAAATACTCTCCATCAGGACAGGGGGCATCCCTGCGGCCTGCATCGCGTGGGCTTCTGCACCACCTTTTCTCCCTTTCTGCGATGGTGTGTTCAATGTGGGAGGATTCACGCCAATTTGTTCTGTGGTGAACACGCGAGTTGGCTCAGCGTGTTCGCTCGTTCGGATTGGCTATTTGCTCGCCGCCTTGTCCAGCAAATCGAGGCCACGCGCGGTCTTGCCGGCTCCCTTCTGGGTGCGCAGGCGTTCGTGCTGGTCGTCGGGCAGATGCAGGGTCAATGCGGTCATGTGTTTTCCCTTTTGGTGGCAATGCTACCGCTTAAATGCGCTTGGAAGTTCTAAGAAAAGGAACTCAAGGTCTTCTCAACAGCCACAGCATCATCGGCACCCCGAGCAGCGCGGTGAGCACCCCCACCGGCAGTTCGCGCGGCTCGATCGCGGTGCGCGCCAGCGCGTCGGCGAGCACCAAGAGGCTGCCGCCGGCCAGCGCGCACGCCGGCAGCAGGACGCGGTGTCCGGCGAAGCCGAGCTTTCTCAAGGCGTGCGGCACCATCAGGCCGACGAAGCCGATGCTGCCGGCCTGGGCGACGACCAGCGAGGTGCAGGCGCCGGCCAGGACGAACAGCATCCAGCGGGTGGGGGCGACGGCCACGCCCAGGGAAGCGGCTTTCAGCGGCGACAGCTGCAGCACGTCGAGCCGCCTGGAGAGCACCAGCACGGCGATCACCGCCAGCAGCAGCGCGCCCCACAGCATCGAGGCGTTGCCGGTCCACGCCAGGTCGCCCATCAGGAAGAACAGCATGCCGGGCAGGCGCTCGGCCGGCGCGACCGAAAGCACCAGCGCGATCAGGGCGCCGAAGCCTGCCGCCAGCATCACCCCGGCGAGCAGCAGCGGGGTGTGGTCGCGCGCCAGCATTCGCCCGCCGAGCGCGGCGGCGAGCGCCAGTGCCAGCAGGCTGCCGGCGAACGCCAGCGCCGACACCCATGGCCATGCCAGCCCGGCCGCCATGCCGAGCAGGGCGAGCAGCCCCGCGCCGCCGGAGACGCCGAGCAGGTAGGGCTCGGCCAGCGGATTGCGGAACAGCGTCTGCATCAGCGCGCCGGCCAGCGCCAAGAGGCCGCCGCAGGCGAAGGCCGCCGCCACGCGCGGCCCGCGCAGCTCGGAGAGGATCTGCAGTGCCAGTTCGCGGTCGGCCGGCAGCGCACCGGCCAGCAGGCCGAGCGCGATCGATGCCGGTGCGGCCAGCGCGAGCAGCAGCAGTTTGGCGGTGGAAGACAGGCCGGGCCTTACTGCTTCGGCGCTGCGGTGGGGGCGGGTACCGCGGGCAGCACGCTGACGCGCTGCATCACGACCGCTTCGAGCGGCACGTCGTCGTGCGGCCCGCGGCTGCCACGCGGCACCGCGACGATGGCGTCGACCACGCCCATGCCGTCGACCACCTGGCCGAACACCGTATAGCCCCAGCCGGCGACGCTCTGGCCGCGATGGTTGAGGAGCGCGTTGTCCACCACGTTGATGAAGAACTGCGAGGTCGCCGAATGCGGATCGCCGGTGCGCGCCATCGCCAGCGTGCCGCGCAGGTTCTTCAGGCCGTTGTCGGCCTCGTTGCGGATGGGTTTGCCGTTGGGTTTTTCCGCCATGTCCGGCGTCATGCCGCCGCCCTGGATCATGAAGCCGGGGATCACGCGATGAAACACCAGGCCGTCGTAAAACCCGCTTTTCACGTAGTTGAGGAAATTCGCCGCCGACTGCGGCGCATTGCCGGGAAACAGTTCCACGGTGATGTTGCCCTTGCTGGTTTCGATCAGCACGCGCGGGTTGGCCGGCTGGCCGGCAGCGGGGGCGGTGGAAACGGTCTGCTTGCCGGGTTCGCTGGCGCCGCAGCCGGTGGCGCCGAACATCAGCGCGCCGAGAAACAGCGTGGTGTAAAACAGGGAGAAACGGGTCATCGGAAAAGCTCCAGAGTGTGGGTGGGGGGATTTTACGGGCGAGCGGGGGACGGCAGAAATGCGTCGAACAGCTGCGCCGCATTGTCATGCAGCAGCCGGTTTTTCAGCGGCGGCGGCAGCGGCTCGATCCAGTCGCGGATTTGCGCCACCACGGCTGCGTAGTGGCGCCAGCGGTTCGCGCTGAAGGTGTCCACCGCCGCCACGAAGCGATCGGGATAGCGCTCGAATAGCGCGCGCCACTCCGGCAGCAACGCGCCGCCCGGCGCGATGCGCTCGTCGCGCACCGAGGTGTCGATCCAGAGCGTGGCGGGATGACGATCCAGCATGGCGGCCAGCGGCCCGGGCTGCGGCCGGGTGCCGAGATGCGCCCACAGCACCCGCACCTCGGGCGCGATGACGAACGCGTGTTCGACCACTTCGGCGTCGCCGTGAAGCATCAGCACCAGCCTGCGTGCGGCCGCCAGCCGCACCAGTTGCTCGAACACCGGCTGCCGGGCGTCGCTGGCGAACAGATGCAGTTCGCCGATGCCCGCCCAGTTGCCGTGTTCCAGCTGCGCGGCGACCCGCGCCGGCAGACCGGCGTCGTGCACCCAGCTGCCCTTGTCCCGATCCGACGCATAGACGCCGAGCAGCGGAATGATGCGGCCGGGCGCATGCCGGTACAGGCGCTGTGCCAGTTGCGGCGGCGAACTCGTCACCACCAGCCGGCGCACCCCGGCGGCATCGAGCCTGGCCAGGATGGCGGCGGGGGAAAACTCGGTTGCGTCGGGGGCGGAGTAATGCGCGTGGGCGTCGATCATCGGCGGCGGGGGAGGAGAAGCGCCGGCGCCGAGCGACCCCAGCAGGCACAGGGCGGGCAAGGCTGCGCGCATCATGCGGCGAGTCGCGCCTCGATTGCCGCGCGCACTGCGTCCAGCGGCTGCCAGCCGTTGCCGATGGGGTGCAGCTGCGTGCCCTGCTGCAGGATCAACGCGGGAAAGCCGCGCACTCCGGCCTGGCGTGCCTGCCGGAAATGCGCCCGGGTTACGGCGCGGACTTCGTCGCTGTCGAACGTGCGCAGGAATTCCTGCGCGTCCATGCCGAGGCCGGCCGCCAGCTCGGCCAGCACGCCGGGCCGGGTGACGTCGTGTCCCCCGGCATAAAACGCCGTCTGGATGGCCTTGAACATGGCGAAGATCAGGGCCGGGTCGAGGATGCCCGCCGTCACCACGGCGCGGCTGGCGGGTTCGGTGTCGTAGATGAAACCTTCCGGCAGCGCGTGCTCGAAACACAAGGGCTGTCCGGTGCGCTCGTGTACCTGACGCCAGTGATGCAGGATTTCTTCCCGGTCCGCCGCCGTCATCGGCGCGGTGGTCCCGGGCCGCAGGCCGCCCAGCACCAGTGCGATCTTCATGCGCTCGCGATAGTCGTCGCGCAGGCTTTCGATCACCGGCGAAAACCCCCAGCACCATGAGCACATGGGGTCGGCGAAATACCAGAGAAGGGGGGGCGTCATGGGGGAGCCGGCTGCGAAATGGAAGGGCGATTCACAGCATACGCGATCGGGCCTCAGGGCTTGGCCGGATCGTTCGGCTTGGGCGGGGTATCGTCGTCCATGATGACGCTGTGTGCCGGCCCTTCGAGGTCGTCGAACTGGCCGTTCTTGGCTGCCCACAGCATGATCCAGGCGATGACGCCGACGATGACGAGGCTCAAGGGGATGAGCAGGATCAGGATGTCCATGCTCAGGGACTCGCCTCTTGCGCTTCGAGCCTTGGGTCTTGTGCCTTGAGGCTGCCGTCATCGGCGGGCTGCCTGAAATTGGAGAGCCGGAGCGCGTTCAGCACCACCAGCAGGGAACTGGCCGACATGCCGATGCCGGCGATCCATGGCGTGACGTAACCGAGCGCGGCGGCGGGAATGGCGATGAGGTTGTAGCCGAGCGCCCAGCCGAGGTTCTGGCGGATGATGTGCTGGGTCTTGCGGGCGAGCGCGACGCCTTCGGACAGCGTGGCCAGCCGGCTGCCCAGCATCACCATGTCGGCGGCGGCCTGCGCGACGTCGGCGCCTTCGCCCATGGCAATCGACACCTGCGCGCCGGCCAGCACCGGCGCATCGTTGATGCCGTCGCCCACCATGGCGACGATGCGGCCCTGCTGCTGCAGCGCATTGACGTAGGCGAGCTTGTCTTCCGGCAGGGCGCCGGCGCGCCATTCCTCGATGCCGAGCTGTCGTGCGGTCGCCTGTACCGCGCCCGCGGCGTCGCCCGACACCAGATGCAGGCGCAGGCCCTGTTGCCGCAGCGCGGCGAGCGCGGCGGCGGCATCCGCGCGCGGGACGTCGGCCAGCGCGAACCAGGCTATCGGCCCGGATTCGTCGGCCAGCGCCACCCAGCTCTCATGCCCTTCAGCGTGCTGGTGCCCGTTTTCCGGGCACTCGCCGCCGCCGGGTGCGGGCGGCGTTGCGCCGGCGGCGGCAAAGCTCGGCGAACCCAGACGATAGCTGCGGCCGGCGATGGTGCCTTCGACGCCGCGCCCCGGGGTGTTGCGGATGCCGCTGGCGGTGACGGCCGGCGATGCGGCCTCTCTCAACACCCGCGAGGGGTACGCCACCAGACGCTCGCCCTCCGGGCGGTCTTGGCGCAGGGCACGCGCGATCGGATGTTCCGACCCCGCTTCGAGCGCGGCGGCGATGGCGCCGACCTCGTTTTCGCTGCGTCCGCCCAGCGCCACCACGCGGCGCACGCTCAAGCGGCCGTGGGTGAGCGTGCCGGTCTTGTCGAGCACCAGGTCGGTGGCGCGCGCCAGGGTTTCCAGCGCGTGGCCGCGGGTGGTCAAGAGGCCCAGCCGGGTGAGCCGGCCGGTAGCGGTGGTCAGCGCGGCGGGGGTGGCGAGCCCGAGCGCGCAGGGGCAGGTGACGACCAGGATCGATACCACGATCCACAGCACTTTCGACGGGTCGATGGCGTACCAGACCAGCCCTACAGCAACGGTGATCAAGAGCAGCAGGCCGACGAACCAGGCGGCGGCGCGGTCGGCCAGCTGGCCGATGCGCGGTTTCTCGCTCTGCGCGCGGTCGAGCAGGCGCACGATGGAGGCGAGCCGGGTGTCGGCGCCGAGCTTGTCCACCCGCACCACCAGCGGGCTGGCCTGGTTGAGGCTGCCGCCGACCACTCTCGAGTGCACGGTTTTCGATACCGGCAGCGATTCGCCGGTGAGCATCGCCTCGCTCACCGCGCTGTCGCCCTCGACCACCGCGCCGTCGGCGG
>NZ_MKUG01000214.1 GCF_001897685.1 Thiobacillus sp. 65-1402
CCGCGACGGCCACAAGGCCATCGTCATCGGCAAGGGCGGCGAAAAGCTCAAGACCATCTCCACCCAGGCGCGGCTCGACATGGAGCGCGCGTTCGACAGCAAGGTGTATCTGGAGGTCTGGGTGAAAGTGAAGGGCGGCTGGGCCGACGACGTGCGGATGCTGAAGACGCTGGGGATCGATTAAACCTTTATCCGCGAAGTACGTGAAGAAGCGCGAAGAAAGGCAAAAACGGCAAGATCAAAGCATCGTGCATGAAGGGTCCGCATCTCCAATGATTTTCTTCGCGCTTCTTCGCGGATAACGGATACTTGATGTCCAGCGACGCCCGCATCAACAACGAGCCCGGCTTCATCCTCCACACCTATCCTTTCAAGGAAACCAGCGTGGTGGCGGAAGCGTTCACCCGCAGCCACGGACGCGTGGCGCTGATCGCGCGCGGCGCGCGCCGCCCGGCATCCATGCTGCGCGGGCTGATGCAGCCCTTCACCCCGCTGCTGCTGTCGTGGTTCGGCAAGTCCGAGCTGAAGACCCTGCATGCGGCGGAATGGCAGGGCGGGCTGCTGGCGCCGCAGGGCCGCGCGCTGATGTGCGGGTTCTATCTCAACGAACTGCTGTTGCGCCTGCTGGCGCGCGGCGATGCGCACGAACGGCTGTACGACCGCTATGTCGACACCCTCGGCCAGCTGGCGGGCGAGTGCGGCACCGCGGATTACGAACGCGCCACTTATTTTGAGCAGATATTGCGCCGCTTCGAGAAGAACCTGCTCGCCGAGATCGGTTACGGCGCCACTTTCGATCTCGAAGCCGAGAGCAGGGCGCCGATCGATCCCGCTGCCCGCTACGTGTTCCAGCCTGAACGCGGCGCACTGCGTAGCCTCGCGGGCATCAATACGGGCGAGCAGCCGGGTTGCCCGGTATCCGGACAGACCCTGATCGACCTGGCTGCCGACCGTTTCGAGCACCCCGCCACACTGCTCGAAGCCAAGGCCCTGATGCGCACGCTGATCAACCATACCCTGGGCGCCAAGCCGCTTTATACTCGCCAGCTATTGCGCGAACTCACCGACCTTACTCCATGAGCATCTACCTCGGCGTCAACATCGACCACATCGCCACCCTGCGTCAGGCGCGCAAGACCCGCTACCCCAGCCCGGTCGAGGCCGCGCTTGCGGCGGAGACCGCCGGCGCCGATTCGATCACCCTGCATCTGAGGGAGGATCGCCGCCACATCCAGGACGCTGATGTGGCGATCCTGCGCCAGGTGCTGAAGACCAAGATGAACCTCGAAATGGCGGTGACCGAGGAAATGCTCGGCATCGCCTGCGCCACTCGGCCGCAGGACGTCTGCCTGGTTCCGGAAAAACGCGAGGAGCTGACCACCGAGGGGGGGCTCGACGTCGCTTCCCAGCTGCCCAAAATACAGGCGGCCTGCGCACGCCTGGCGCAGGCGGGCATCCGTGTGTCGCTGTTCATCGATGCCGATTTTGCGCAGCTCGATGCCGCCCATGCGGCCGGCGCGCCGGTCGTCGAAATCCACACCGGGCAGTACGCGGACGCCCCCACCGATGCCGCCCGCGTCGCCGAATTCGAGCGCATCCGCATGGCCGCGGCCTACGGCCGCAGCCTCGGTCTGACGGTGAACGCCGGCCACGGCCTGACCTATCACAATGTGCAGCCGATCGCGGCGCTGCCGGGCATACACGAGCTCAACATCGGCCATGCGATCGTCGCGCAAGCCTTGTTCACGGGCTGGCAGGCGGCGGTGGCGGAGATGAAGCGGCTGATGGCGGAAGCCGCTGCCCGCGGCACGTTGCCGAATCGTTGACCCGCTTGAGGTAGGCGATGAGGTCGGCGCGTTCCTGGCGATCCGCGATGCCGGCATAGCCCATCGCGGTCCCCGGCACGGTCTTGAGCGGATTCGCCAGAAAGCGATCGAGCGTCCGCGCATCCCACACCAGATTCGAGCGGCGCATCGCATCCGAATACGCGAAGCCTTGCACGCTGCCGGCGCGGCGGCCGAACAGCCCGCAATGCCGGGGGCCGGTACGGTCGTAGGCGAAGGCATGGCAAGCGAGGCAGCGCGCGTAGACCGCCTCGCCCCGCGCGGGATCGCCGTGCGCGAGCGCGGCGGCCGGCGCTGCATTCGCGAGGAGAGCCTGCACGGCACCGGCGACCAGGATCGCCGCCCCGGACTTTTTCACGACATGAAGGCGGAGGGCACCGGGGTCTCGCCCAATGCATTGCGCAGGATGGCCCAGTGCATCGCTTCGTCTCCGAGAATGCTGGCGGCAGCCTTGGCCAGTTCGCGGTTGCCGAATACCGGCACGGCGCCGAGATACGCGCTCACCGCGCCTTTTTCGAGCATCGCGGCGAAGCGCAATACGTCGGCCTGGTTTTTCAGGGTGTCGACAGGAAAGGTGTATTTCTCTTTCGCTGCCACCGGCTGTCCGCCCAGCTTGACGATGGTTTTCGCCAGCACGTCGGCATGCTCCTTGTGGTGCCCCTGAAACGTCAGCGCAAGATCGAGCGCCGGTTTCTGCAGCAGCCCGCTCTCCGCACCCAGCTGGTAGGCAGCGATGGCCTCGAGTTCGGCGCCCAGCGCCGTGTTCAGGATGCGCGCGTCGGAGGCGCCGGACTGGCTGCCCTTGGCGAGCGCATCGCGCCCGGCGAGCAGGGCAACGGCCGCACCCGACAGCAGCAGGCCGGAGTGGCCGAGAAAGGCGCGCCGCGTCCCGTCGCCCGGATTTGCCGTAGCGGGCGTGTGCGTCGTGTCCTGCTTTTGAATGAATGAAAACATGGCGTTCTCCTGACAGGGAAGGTGCTGCGGTGGAACCTGGCGCAGGCCAGGCAGGATCAGGCGTCGTCCGCCCGGTGGGTGTTCAGCTTCGCCAGCACCCCCGCGACAATGCGGTCGCAGCGGTCGCCGGCGAAGGAGAATGCGTCTGCGAGGCTGAAATCGATTTCGCGCGCCAGCGCCTCGCGCAGCAGGCCTCTGGCGCGAAAGTAGCGGGTGCGTACCGTTTCCGGCGGGATGCCGAGGCAGGCCGCCGTTTCGTCGACGGACATCTCTTCCAGCGCGCGCAGCACGAAGACTGTGCGGAAAGCATCCGGCAGCCGATTGATCTTGTCCTCGACCAGGCGGCGCGTTTCCACGCGCATCAGGGCATGCTCGGGTTGCTCAGGGGAATGCTCGCCCATGTTCGCCTCCGCCAGTCTGTCGTCCTGCTCCGCGTCGCCGTGCAGGTCGATCACCTCGGCTTGGCGGTGGCGCTTGCGCAGGCGTGCGATGGCCGCGTTGACGACGATGCGCACCAGCCAGGTGGACAACCTGGCATCGCCGTGGAACTGGGCCATCGCGCGATAGGCAAGAAGATAGGCCTCCTGCACGGCGTCTTCGGCCTCGGCGTCGTCATTCAGGATGCTGCGCGCGGTCCGGTAAAGCGTCTGATTGTGGCGCCGCATCAGGCGCTGGAGCATGGATAGGTCGCCCTCGGCGATGCGCTGCGCAAGCTCGGCATCGGTCAAGAATGGCTCGGCGGGTTTTTCCTGGGGGCGGTGCATGGCGCTCTCCGTCTGCTTCGGGCTCTTGTCACATTAGATGACGGCGAAGCTTTTCGCGTTCCCGGCAGGCGGTTGCGGAATAAACCGCGCTGAAGGGGGGGCGGACGAAGGGGAACGGGGCGGCCGGCGATCGAGGCCGCGGCGAGCTTAAGCCTGACGGCGGCGGTTCCACCACCAGTAGCCGCCGATCACCAGCGCAACAAAGGCGGCCACGCCGGCAGTGATGAGATGCTGGTATTCCCTGATGAGGGCTTCATTGCCGCCCAGGAAATAACCGAACAGCGTGAGGATGAGCGACCACAGTCCGGCGCCGAGGCAGGTGTAGAGCGCGAACGCGCCGGGGTTCATGCGGGTGAGTCCGGCCGGAATGGAGATCAGATGGCGGATGCCGGGAATCAGGCGGCCGGTGAAGGTCGAGACCGCGCCGTGCTTCAGGAAGAAGGCATCGGTCTTGTGCAGCAGTGCAGGCCGCACGAAGAAATAACGTCCCCAGCGTTCGAGGAAGGGCCGTCCCACCCACATCGCCACCACATAGTTGAACGACGCCCCGACCAGGCTGCCGACGGTGGAGGCGAGCACGATCAGCCAGAAATTCATTTCTCCCTGGTGCGCCAGATAGCCCGCAGGGATCAGCACCAGTTCGCTCGGCACCGGCAGCACCGTCGATTCCAGTGCCATCAGGAAAAAAATTCCGGTATAGCCCCAGCCGTGGACGGTGGCGAGGATCCAGGCGATGAAGTCGTGCAGCATGTCAGGAAGGCAGGTTCACGTTGCAAGACTCAGGAGGCAAGGGGGAAGCGCGCCTCCTTGCATCTTGGATCTTGTGTCTCGTATCTCAAACAACCGCCTCTTCCTTCTTCTCCACCGGCTTGATGAAGTGCTCGCGCTTGACGCCGAACATCAGCAGCAGGGGGCTGGCGACCAGGTTCGACGAGTAGATGCCGAACATGATGCCGATGGTAAGCGCGAGCGCGAAGTTGTGCAGCGCCTCGCCGCCGAAGAAGAACATCGACAGCACCATGAGCTGGGTCGAGCCGTGGGTGATGATGGTGCGGCTCATGGTGCGGGTGATGGCGTCGTCGATGATGTACGGGATGGTGGCGCCGCGCATCTTGCGGATGT
>NZ_MKUG01000215.1 GCF_001897685.1 Thiobacillus sp. 65-1402
TGGGCGGACGCACCTCCCAGCTGTATCGCTACTTTCCCAAGCTGTGCCACCCCATCTGCGGCCTGGAGATCAACCAGCGCCGTCTGAAGAACAATCCCCGCGTGCGGGTGCTGACGATGGCCGAAGTGGGCGGCATCGAAGGCGATGCCGGCAACTACACCGTCACCGTCAAGGTCAAGCCGCGCTACGTGAACGAAAACTGCACCGCCTGCGGCGACTGCGGACGCGCGGTCGAAACGATGGTGGACGACCCGTTCAACTACAACCTCGGCCAGCACAAGGCCGCCTACCTGCCGAACGCGATGGCCTACCCGCAACGCTACGTGCTGGACCCGGCGATCATCGGCAGCGCCGACGCCGACCGCGCCAAGGCTGCGTGCAAATACGGCGCGATCGACCTCGACATGCAGGAGGAGACGATCCAGGTCAAGGCCGGCGCGGTGGTGTGGGCGACCGGCTGGCAGCCCTACGACGCGGCGAAGATTCAGCCTTACGGCTACGACCGCTTCAAGAACGTCATCACCAGCGTCGAATTCGAGCGTCTGGCCGACATCCACGGCCCCACCGGCGGCAAGATCCTGCGCCCGTCCGACGGCAAGGAAGCGAAGAACATCGCCTTCATCCAGTGCGCCGGCTCGCGCGACGAGAACCATCTGCGGCACTGCTCGCGCATCTGCTGCATGGCGTCGCTGAAGCAGACGCACTACGTGCGCGAAGCGTATCCGGAAGACGGCAAGTCGACCATCTACTACATCGACATCCGCGCCATCGACCGCTTCGAGGATTTCTATCAAAAGGTCCAGGCCGATCCGTCGGTGACTTTCATCAAGTCCAAGGTCGCGAAGATCACCGAGGACGAGCACGGCAATCCGGTGTGCCATGGCGTCAATACCGAAGGCTACAAGCGCTACACCACGCCGCACGACCTGGTGGTGCTGGCGGTCGGCATGGAGCCCTCGGTCAAGGGGGTCAACATCCCCGGCCACATCGTCGCGGATTCGAGCGGCTTCATCGAGGCCGACCCGGCCAACGGCGCGGTGTTCGGCGCCGGCTGCGCATCGAACGCGCTGGACGTGAACCGTGCCGTGCAATCGGCCACCGCGGCGGCATTGCGCGCCATCCAGGTGGTCAACAAAGTAGCAAAGGCGGAGGCTTAAACAATGGCTGACATCAAAGTCGCAGCGTATATCTGCAAGGGCTGCGGACTCGGCGAGCGTCTGGATACCGACGCGCTGGTCAAAGTCGCACAGAAGGACGGCAAGGTGCCGCTGGCGAAGTCGCACGATTTCCTGTGCAACGCCGACGGCGTGGCGATGATCAGGAACGACATCGCCAACGAGGGCGTCACCCACGTCATGATCGGCGCCTGCTCGCGCCGCGCCAAGACGGAGGCGTTCTTCTTCCCCGAAAACGCGGTGGCGCGCGCCAACCTGCGCGAGGGCGTGATCTGGATCCGTCCCGACACCGACGAGGCGCGCGAGACCACCCAGGAGATGGCGGAAGACTACATCCGCATGGGCTGCGCCGAAGTGAAGGCGATGACCGCCCCCGGCGGCAACGCCAACACCGGCAGCAGCAAGACCTTGCTGGTGGTGGGCGGCGGCGTCACCGGCATGACCACCGCGATCGAAGCCTCGAAGACCGGCTACCCGGTGGTGCTGGTGGAGAAATCCGGCGCGCTCGGCGGCTGGGCCGGCAAGCTCTACAAGCGCGTGCCGGTGCACGAGCCGTACAAGTCCCCGATGGATACCGGCGTGGCCGATCTGGCTTCGCAGGTGATGGGCGACAGCAACATCAAGCTGTATCTGAACGCCACCGTCGCCAAGACCGACGGCGCGCCGGGGCGCTTCGTGGTCGACATCGCCACCGAATCGGGCGCGACCCACACCGAGGACATCGGCGCCATCGTGCAGGCGACCGGCTTCACCCTGTACGACGTGAACAAGCTGCCGGAGCTCGGCGGCGGTAAGTCGCCCAACGTGGTCGACCAGGCTGGCCTCGAAGCGCTGGCGACCGCCGCGGCGGCGGGCGATGGCGTGATTCGCCGCCCGTCGGACGGCCAGCCGGTGAAATCGGTGGTGTTCGTGCAGTGCGCCGGCCAGCGCGACACCAGCGGCCAGCATCTGTCGTACTGCTCGGGCTTCTGCTGCAACGCCAGCATCAAGCAGGCGATGTACTTCAAGGACGCCAATCCGTCCGTCGACACCACCATCATCTACACCGACCTGCGTACCCCCGGCAACGGCGAGGACTTCTACCGCAGCGCGCAGGAGAAGGGCGTCGTCTTCACCAAGGGCAAGGTCGCCCAGGTGCTGCCCAACGGCGCCACCAGCACGGTGAAGTTCCATGACCTGATCCTCGACGACGCCGACGCCGCGATGGCAGACGTCGACCTGGTGGTGCTGGCCACCGGCCAGGTGGCGAACTCGGGCGTCAACATCGAAGCGCTGACCAAGCCGCAGGTCGAAGGCCAGGAAGGCGAGCCGCAAGCCGAAGCCACGGTGGAAGTGAAGCCGATTTCCATCCTCAACCTGAGCTACCGCCAGGGCCCGGACGTGCCGCAGCTGAAGCAGGGCTTCACCGATTCGCACTTCATCTGCTTCCCCTACGAGACTCGCCGCACCGGCATCTACACCGCCGGCCCGGTGCGCCGCCCGATGGATATCGCGCAGGCGCGCGAGGATGCCACCGGCGCTGCGCTGAAGGCGATCCAGGCGCTGGAAAACGCCGAACTCGGCCGCGCCGCGCATCCGCGTTCGGGCGACCTGTCGTTCCCGAAAGTGCGGCTGGAAGGCTGCACCCAGTGCAAGCGCTGCACGGTGGAATGCCCGTTCGGCGCCATCGACGAGGATGAAAAACGCTTCCCGGTGTTCAACGAATCGCGCTGCCGCCGCTGCGGCACCTGCATGGGCGCCTGCCCGGTGCGGGTGATCTCGTTCGAGAACTACTCGGTCAACACCGTCGGCGCGCAGATCAAGGCGGTCGACATCCCGGACGAGTTCTCCGAAAAGCCGCGTATCCTGATCCTGGCCTGCGAGAACGACGCCTACCCGGCGCTCGACATGGCGGGGATGAACCGCAACGAGTACTCGGCCTTCGTGCGCATCATCCCGATCCGCTGCCTCGGCTCGGTCAACACCATCTGGATCACCGATGCGCTGAATGCCGGTTACGATGGCGTGATGCTGATGGGCTGCAAATCCGGCGACGAATACCAGTGCCACTTCGTCAAGGGTTCCGAGCTGGGCCGCGTGCGCATGTCCAAGATCGACGACACGCTGAAGACGCTGAATCTGGAATCGGAGCGGGTGCGCGATCTCGAAGTCGCCATCACCGACATCCAGCGGGTGCCCGAGATGATCGACAAGTATGCTGCCGAGCTGGTTGCCGTTGGCCCCAGCCCGTTCAAAGGCTTCTAATCATGCATCGGCCATTTTTGACGATGCATCATTCAGCTGGCAAGGAAACGACATGAGCGCAAATACCGCAGTGGCGGAGAAATACCGCAACAACTTCCTGAAGGAAATCGAAGAACAGGTCGAGATGGGCGACTGGGTCAAGATGTGCATGCAATGCGGCGTCTGCTCCGGTTCCTGCCCGACCAACTTCCAGGGCGCGTGGGAGCATCCGCCGCAGGAACTCTTCATGATGATCCGCGCCGGCAAGCGCGAGGAAGTGCTGACCACTAGTTCGATGTGGAACTGCACCTCCTGCTACAACTGCATCGTGCGCTGCCCGCGCAAGCTGCCGATCACCCACATCATGCACGGCATCGCCGAATATGCGCACCGTCTCGGCATGGCGCCGAAGCTGCAGCCGACGCGCTTCTTTTCCGGCCTGTTCTGGAAGAACGCGACCAAGACCGGCCGCGTCAACGAACTCAAGCTGTCGATGGGGCTGTACTTCAAGGACGGCTTCGTGCAGGGCATCAAGAACGGCATGGCGATGCAGGCGGTCGCGCTGGGCCTGGTCAAGGCCAAGCGGCTGAACGTGATGGAGCTGTTCGGCGGCCACAAGTGCAAGGATCAGAAGGGCATTCAGGCAATGCTGAAGAAGGCCTACGAAATCGAACGCAGCCGCAAGACCGCCAGGATCGCGGGCTGAGGAGAGAAAAATGTCCAAACATGAATACGCGTTTTACCCCGGCTGCTCGTCGCAGAAGGGCGCTTCCGCATCCAACTACCTGACCTCGGTCGAGGCGATGTGCAAGACCCTCGACGTCAAGCTCACCGAAATCCCCGACTGGAACTGCTGCGGCGCATCCATCGGTTATGCGGAAGCCGGCGAACTGCCGCGCCACGTTCTGAATGCGCGCAACTTCGCGCTGTCCGAGCAAAACCTGCCCGGGCAGGAAATCGTCGCCACCTGCGCCGCCTGCTGGCTCGGCGCGCGCGAAACCCGCGAGCGCCTGACCCACTCCGACACGCTGATGGCCGACACCCGCGAAGCGCTGAAGGAAGCCGGCCTGACGATCAACGAGATGCCCGAGATCCGCCACATGGTCGAAGTGCTGATCGAGGATCTCGGCTTCGAGGAAATGGCCAAGCACGTCGTGCGTCCGCTCGAAGGCATGAAAATCGCAGGCTACGTCGGCTGCCAGACCAACCGCCCGTTCGGCGTCGCCGGCGAATCGTTCGAGAACCCGGTGTATCTCGACAAGATGGTCGAGATGGTCGGCGCCGAACCGATCCCGGAATACGAGCAGAAGGTGACCTGCTGCGGCGGCGCGCTGGCGTTCTCCGAGCCGGAAAAGGCGCAGGCGCAGATCAAGGACATCGTCGAGTCGGCCTACGACCACGGCGCCGAAATGATCGTCACGCCGTGCCCGCTGTGTCAGGCCAACGTCGAGATCTATCAGGGCCAGATCAACAAGCGCTACGGCACCAAGTTCGACATCCCGGTGATGTACTACAGCCAGTTGATGGTTGTCGCCTACGGCGGCGACGCCAAGGCCGCCGCGCTCAACGGCCAGGTCATCAAGGCGCGTCGACTGGAGGAAATCGCCGCCAAGCCGGTCAAGCGCTGAACCGGTTTGCGCAGACAAAAAAACAGGGGCACGCGGCCCCTGTTTTTTTGTCTGTCGGGAAGGCGGCGCTATTTGCGTGCCGAATAGGTCGGCAGCGTAATCCGGAACGCCATGGCAATCAGCCGCAGTCCCAGGATGACCGCCATTCCGGCCCAGGTGGCGATCACGGGGGACAGCCCCAGGGCCTGCAGGCCGATCAGCACCAGAGCGCCGGCCCAGGCGGCCGATGCGTACAGTTCGCCGCGCAGGAACACCAGCGGGACCTCGTTGCACAGCACGTCGCGCACCACGCCGCCGACGATGCCGGTGATGACCCCCAGCAGGCTCGCTGCAAGCCAGGGCGCCTGCCACAGCAGCGCGATCTGGGTGCCGACGATGGTGAACAGCGCGAGGCCGACGGCATCCGGTATGAGAAACAGGCGCGGCGGCAGGCGCAGGCCGCGCGCGGCGATGAAGACGGCCAGCGTCGTCGCTAGGGCAACGTACAGGTAAATCGGGTCGTCGAGCCAGAACACCGGACGCTGCAGCAGCACGTCGCGTACCGTGCCGCCGCCCAGCGCGGTAGCCATCCCCACCATGGTCACGCCGACCAGGTCCATGTTCTTGCGGCCGGCATCGAGCACACCGGTGAGCGCGAACACCGCGACCGCCGCCAGACCGACCCAGTACAGCAGATTTTCCATGACGTGTCGTACAGAGCGGGCGGCGATTCGGCCGCCCGGGGAATGGGGATGCCGGAGTATCGCAAGAAATGGCGGCAAGGACATCCGGCGCCGCTTATTTCTTGCGCTCGCGCCGCAGCAGTTCGGCCTTGCGCGCGACGCCCCAGCGGTAGCCTGACAACGCTCCGTTGGCACGGACGGCGCGGTGACAGGGGATCGCCAGCGCCACCGGGTTGCCGGCGCAGGCGTGCGCTACGGCGCGAAATGCCCTCGGTTGCCCGATGCGCGCGGCAATTTCCGAGTAGCTGGCGGTGCGGCCTGCGGGGATCGCCTGCAAGGCTTGCCAGACGCGGCGCTGAAAAACCGTTCCCCGGACGTCCAAAGGCAGATCAAGTACGCCCTGCGGCTGCTCGATATAAGCGATCACCCGGGCGATCCAGCGCTTGAGTGCGGCGTCGGCCGGCGCCAACCGCGCCTGCGGGAAGCGTGTCCGCAAGCGTTCGGCCAGGGTCTGCGCATCATCACCAAATTCGATGGCGCACACCCCTTTGCCGGTGGCGGCGACGCTGACCCAACCCAGCGCGCAGGGCTCGGCGGCGTAAAAATACCCGGCTTCGTAGAGGGCGGCGTTCGACAGCGCGGCGGTAGATTCGGTATCCATGGCGGGCATTCGGCTGGGGTTTGAAGATCGCAGTGTCGACCGCTTCGGTGCGCTCCGCAATCCGGACCGTGCGCGAATCCCATGCCTGTCGCACCGCCCGCCAAGCGGCGGTATGCTTACGTTTTGTCAAAAAAACATACGAACATGAAAAGAGCCCATGACCTCAACCAGCTGATCGACCTGGTGCACGAAGCGGTGTACGAAGTCGACGAACTGCGCGCCTGCCTGGAACACGACGACGACGAAGCCTCCACCTACGCGCCGTTTCTGGACGATCTCGACAGGATGCTGCGCGACCTGCACGAATCGATGGCGTCCGGCAAATACGCGGGCGTCGGGAGCGGCGAGGATCTGGCCTTCATGCCGTTGTTCAAGAAGCACGAGCGCAGCATTCCCTTCCGCGAACTGCTGCGCACCATCAATGCGACGCACCGCGAAGGCTACGAGCCTTGAAGGGAAGCTGCCAGGAAGCTGCGGCTGCTCGTTTCTGAGGGCCGCTTTCCAGCCTGGCCAGTTGGTTGGTGCAAGTTCCACGGCCGCCTCCGGCCAGAAACGGAAGTTCGGATTGATGGGGCCGATCGTCTCCAGTTTGGCCATTGCTGTCGTTCAGAAGTGTCAGGCTGGACGGCGGCAATGAAGGTACAACTGTCTTGAAGGCTATTCGCTGCCGAACATAAGATCACTCGAACTCATTCGGCACCGGAAGAGCCATGACTCTTGAGCTCGGCAAACTTTGCGGCCATTGTGGGGTTACCCTTGGTTAGCTTCTTGACGGTCAAGTCGTCGGCCTTGTTGTTGGCAAGGCGAAGGTTGTTTTCTGAACCGAGCAGAGCGTCTTTGGTCTTCTGAAGATGATCGATGGTCTTATCAATCTCTTCAATAGCCGTCTTGAATTTCTTGGACGCCAGTTCGTAGTTCCGGGCGAAGCCAGTCTTGAACGCATCGAGTTCGTTCTCGAAGTGTGTGATATCAATGTTCTGTGCTTTCACCAGCGCGAGCTCGGTTTTGTACTGTAGTGAGTTTTGGGCGGCGTTTCGAAGCAGCGTAATTATCGGGATGAAAAATTGCGGTCGGACGACATACATCTTCGGATAACGGTGGGACACATCGACAATGCCGGAGTTGTAAAGCTCGCTGTCGGGCTCAAGCAGGGAAACTAACACTGCATACTCGCAGCCTTTCTCAGTGCGGTCCTTGTCGAGCTCTTTGAGAAAGTCTTCGTTCCTTTTCTTGGTCGCTGTTTCGTCGCTCTCGTTCTTCATCTCGAACATGATCGAGACAATCTCGGTGCCAGCCTCAACTGAGTCGCGAAAGATGTAGTCGCCTTTGCTGCCAGTCCGCGCGTCGTTGTCCTTCTCGAAATATGCCCTTGGAAACGCCGTCGCTCGAATGCGGTTGAACTCGGTCTCGCAGTGCTGCTCAAGGGTTTCACCAACCATCTTGGTCGACAGACGGGCCTTCATTTCCCGGAGCCGTTCGATTGCGTCATCGCGATCCTTGATCTGCGTCTCATACTTGTCCTTGAGCGCCTTCTCGGCGAGCTGCTTCTCAAGCTCAGCTCGATTGAGCCCGCTCTTCAGTTCATCGCGCTCCTTCTCGACAGCACTGACTGCCTCGGTGATCGCGAGCTTCTGAGCAACCTCGATGGCGTCAAGCGTGGCCTTCAGGCCCTGGATCTCCGCGTCCTTCGTCGCGGCGGCCATTTGTAGTTCACTAACGAGCCTCGCCTCTGCTAGATCTGAAGCGGCTTGCTTTTCATGCTTCGCCTGCGTAAGTTCGTTAGCGAGCGCGTCACGCTCTTTTTCCATGGCGCGTAGTGCCTCAGTCACGGCGATCTTTTGCGCGACTTCGCTAGCATCGAGCCTGGCCTTCAGATCCTGGATTTCAGCGTCCTTGGCTGCAGCAGCTTTCTGCAAGTCGCTGGCAACCTTGGTCTTGGCGAGCTCGACAGCATTCCGCTTGTCCTCCTCGGCCAGCTCAAGCCGCTCGTGCAACTGCTGCTCGAACTCGCTGTCGCGAACCTGCTTCAGGATGTCCGCGTACCCGGCCTCGTCGATCTTAAATGCCTTCCCGCAGTGCGGGCAGATGATTTCTTGCATGATTACTTTCCCCCCGCCTTGTCCTGGATTTGCGGGAGCACCTTAGGCACCGTTCCCGCAGCCTCGAGTGTAGCTGTCAGGTACGCGAGTTGATTCTTTGTAAGACTGATAGCCCAACAGGCTTCTTCGACTGTGTTGGCAAGCGCAATACGAATTTTCTGCAGACGCTCTGTCATGTGCACTAAATTTACAGTCATCAGGACGCTCCCATAACCATCTGCATTACTTTCTCAAGCCGACCACGGCTGGCAGCTCTGATCTGATGCAGCCCAATTTCCCGCGCTATGGCAGTAATTGCACCCTCTCCCAAAGATCCGTCCGACATCACCTTCTTCGCCAGCGCCCCCAGTTCCGCCATGCAGATTTCATCCACCGCCCTGGCCGCATCCTCTGACGGGCGCCGGAACGCGATAGGTCCATCCGGGTTTCGCCCCGCCGGCCAGTAGAACGTCCCGACATCCTCTTTGGTCGTTTTGAATTGCCTGGCGGCCAGCGCTTCGACCCGCTCGCGGATTCGCGATCCAGTGCGTTGCCAGCCGTGCGCTCTGGCGATGCGGCGAGCGAGAACCCCATCCAGTACCGGGCCTTCGATCTCGACCACATGGGCGATCATGCGGACAAGGGTTGGGTCGTAGGCCGCATCGAAAAAGGCATCGGCGTTCGTGCCATCCACTACGGACAGGGGATCTGCCTCGATGAAGACCGCAGTCGATATGGCTGAGGTGTCGGAGATGTTCCTGGCGTAGACCTCCGCCGTTTCACGTGGCTGGGCCGTGCCGGACTGCGGAGCGTCTGGTGATGAATCGGCAGCGTGG
Organism: Thiobacillus sp. 65-1402; assembly: GCF_001897685.1. Classification (GTDB taxonomy): domain Bacteria; phylum Pseudomonadota; class Gammaproteobacteria; order Burkholderiales; family Thiobacillaceae; genus Thiobacillus. The sequence goes on from NZ_MKUG01000215.1 coordinate 9,264, forward strand.
CCGCTGCCGTCTTCGTTGAGTTGTTGCGTCGCGGCCTCATCGGCCATGGCCTTGGTGATGGCTTCTGCTGCCGCCAGACGAGCGGCTTCCTTCTCGGCTGCCTCGGCACGTTTTACCCGGCTGGTTTCCAGCAAGGCCCGTAGCTTGGCATCGAGTTTTTCCAGTGTGCCGGCGGCGTCGATCCACCAGTCTGTCGACCAGACCCGCAAGATGTCCCAGCCCAGACCACGCAGCACCTGTTCCCGAAGTTTGTCGCGGTCGCGAGCCGTGGCCGAGCGGTGGTAGGTAGCGCCGTCGCATTCGATGCCGCACAGATACACGCCCTGGGCGTCCGGGTGAACGACGGCCAAGTCGATGCGGAAGGCCGAGGCGCCGATCTGTGTGTGCAGTTGCCAACCCTTCCTGGCGAGGGCAGCGGCAACCGTCTCTTCGAACGGACTCTCGAAACCCCCCTGGCTGCCTGAATGGGCTTCGGCGAGGGCGCGCGTGCCGCGTTCGGCAAATTCGAGAAAGAGTTTGAGATCGCGCACGCCCACGGCCTGGGTGCGGGCGAGGTCCATTTGCTCGGCCTTAAGGCTGGAGAACACGCGCAGTTCGTGGCGGGCGCGGGTGATCGCGACGTTCAGGCGGCGTTCTCCGCCAGTCCGGTTCATCGGGCCGAAATTCATCGAGACCGCGCCATGCAAATCCGGGCCATAGGTGATGGAGAAATACATGATGTCGCGCTCATCGCCCTGAACGCTTTCCAGGTTCTTGACGAACACGGGCTCCAGTTCGATATCCGAGAACCAGGGTTCGATGGCCGGGTCCTTGCGCCGTTCTTCGTCCAGCAGGTCTTCGATGAGCCCCTGTTGTTCGGTGTTGAAGGTGACCACGCCGATGGTCAACTTCGACTCGCGAAAGCCCGGCGATTTGAGGCGACCGACCAGGTCGGCGACCAGTGCGCGGGCTTCGGCCTTGTTGATGCGCACCCCGCCTTTTTCGTAAACGCCGTTGACGGGGTGGAAGCTCACTGCCCGATCTTCGGTGACAGGGGAGGGAAAAGTCACCAGCGAGCCGCCGTAATAACGATGGTTGGAGAAGGCGATCAGGCTTTCGTTGCGGCTGCGGTAGTGCCAAGCCAGATTCATGGTGGGCAGGCTGGCGCCCAAGCATTCGTCGAGGATGCTTTCCAGGTCGCTTTCGACATCTTCATCATCCAGATCGGACTCAGCTCGGTCGAAGAAATTGGTGGGAGGCAGTTGCTTGGGGTCGCCCACCATGACAACCTGTTTACCACGCGCGATAGCGCCGACGGCGTCCCAAACTGGTATCTGGGACGCTTCATCAAAGACCACCACATCGAAGCTCGTGCTGTCGGCGGCCAGATACTGGGCGATCGACAAAGGGCTCATGAGCAGGCAGGGGGTCAGCTTGGACAACGCACCTGGAATACTGGTCATCAGTTCGCGCAACGGCATGTGGCGCTTCTTTTTATTCATCTCGTGACGCAGGATGCCCCACTCGGAGTTGCGGGTGACATCATCCTGACTCGGCATGTCGGCACAGAGTCGCGCCCTGATCCAGTCACGGGTCAGTGTGGTGAAGCGCTCGTCCAGCGCCCGGAAGTCAGCGATGCGCTTTTCGTGCTCGGCCGACACGAAGGTACGGATGACGGGTTCCACATCCACCACGGCATTGAGCCACCAGCGGCTGTAATCGGTTTCAAACGCGCGGCGCACTTTGCCTTCGACTACCGTTCCGTTCTCGATGCCAGCAACCAATGCACCCAAACCCAGCACCATGGCCTGACCACTGACCTTGCGCCAGGCACACCAAGCATGCAGCCGGCTTTCGGAACGAATGATTGCGTCGCAGCGCTGCATGAGTTCGTCGAGGGGCGGCCCACCAAACTCGGTCTTAGCTACATCTGTAAATCCGCCCGCCGAAGCCAGGCGGTCGATGGCTGGTTGCAGGTTGCCCCAGGCCTGTAGATAGGCTTCGCCGGTCGCCGCAATGGGGCCGCCGGGTTCCAGTAGCGCGTTGCCAGCACCGATGAGCCGATCCAGCGCAGCCTTGATGGTCCCGATTTCTTCCGGTGTGCTGGCGAGGTTCGAAACGGCGGCGGCCATGGCGGACTGAAATTTCAATGCCTGGTCCACTTCCGTGGAGCGGGTCTTCAAGCCATTCCACAGTCCAGCTGTGATGTCCGACAGATCGTCGTAGGGAGCAAGCCGCTGCTCGACCACGGCCCGCTGTCGCAAGCGCTGGTAATCCACAGCCAGAGTGTGGCCGCAATCCCCCGCCGCCACGGTGTCGTGTTCGCCGATCAACGCGCCGGACTCTCGCAGGGGTTGCATAGTCTCCTGGAAACGCAAGGCCGCAGCCAATGCTTCGGATTGCGTTACCCGACCAGTCCATAGTGACTCCGTCGCCGCGCCGAGATATTCCAGCTCCGCCAACTGGCTGTCCAGCGAGCGCAGCGTCCGGAGCCTCGCCAATTCCGTGGCGAGACGCTCGCCACAACGACCGTCGGCAATCGGTTCGAAGCCGGCGTTTTCCCACGGCTGTTCGTTTTTCACAGCCTCGAGCGCCGACTGAAAACGCAGGACGCAACGAACCAGATCGGGCTTGGTCTTCAGGCCGGCCCAGAGGCCCTCAGTTTCGCTTCCCGGCTCCAGACCCAGAACTTGTGAACGCAAGGCGCGGATTTCGACCCAGGCGCGCAGATCCCCGGCGATACTCGGCTCGCCTTCCCCGGTCACCACGGCGTCGAATTCCTTGCGGATCTTGTGTTTCGCCAACCAGGAGAGCGGCCAGATAGCCTTCTCGGCCTTGGCCCAGTCACGCTGGAGCTGGTTCACGTTCAGTTGCTCGACCTGATCGCTGTAGCGGACGGAGAGCTGTTTCGTCTCCCGGTCGATGTTTTCCAGAAGCGCCAAGCCCTTTTCGAGTTCCTGCACCATCGCCGTGGTCCAGGGTTGTCCCAATTGGCCAAGCGTTTCCCGCCGGCTCGCCAGCAACTGCAGGCCACGCTTGCAGGCTGCAAGTACCGAATCAGGCCAGGGTGGCGAAAGCGCCGCGCTATGCCCCTGATGCTCGGCCAATAGGGCCAGCGCTTCTTGCAATCGGTCAGCCAGGGTTCTTGCGTCGGGCCGCAATACGAATCGCCAATCCCTCCCCGCGGTCAGAGGTAAGGTTTTAGCCAGAACAGCCAACGCACCACGCGTACGCCGGTTGAGCGACAGCCCCGACAATCCGACAGCCTCGGAGAAGCGATCGCTGTCCTGCGCCACGGCTTGTGCGACAGGAATCACTTTTCTCGCGGCGTCGATCAGGGCCTGCTGCCAGCTTGGGGACCAGTCGTCGTGGCCAACGGCGGCGAGCGGGTGCGTCTGTAGCGCGTCCCGCCCCACGGCCTGGGCGTTGACCTCCAGCCGGTCGACTACTTCACGCAGTGCTTCCATGGCGTCGGCATCATGGATATTCGGCCCGCTCCAGGTCAGCCCCAAGGCCGGTACATCCTCGCCATCGACGACACGCCCGATCGCTTCAAAGATGGTCATGCCGTTGCCATGACGTAGGTGCAGACGTTCGACGTAGCCGTTGAGTTGCTCGCGCAGACCACGCAAGCGTAGGGCTTCGGTACGCCATGCCTGTGGATCGACAGCCCCGCTTGCCTCCCAGGCCTTTTCCAGTTGGGCCAACACGTCGAGTTTCCTGGCCTTGCTGGAGTGAAGCTCAAGGCAGAACTCGCCCAGGCCGACTTCGCGAAGCCGGCGGTAAACGACATCCAGCGCCGCAATCTTTTCCGAAACGAACAACACTCGTTTGTCTTCAGCAAGGCATTGGGCGATGAGGTTGGAAATTGTCTGGCTCTTACCCGTGCCGGGCGGCCCGACAAGGACGAAATCCTTGCCGCGCGCAGCGGCCATGATCGCCGAGAGTTGGGATGAGTCCGCAGGCAGGGGGCAGAAGGTCCGCTCGGGCGGCAGGTCACTATCGAGTTGCCTCAGGTTCAGAAATGTAAGTTCGGACGGATAGCTTTCGCGCGGCGTGTCGATCAGGTGACGAACCACCGGGTTCTCGCGCAGCTGCTCGGTGCGCTCGGTCAAATCCTTCCACATCAGGTATTTGGCGAAGGAAAACATGGCCAGTACGACATCTTCCGTGACCTCCCAGCCCTCGATGTCCTTGATGGCATGGGAGACTCGTTTCCAGATGCCGGCTACGTCCAGTCCAGCATCGTCCTTGGGAAGCTCTCCATCGGCCACGCCCAGATTCAGCTTGAAATCCTGGCGCAGCATCTCGATCAGCGTGGGATTGAAGCGGGGTTCGTCGTCATGGAGGGACAGGGTGAAGCCAGAACGTACGCTCTGACGGGTCAGGTTCACCGGAACCAAAATCAGCGGCGCACGATACCGTTTCCCGGACTTGTCATCGCGCGTCCAGGAAAGAAAACCGAGGGCCAGAAACAGGGTATTCGCCCCGCCTTCCTGCAAGGTGGCACGGGCTGCGCGATACAGTTCCACGAACCGCGCATCCAGCTCGTCCTGAGGCAAGTCCACGAACACTTCACGACGCTGCAAAGCCTCGCGCGCATGTTCACGCCGCACGTTCTCGCGCTCGCGATTTTCATGAATCGCCTGATTCCGGGGATCAGAACCGTCCATCAACTCGGGGCGGGCGAGCAGGCGCACCGTCTGCCCCTCGGCCAGCATATCTTCCAGAGCGCCCGGGTCTGGTGCCTCCAGCTTGATCGCTTTCTTCCCTCCCCGAAAGCTCAAGAGGTTGTTGCGCAGGGAGAGGTCCAGCAATTTGCGTTGCCAACGTGCCAGCCTGTCTTTGGGATTCAACGTAGCGGGATCCTGCTCAGCTACGGCATCATCCTCGGGTAGATCGGGCGCTTCGTCGAATACCGGCTCAATGACGGGAGTGGGTTCTGCAGTTTGAGACGTCGAAGGCGCTTCTGTGCTGGCCAGTGGCTTGATCCGCTGCAAGCGCGCCCGGCGTATGTCAACGGCCAGTTCGAAGGCCTCTTCGTTCTCCTCGGCAATCTGCTGTGCGCCGAGTTGTACTGCGTAGGAGAAGCTTGGCACCGGCCGGTGTGTAGCCACGGTGGTTTCGAAGAGCACCAGTTCCTTGAGCTTGATCCGCTTGCGCAAGGCGGTAACGTCGTCCACTACCGAGGTGGAGAATTCTTCATTCTTGAGCCACACGCCAGCAAATGCATGGCCCTTGGTGAAGACCAGCAACGGATTCAACCCTGCCTGTTCGATCGCCGAGCAAAAGAGCAGTGCAAGGTCAAGGCAGGTTGCCAGACCAGACTCGGCAATTTGTCCCGGCCCGCGCACCTTTTGTCCGGTATGCTCGAAGCTGGCCGGTGGCAGCGCATAGTCCAGGCCCATCGCCACCACAGCGCTCCAGAGTCCGGAAGTCAATTCCCAGGCGCGTTTCGAGCCACCCGTGTAGCCATCCAATGCTGGATTCTTGCCATGCTTGCGGAGGACCTCGGCCGTCTGCTTCAGCACACGCTCGACTGCGGGCTCGTTGGGCTGCACGAAAGCGGCGACCATGTCAGGAAGGTGAGATAAGCCACCCCATTGATTACGCGGCAGGAGCTCCACGGTTTGTTCGTGCCGGGCCAGCTCATCTCCGGCTTCGCCACGCTGCCGCAACACCAGGGAAACCGTTGCGGTTTCAGCCTCCGTCAGCCGTGACAGCAAACTGCCATCGAGTTGTATATCGAGATCGGGGATATGGCAGTTTTGGCCAGCATTGACGGAATCGATATGCCAATGCCTGGTTTTCAGGAAGGCGGGGGTTGATTCAATATGAAGATCGAGTTCAGCCAAGCTCTCAGACGTGTCGTTGATGACGCTCAACTCCCGCAGTATCGGGACAGCATTCTGAAAATCAGCCAAATTAAGCTTCGCGCCCAATGCAGCGGTTATGGTCAGAAGTGGCTTCTTGGATTCTGATTCCTCGAGCGGCTCAGTGTTGTTCATTTTCCTGTCCCTGTTTGAACCAGAATTGGGCCCTTTATTATGGAAACCATGGCTCATTCTGGAAAATGTCTGCACTCATTTTTGCATTAGTGTTCACGAACGCATAGTTTCACGCTTGGTTTACCGATCAAAAGCTGGTTTCTGATCCAAGAAGTATGAGCCGCATGAGCCATGCCGTCATTCAAGACGTTGATTTGCCGGCCAAGCCAGTCTGAGGGCTATCCGCATTAGAAAATATGGATAAGTTAGAATCGCTTTTCTTCATATACCATCAATGACCGCTCACAGGCCGGTTGCTGTCGAAGTCACGCGCGTATCCCAACGGCCGCAAAGGCCGAGAACCAGGCGTTAGCCCCCTCTGGCACAAATGACCGTTCAGGACCGCAACAATCCGGAGGCACGGAGAAGCGCACACCTGCTGGCTCATGCAGGTTTTTTCACGCAGCCATCGTCACTCCGCCCGCAGCGCGTCCACCGGATTCAGCCGCGCCGCGCGCATCGCCGGCACCACGCCGGCGGCCAGTCCGATCAGTACCGACACCGCCAGCGCGCCGAGGGCGTAGTCCCACGGTGTGTTGACCGGCAGGCTGCTCACGGTGGTCTTCAGCAGCCAGGCGATGCCGGCACCGATGGCGAGGCCGCCGAGCCCGCCGAGGGTGGACAGCACGGTCGACTCCATCAGGAACAGGGTGCGGATGCGCGCACGGGTCGCGCCCAGTGCGGTGAGCAGGCCGATCTCGGCGACGCGCTCGGCCACCGCGATGTGCATCAGGGTGACCATGCCGACCGCGCCGACCAGCAGCGAGATGCCGCCGAGCGCGGCGACGGCGAAGGTGAGCACGTCGAGCACGGTGGAGAGCGTGTCGAGCATCTGCTGCTGCGGGGTGACGGTGAAATCCTCGCGGCCGTGGCGCGCGATCAATATCCGTTTGATGTCGTCGACCACCGCCGCGACCGGCGAGCCCGGTTTGTAGGCGACGTGGATTTCCATCACGCCTTCGCGGTTGAACACTTCCAGCGCGCGTGCGGTGGGGATGTAGACGGTGTCGTCGAGGTCGAAGCCGAGCACCTGGCCTTTCGGCGCCATCACGCCGATCACGCGGAAGCGCGAGGCGCCAACTTGAAGAATCGCACCCAGCGGATTGGCGCTGCCGAACAGTTCGCTGCGCACTTTCGAGCCCAGCACCGCATAGGCGCGCGGGTTGCGCGGATCGTCGGCCGGCAGGAACTGGCCGGCTGCGACGCGCATGTTGAAGGCGCGCGAAAAGTCCGGTCCTTCGCCATA
>NZ_MKUG01000216.1 GCF_001897685.1 Thiobacillus sp. 65-1402
CTTCCTCCTGCTTCCAGAACTTGGCGAATTTGCGGTTGTGCACCGCCTCCACCTCAAGCTGCTCGGCCTTTTTGACCTGATAGGCGCTGAAATTGCCTTGGTATTCACGCAACTGGCCGCGATCGAGCTCGACAATACGGTTAGCGACGTTGTCCAGGAAACGCCGGTCGTGGGTGATGAAAAGCAGCGCGCCGCGATAGTCGTTGAGCAGGCTTTCCAGCCACTCGATGGCGGAAAAATCCAGGTGGTTGGTGGGCTCGTCCAGCAGCAGCAGCTCGGGCTCGGTGACCAGCGCGCGCGCCAGCGCCACGCGTTTTTTCAGGCCGCCGGACAGCGCCTCCACCGCCGCCTCGGCATCCAGGCTCAGGCGCTGCAGGGTTTCTTCCACCCGGCTGTTGAGCCGCCAGGCATCGGCCACCTCCAGCTCGTGCGACAAGCGTTCGAAGTCGGCATATACCGTCTCGTCGCCCTCCGCCATCGCATGCGCCACGGCATGGTATTCGGCCAGCAGCGTCTGTGCCGCGCCGACGCCCTCCGCCACCGCCTCGAACACGCTGTGGCCGGGCTGGAACTGCGGCTCCTGCGGCACGTAGGCCAGCTTCAGGCCCGGCGCACGCCACACCTCGCCGGCATCCGCCAGGCTTTCGCCGGCGATGATTTTCAGCAGGCTCGACTTGCCGGTGCCGTTGCGGCCGATCAGGCCGATACGCTCGCCAGCCTCGATCACCAGCGAAGCGCCATCGAGCAGAGGCCAGTGGCCGTAGGCCAGTTCGAGTCGGTCAAAAGTAAGGAGGGGCATGATCAGACATCAACAAGCGTAGGAGCGGAATTATCCGCGATTGAGCGCGGCATGGACGGCCTGGGCAATTTTTAATGCGCCGGGGGTGTCGCTGTGCAGGCAGATCGTGTCCGCCCGTACCCGGATGGCGCCGCCGTCGAGCGCGGAAACCGGTCCGTCATGCGCAAGCGCACGCGCCTGCTGCGCCGCCATGCCGGGCGAGGCGATCAAGGCGCCCGGGGTTTCACGTGAAACCAGCTGGCCGTCGGCCCGGTAGCGGCGGTCGGCAAACGCCTCGTTCAGCACCGGCAAACCCGCCGCCCGCCCGGCGGCGATCAGCTGCGAGCCGGACAAGCCCACCAGCATCAGCGCCGAGTCCAGTGCCGCCGTCGCCCGGGCAATCGCCCGCGCCACCTGCTCATCCTGCGCCGCCGCGTTGTACAGCGCACCGTGCGGCTTGACGTGCGCCAGCCGCAATCCCAGGCGCGCAGCCTGCTCGGCCAGCGCCTCCACCTGTTGCGTCACCCATGCCGCAATCTCCGCCTCCGACGCGACCAGCGCGCGGCGGCCAAACCGGGCCCGATCGGGATAACTCGGATGCGCGCCCACCGCCGCGCCGTATTCCTCGGCCAGCCGCAGCGCCGCCGTCATGCTGGCGGCATCGCCGGCATGCCCGCCGCAGGCAATCGACACCCGCGCCAGATAGGGCATCAGGCTGGCGTCGTCGCAGCCTTCGCCAATATCGGCATTCAGTTCGATCATGCCAGCGCCTCGATCGCCCACGGCGCAGGCGCTGGCGCAGCCTCCGCCTCGACGGTCGCAAAGCGCACCGCATCGCCCGGCCGCAATTGCGCCAGCCGCGGCCAGTCGGCGGCGATCACCGCGGCAATGGCTGGATAGCCGCCGGTCACCGGTCCGTCCCAGCCCAGCATGATCGGTTGTCCGCCGGGCGGAACCTGCACCGTTCCGGGCAACACCCCCTGCGACGGCAATTCAACCCGTGCATGCGTCACCGCCGGCCCGGTCAGGCGCAGGCCGCGCCGGTCGGATGCGGCATCCACTCGGTAGCTGCCGCAAAAAAATGCCCTCAGCCCGGCATCGTCAAACAGGCTGGCCTGCGGTCCCGCCACCACGCGCAGCGGCGTGTCCAGCGGCGGGACGGGTGGATGGGCGCGCAACAGAGGCATTTCGCCCGCCGGGGTAGCGCATGCCAGCGTATCGCCCGTTCGCAGTGCGCGCCCCTGGTATCCGCCGAACCCGGCCGACAGCAGCGTGCTGCGGCTGCCCAGCACGCGTGGCACCGCCAGCCCGCCGCGCACCGCCAGCCAGCAACGACAACCCGTTTCCGCCCGCTCCAGGTTCAGGATCTCGCCTGCCGCCAGCAACAGGGTTTCGTTCCACGCTGGCGCGCCCCCCTTGCTGCGCGTCGCCCTGAAGCGCGCGCCGGCGAGAGCCACGACGCCCCCCAGCGGAAACCGCAGCGACGGCCCGGCAAGCAGGATTTCCAGCCCGGCGGCCGCCTCGTCGTTGCCCACCAGCCGGTTAGCCGCCGCCAGCGCCGGCTGATCGGCTGCGCCGCCTGCGGGCACGCCGAGCGCCCCCCAGCCGGGCCGGCCCAGATCCATCACCAGGTCGCAGCGGCCAGCGCGCAGCACTTCGATCATTTGGGCACAAAGCGCACGCGGTCGCCCGGCATCAGCAAGGCGGGCGCATGGCGCTGCGGATCGAACAATACGGCTGCGGTGCGGCCGATGATCTGCCAGCCGCCGGGTCCGGCGGCCGGATAAATGCCGGCGTATGCGCCGCCGATGGCCACGCTGCCCGCCGCCACCCGCAGTCGCGGCGACGCCCGGCGCGGTGCCTGGAGGCCGGAGGGCAGCCCGCGCAAATAGGGAAACCCCGGCTGGAAACCCAGGAAAGCGACGCTGTACTCCACTGCCGCATGGCTATGGATATAGCTGGCCGCATCCATCCCCGCCCGTTCCGCCAGCCGCGGCAAATCTGGCCCGGCGGACCCGCCATATTCCACCGCGATCTCATGCAGCTTTCCGCTGGCAGCCGGCGCGGCCGCCAGCGGCGCCGTCAGCGCCGCGCGCAAGCTCGGCGAAACCGCCGCGCCGCGCCGCAATATCAGCAACACGCTGTCATCCGACGGAATCACGTCTTCAAGCTCCGCAAAACGCTGGGCGCTCAGCATGGCGTAGCGCGCCAGCGTTGCATCCCCTGTCGCCACCCGCAAGCCGCGCTCGCTCAGCCAGCGCCACGCCGGGGCCGGTTGAACGGTTTGCAGCTTTGTTTTGGAAGGCTTCATTTCGGCGTTTTGCATAATGCGGCGAATGATCCGTGCGAAGCGCTGCAGGCGGCAGGCAACACCTGCGCTTGCGCGCGCCGGTCCTACATTATCGCAAATCCGTCCGGCCGCCTCGCTCGTTTTCGATCAGGCCGAACGCCTCCCGCTGGCGAACCGGCAACCCGATCCCGCCGATACGGGCGACAAAAAGGGGGTTTCACGTGAAACCCCCTTGCTAGGCTATTACCGGCAATCGGACTGGTGATCAGTCCTTGAAGCGTCCACGCACGCCGACGCGGTTGCCGCCGCGGTTGTCATTGCCGAAGCTGCGCGGCTGGCCAGCACGTGCACTGTTGCCGCGATCGCCGTAGCTGCGGCCGGCGCCGGCGGATTTGGCTTTCGCCTCGCGTTCACGTTTTGCCCAGTATTCAACGCTGTTGCCGTTGACTTCGGCCGCAGGCGCGGCGGCGCCGCGATAAGCTTCGCTGCGCGGCGGCCGGTCGCCGGTCATGCGCGGCACGTCGGACGGGCCGCGCACGGCATTTTCAAACCGGTTGCCGCGAGCCGGCCGGTCGCTGCCGGGACGCGCATCGGCGCGGTAGCCGCGGTCGCGATTGTCGCGGCTGTCGCCGCGCGGCGGGCGATCGCCGTAGCTGCGGGGCTCGCTGCGCTCGCCAAAGCTGCGCTTGTCGCCGAAGCCGCCACGCGGGCCATTGTTGCTGCGCGGACGACCGGCCGCAGGGCGGCCGGACGCTGGCTTCTGGGTCGGCTCCAGCCCCGGCAGGGTGTGCACCTCGATGCGGTTGCCGGTGTAGCGCTCGATGTTCCTGACCAGCCCGCCTTCGCGCATGCCGGCGAAGCTCACCGCGACGCCGGTGCGGCCGGCACGGCCGGTGCGGCCGATG
>NZ_MKUG01000217.1 GCF_001897685.1 Thiobacillus sp. 65-1402
CAGCGATTGCGGCGCACTGGCGTAGCCGAAGCGGTGCAGCGTCTCGTACAAGAGTACCCCGGCGTAGTCGCCGGTAAAGGGGCGCCCGCTGCGGTTGGCGCCGTGCATGCCAGGAGCGAGGCCGACGATCAGCAGGCCCGGCGCAGGGTCGCCGAAGGCCGGTACCGGGCGGGCGTGGTAATCGGGGTGGCGTGCGCGCACCTCGTCGAGAAAGGTGGCGAGACGCGGGCAGGTGCGGCAATCCGGATCAAAGCTGGCAGGCATAAAACGTCCCACGCGGGGATTTCCTTTGCCGCGGGCCGAAGCCCGGGCAGTCGTATGTCCCGCTGGGGGACGTTGATGGTAGGGCGGACTGCGCTCAGCCTTCGATCGGGCCGGCAGCGGTTTGCATGTAGTTCTGTTCGCCCATGCGCTGGATGAGATCGAGCTGGGTTTCCAGATAATCGATGTGCTCTTCGGTGTCTGCCTGGATGCCGACCAGGATTTCGCGCGAGACGTAATCCTTGACCGCTTCGCAATGCGCAATCGCTTCGATATACAGCGCCCGGCCGGTGTGCTCGAGTTTGAGGTCGCATGCCAGGCACTCGGGCACGTTCTCGCCGATCATCAGCTTGTTGAGATCCTGCAGATTGGGTAGGCCTTCCAGAAAGAGGATGCGCTCGATCAGCTTGTCGGCGTGGCGCATCTCCTCGATCGATTCCTCGTATTCGTGCTTGCCCAGTGCGGTCAGCCCCCAGTTCTTGTACATGCGCGCATGCAGAAAATACTGGTTGATGGCAGTGAGTTCCACCGTCAGGGCCTTGTTCAGATACTGGATGACTTTCTTGTCGCCTTTCATGGCGTTCTCCCGATGGCTGGAAATGCCCGCGAGCGGGCTGGTGGCAGGACGAATGCCCGGTCAAGGGGCAATGCAAGTTCATCCGGCATTCTAGGTGTGCGGGTCTGCAAAGCAAGTGCCGACGCGGCGATCCGGCGGCGCCTGGGCAAGGTGAATCAGGTAGGGGGCGAGGGGGTCAGGCCGCCGCGAGTGCGGCGCAGCCTGCTTCGCTGCGTGCCTCATGCAGGGCTTCGCCCAGTACTTCCCTGGCGCAGCGGCCGCATTTGCCGCACTGGGTGGCGACTCCCAGCTGCCTGCTCAATTCGCGCATCGAGCATACGCCCTCGGTACGCACTAGCCGGCGAATATCGGTGTCGGTGACGCTGTGGCAAAGGCAGACGTACATGGTGAACTCTCCAGCAGTTGCATCGGTTGAAGATAGTTTTATATAAATGAGAATAATTGTCAATAACAAAAAAGGGTGGCGCTGCCCGGTAAAGGAAAAAAACGACCGCGCCGTCGCGCGGCCGCGCCATGTGCCAGCTGTACGGCACGCGGCCTCCGCCATGGCGGAGGCCATAAGCCCCGTCTGGCCGTGCTCGGCTACACCGTCGCCCACATCCGCATCAGGTTGTGATAGCAGCTGGTCAGCCGCACCGCGGTACCGGTTTCGCCCTGCTCGCCGCGCAGCGCGACGATGCTCATGTCCAGTTCGTGCAGCAACTCGCGCTGTTGCGGTTCGCGCACCATGCTTTCCAGCCAGGAAAAACACGCCAGCCGCGCGCCGCGCGTCACCGCTTCGACGCGGTGCACGCTGTACGACGGGTAGAGGAGGAGGTGGCCCGCCGGCAGCTTGACCGCCCGCCCGCCCATGCCGTCCTCGATGATGAGTTCGCCGCCGTCGTAGTCGGCGGGATCGTTGAGAAACAGCGTGAACGAGAGGTCGGTGCGCACGTGCCGGGCGCTGTCCGGATGGGTGCGGATGGCGTTGTCGACGTGGTTGCCGAAGGAATTGGCTTCGCCGCCGTAACGGTTGAACAGTGGCGGGTAGATGCGCTTGGGCAATGCGGCGCTGAAGAAGACGGGATTCTTCGACAGCGCCTCCAGCGCGAGCGCGCGCAGCTGCTGGGCGACCGGGCTGGCTTCCGGCAGTTGCAGGTTGTTTTTCACCGTGGCGGCCTGGCTGCCGGCGGTGATGCGGCCGTCGGTCCAGTCGGCCTGGTTCAGCAGTTCGGCGCAGCGGGCGAGGGCAGCGGGATCGAGTACGTTGGGAATGTGCAGCAGCATGGCGGTATCTCCTGTCAGGGATGTGGCGCCGCGCGGGCAGCGCCACATCCCTGCCAATAGGCAGGGATGACGGACTCAGAACTTCAGCTCGCCGGTGAGGATGAAGCGACGGCCCTGGCCCGGCACCGAGAAGGAGCCATTGTCGTAGACCGCGTCGTAGTAGACCTCGTCGAACAGGTTCTGCACGTTGAGGCGGGCCGACCAGCGCTTCTGCTCGTAGGACACCATGGCGTCCCAGCGCGCATAGGCCGGCGCGGTGTTCGGCTTGAATCCGCCGCCGGGAAAGAGCGCGTCGACCGAGGCGCCGGGCTGCGCCGACGGCGAGTAGGCGTAGCGGTCGCCCTTGGCCTCGACGCCGCCGCCGAGCTTCCAGCCGTGGCCGAGCCGGTAGGTGCTCCACAGGTTGAAGGTGTACTTCGGCGTATTGCGTGCGCGCTGGCCGGCGAAGCGCGGGTCGGCGATGTCCGGGTCGGCGTTGGCGTCGTTGCCGTCGTGGTTGTATGCCACCTGGAGGATTTTCGAGTCCATCAGCGCGAGACCGGCGAACACTTCCCAGTCGGGCGTGATGCGTCCCGCCGCCTCGAACTCGATGCCGTCGGTGCGCCGCTTGTTGGTAAGGATCGCCGCGGTCGACTCGAGGTCGGTGTTGCGTTCCCAGTGCTTGGTCGCGCGGTAGATCGCGGTGCGGAAGGTGAGGTCGCCGTCGAGGAACATCCACTTGGCGCCTGCCTCGATCACCTCGCTGGTTTCCGGCGGCAGCGGGGCCAGGGTCAGCTGATAGAGATCGGCGGTCGGGCTGAACGAATCGCTGTAGCCGAGGTAGTAGTGGGCCTGGTCGTTTGGCTGATACGACAGCGCGGCGCGCGTGCTCCATTCGCCGTATTCCAGCTGCGGCGAGGTGACGCTGGAATAGTCGGCCTTCAGTTCGTCGCGCCGCGCGCCCAGGGTGAGTTTCCAGAACGGCAGGAACTCGACCGTGTCCTGCGCGTAGATCGCGTAGGAATCGCCGGTGAAGTTGACCGCGCCCGCGCTGTTCTCGACGTAGGGCCGGAACAGCGGCGGGTTGTCTGCCGTCGTGCCGCCGAGATTGCGGAGTCCGCTGCGATGGCTGTCCTCGTGCAGGTACTCGATGCCGGCGACCAGTTCGTGTTTCATGTCGAAGGCGCGGAAACGGGTGTTGTAGTCGGACTGCACGGTGACGGTCTCGTAGTCCATCGAGCGGGTCGGGCCGGCATTGGTGCTCGGCAGGTTGAGGCCGGTGTCGCCGGGCGCGACCGTGGCGCTTGGCGTGCGGGCCCAGTAGCTGCGCTGGTAATCGCCGTAACGAACGGCGGTGCGCAGTTCGCTCGTCGGCGAGAAGCGGTGGGTCCACGTCGCGGTGCTGATGTTGACGTCGCTGTCGTCGAAGTTGCGGTCGATGCCCCAGAAGGTGCCCGGCGAGAAGTTGCTGTTCGGGCGGCGCGTGGCGTTGTCGAACGAGAAGCCGTAGTCGGGGATGTCGCGGTTGCGGGTGAATTGATGCGACAGGATGAACTCGTTGTCGGTCTGCATCCCCAGCGCCAGGCTGGCCGCCGCGCCGCCGCGATGAACCTCGGGCTGGGCGCCGGTCGCGGGGTTTTCGCGCCAGCTGCCTTCGTCGCGCTTCATCAGATTGACGCGGAGGGCGGCGTCCTGGCCGACGCGCTTGTTGAGGTCGGCCGTGGCTTCGGTGTACCCGTCGGTGCCGATGCTGCCGGTCAGCATGTAGGCATCGGCGCGCTTCGGCGTCTTGCTGACCAGATTGATGACGCCGCCGGCCTGGCCGCGGCCGAACAGCATCGAGGCGGAGCCGCGCAGCACGTCGACCTGCTCCAGGTTGAAGGTTTCGCGGTTGTACTGCGCGGTATCGCGGAGGCCGTCCAGATACATGTCGCCGAAGGTGTAGAAGCCGCGCAGCATCATGTTGTCGCCGGCGCGTCCGCCTTCGGCGGCGTTGAAGGTCAGGCCGGATACATTGCGCAATGCTTCGCGCAGGCTGCCGACCTGCTGCTCTTCCATGAGTTTGCTGGTCACCGTGGTGATCGCCTGCGGGACGTCGTGCGGGTCCTGCCTGATTTTTCCGACGCGGGTTTCGGTCGCCTGGTAGCCGTTATTGACGGCCATGGGATCGGCGGTGTCCTCTACCTTCACCGTGGCCAGGGTGGTTTCGGCCGTTGCAGGGGTTTGCGCCAGCGCGGCGGCGGGGGCCAGCATCATGAATGCCAGCGAGGCCGCCGCAGGGGCCGCGGCGGCGGGCTGGATGCGCGCCAGCAGCTGGCGGAGGGCGCCCGAAGGCGGGCGTGAACGTGCGTGTGACATGGATTTGCTCCTGATTGGAAAATAACGGGCTGGCGGAGCAAAACGCTTGGCTGGCTGGCTGTTGAAAAAGTTGATGCTTGGTCGACGGATGCAAGGGTCAGGCCGGGCCTGCTGGTTGTGAGGCGAATGGCAATGTCTACCCCCAGCCTGCCGCGAGCGCCAGGTGGTAGGTGATGAACGAGGCCAGATACGCCAGGGCGAACAGATACCCGGCCATGATCAACGGCATGGTCCAGCCGCCGGTTTCGCGCTTGACGGTGGCGAGCGTGGCGAGGCATTGCGGCGCGAAGACGAACCAGGCGAGCAGTGACAAGGCGGTGGCGAGACTCCACTGGCCCGCAATCAGCGCCGTGAGCGCGCCGGTTTCTTCACCGGTGGCGGAGAGCGCGTATACCGTACCGAGCGCACCGACCATGACTTCGCGCGCGGCCAGCCCTGGAATCAGTGAAACGCTGATCTGCCAGTTGAAGCCGATGGGCGCGAACACGGCTTCGAGCGCACGGCCGATGGTGCCGGCGAGGCTGTATTCGATGGCGGGGCCGGTCGCGCCGACGGGCGGCGCAGGGTAGCTCGACAGGAACCACAGCAAGACGGTGAGCGCCAGGATGATCCCGCCGACCCGGCGTAGAAAGATCTTGATCCGCTGCCACAGGCCGATTGCGACGTTGCGCACGCGCGGCAGGTGGTAGGCGGGCAACTCCATCATCAGCGGCGCTTTGAAAGCGTGGCCGGTGAGGTGCTTGGCGAGCCACGCGATGAACATCGCGCCGGAGATGCCGGCGACGTAAAGGGCGAACAGCACCAGCCCCTGCAATTCGAAACCGCCGACTTCGCGGCGCGGGATGAACGCGCCGATCAGGAGCGCGTAGACCGGCAGACGCGCCGAGCAGGTCATGAGCGGAGCAATCATGATCGTGACCAGGCGATCCCTGGGGTTCGAGATTGTGCGCGCGGCCATGATGCCGGGGATGGCGCAGGCGAAGCTGGAGAGCAACGGGATGAACGAGCGCCCCGACAAGCCGACGCCGCCCATGAGGCGGTCGAGCAGGAAGGCCGCGCGCGGCAGATAGCCCGACTCCTCCAATACCAATATGAAGAAGAACAGGATGACGATCTGCGGCAGAAAGACGACGACGCCGCCCGCGCCGGCGATGACGCCGTCGACGACGAGGCTCTTGAACCAGCCGTCCGCCAACAGCCTGCCGACGCCCTCGGCGGCCCATCCGGTCGCCGCTTCGATCCAGCCCATCGGCGCTTCGGCCCAGGAAAACACAGCCTGGAACACGAAGAAAAGCACGACGGCGAGCAGCGGCAGGCCGAGCAGCGGGTTCAACACGATGCGGTCGATGCGGTCGGACGGCAGGTGCGGTGCGGCACGGTCCAGGCCCAGCTCGGCGAGGAGGCGTGCGACGACGGCATGGTCGGCTTCGACCTCGGCGTCTGCCGACGCGGGCGCGGCGGGGCGCTGCCACAGGGTGGCGTCGTCGAGCTGGCGCACGAGGGTATCGGCGCCACCGCCTTCGACGGCGACGGTTTCGACCACCGGCACGCCGAGTGCGTCGGCGAGCCGCGCGGCGTCGATGGTGAGGCCGCGCTGCTTCGCCAGATCGAGCATGTTCAACGCGACGACCATCGGCAGGCCGGTGCGCTTGACCGCCAGCGCGAGGCGCAGGGTCCGGCGCAGGTTGGTCGCGTCGACGACGACGATGGCGAGATCGGGACGTTTTTCGCCCTTCGCGCGGCCTGCGAGCACGTCGGCGGTCACGCGTTCATCGGGTGAGCGCGGGTGCAGGCTGTAAGTGCCGGGCAGGTCGAGCAGGCGCAGCATCTTGCCGGAGGGCAGGGCGAAGCGGCCTTCCTTGCGTTCGACCGTCACCCCGGCGTAGTTGGCAACCTTTTGCCGGCTGCCGGTCAAGCGGTTGAACAGCGCGGTCTTGCCGCAGTTGGGGTTGCCGACGAGCGCAACGAGCGGCCCAGCGGGATGCATATAGACGACGGCGGTATGCATGATCAGCTGCCCTCGATTTCGATGCATGCCGCCTCGGCGCAGCGCAGCGCGAAGGTCGAGCCGCCAACGCGCACGACCAGCGGGTCGCCACCCGGCGCGCGCGCCATCAGCATTGCCTGCTCACCGGGCAGGAAACCGATTTCTTCGAGCCAGGTTCGCCACTCGGGCGAGGCTTCCGGGGCGTCGACGCGGGCAACGCGGCAGGGTGCGAGGAGGGCGGCTTGGTTCAGGGTTGGCATGGCGGGAGGGCAAAGAACGGGTGGGACTCAGAAATCCGCCCACTGGCGCAGCAGCTTGCTGCGGTTGGGCGCGCGCATGATGGGAAGCCGGAGTCCGCGCAGCTGTAGCGCGCCCACCGGGCGTTGCGGGTTTTTCCTGACGCGCGCGGTCCGCGCGCCGGCCGCCGGGGCGGTCGGCCGGTCCGCCCCGGCGGGCTGTGGGCAGATTACCGCCAGCCCGCCGGAGGTCAGTAGGTTGTCAATGATGGCGATCACGTTTTCCCGGGAGTCGTAGCGCACGGTCAGAAGGTGTATTTCGCACCTACCTCGAATGCCCGTTCGGGGCCGGCATAGATGCCCTGGCGCAGGCTGGCGATGTAGCGTTCGTCGGTCAGGTTCTTGATCGCGCCGAAGAGCTTGAGCTGCTTGTTGACGTCGTAGCTGCCGGTGAGATCGACGGTGTAGTAGCTCGGAATCAGGCCCGACCAGATGGCGTTTCCGCTGCCGGCAATCGGCGTGGTGTTGTCGCCGGAACCGAATTGCTCATCGACGTAATTCCACAATAGCGCGGCGTTGACCGGGCCCGATGCGTAGCCGAGGCTCAGGTTCGCCAGCAGTTCTGGCGAGTAGGGCAGGCGGTTGCCGTCGTTGATGCCGTCGCCGCGATTTTCGCGGTATTCCGAAACCGGAATCCAGGTCAGGTTACCGTCCACGCTGAAGCCATTGCCCCAGCGGTAACCCAGCGCACCTTCCAGGCCGCGATGCAGGGTGCTGCCGGCGTTCGCGTTCGCCAGGCCGCCGGAAATGGCCGGGGTGATCTGGTTGTCGAAATCCATCTGGAACGCGGTGAATTCGTAACGCAACGCGCCGCTGCCGCCGCGTACGCCGAATTCGACGTTGATGGAATGTTCGGCGTCGAGTTGCTGATCGATACCGGTCACGATCGACTGCGAGTTGAGCGGCGGCGAGAACGCTTTGTAGACGCTGCCATAAAGCTGGGCAGCGGGGTTCAGCTTGTAGGTCGCGCCGATCCCGGGCAGGTATTCGGTGTTCGAACTGTCGCCGTTGTTGGCATTATCCTTGAGGTCTTCACGCTCTTGCTTGTAGCTTTCGATTCGCAGGCCGGGGGTGATCGAGAGCCTGTCGGTCACATCGAAGCGATTCTGCGCGAAAAGGGCGTAGCTGGTGGCGGAATCGACACGGTCGGAGGTGATCGTTCCGGTACGCGGGTTGGCGCGGGTTGCGGCGATGCCCTGATCGACCATCTCTTCCTGCATCACGCGCATACCGATTTCGGCCTCGCCGGTCACGCCGAATAGCTGGTTGGCGACAGTGAGGCGGGAATCCAGGCCGATGCGGTCGAAGGCGCGGTTGTTGCCGTTGACGACGTTCGTGTAAACCCAGCTTCCGGCGGCTGTCGAGGCAGCGTTGTCGATAGCGAAGCGCCAGTAGTCGCGGGTCATCTCGCTCCAGTAGACCACGGTGTTGAGGCTCATGCCGGGGCGGATTTCCCACATATGGTTGAGGTCGAGCGATTTGCGTTCGGTCAGGAAGTAGTCATCCGGCGCGGGGTTGTACTCGGCTCCGGCCTTGTATTCGCCAAGGAACAGGCCGCGATAGGAAATATTGGCGTCGTTTTCGTAATAAGTGAATTTCGCGCCCAGCCACTGGTTATCCCCCAGCGCCATGCCGGCCTTGACCATGAAGTCCTGCATGTCGAACCCCTTGTCCTGGAAGCCGTCGCTTGAGGCGCGGGTGTAGAACAAACCGGCCCTGGCTTCTCCCGAAGGAGTCGAGCCGCCTGCTTCGATGGTGGCTTCGCGATAGTTGTGCGTGCCAGCGCGGCCCGAGACGGCGAAGCCGTCGATGGGATCCTTGGTCTTGTAGTTGATGACGCCGCCGATGGTGTTGGGGCCGTAGCGCAGCGCAGCGGCGCCCTTCAGCACTTCGATTTCGTCCATGCGCTGGATGCGCGGGTTGTAGTAGCGGCCGTTACCGACGAACAGGCCGGGGGCAATGGGCACGCCATCTTCGAGGATCAGCGACTTGTAGTCTGCCGCGCTCAGGCCACGAATACCGATATTGGCGACAATACCCGTCTCCTCTTCGCCCTTGATGTATACCCCGGGAACCTTGCGCAGGGCATCCTCGGTGGAGAGCGGCTGGATGCGTTCGAGTTGCTCTTTGTCGACGATCGAGATGGAACCCGGTTGTTTGGCAATGGCTTCTTCGCCGCCCGAGATGACGTCGATGCGCGGCAGTTCAGCCTGGGCGGCAATCCCCTGGGCAGGGAAATTGAGGGCGAAGGCGACGGCCCCGGCCAGCCGGGACGGGGTGAATGCACGGGCCGTGCCCTGCTGCCTGAAAGTACGGGTGATACGGTTCATTGCTTGCTCCCTTGCGTCAGATAGGTCTGGCTGGCTTGACGCATGGCATGCGGTTGGCTGGCTGGGGTTGAAAACGGGCGACTGCGTCCTGTAGCGAAACCTTATTGAGTGTGGGGGTCGGTCACGAATCCCAGCTTGACGAGACCGGCCTTCGCCGCGTCGGCCATGATCTGCGCGACATGGCGATAGGCGAGGTCACCGTCGGCGCGCAGATGGATTTCCGGCTGCGGGGTCTGCAGCGCGGCGGCGGCCATGCGGGTTTGCCACGCCGCGGCGTCGACCGCCTCGGCATTCCAGAACACCGCGCCGTTGGCCTTGATCGAGAGATTGATCGTTTCGGGCTTCACCTCGTTCGGCTGGCTCGACGCCAGGGGCAGGTCGACCTTGACCGCATGCGTCATCAAGGGCGCAGTGATGATGAAGATGACCAGCAGCACCAGCATCACGTCGATCAGCGGAATCATGTTGATCTCCGCGTTGTCGCCATCGCCGCTGTCGTTCGTGAGTCCGCCGAAGGCCATCATGCGCTCCTTGCCACAGGTGCGCTGTAGATGTGCGCTTCGCCGCGGTCGACGCGGGTGTTGTTGCGCACGCCGGTGGACATGAAGGCGAACAGGTCGTGCGCGAAGCCGTCGACGTCGGACAGCATGCTGCGCTTGGCGCGGTTGAAAAAGTTGTAGGCAAGCACGGCAGGGATCGCGACGGCCAGGCCCAGTGCGGTCATGATCAGCGCCTCGCCGACCGGCCCCGCCACCTGATCGAGGCTGCCCGACCCGCTCATGCCGATATTGACCAGTGCGTGATAAATGCCCCATACCGTGCCGAACAGGCCGACGAAGGGCGCCGAGGACGCGATCGACGCCAGCATGGTATGGCCGTATTCCAGGCGCGCGGTGTCCTGGTTGATTGCCCGCCGCAACGCGCGGGTGAGGAATTCGTCTTCCGAACCCGACTCGACCAGGCGCTGGCCGGTCTTGTTGCGGAACTGCTCGGCGGCCTTGAGGCCGTGGTGGGTGAGATGCGAGAACGGATCGTTGATGCCGTGGCCCTGCAGGTATTCGGCCACCGAGGCCAGGCCGGGCGCATCCCAGAAGCGCGCCAGGAAAGCCTGCGCGTGCTTCTTCATGCGCCAGTTGGCAATGCTCTTGCTGGCGATGAGGTACCAGGTGATGACCGACATCGCGAGCAGCACGACGAGCAGAAAATGCGCGAGGCCGTCGGCCTGTGCGAGGAAATGGGCGAAGCCCAGCTGGGTTGGATGTGTTGCGGTTTCCATGACTTAGCTCCTGAGAGTGAATTGGATCGGCACGATGACCCAGGCGGCCACCGGCTTGCCACCCTGGCGGGCGGGCTCGAATTTCCAGCTGGACTGAACCGTCTCCATGGCGGAGCGGTCGAGGCGCGGATAGCCGCTGCTTTGCGCCAGTTCCAGGCGCGCGACGCTGCCGTCCGGGTTAACCAGGATGTTGAGGCGCACCGTGCCGGCCTCGCCCAGGCGCCGCGACAGCGGCGGGTAGTGTGGCTTGGGATTGGCCAGGTAATCCGCCTGGCGCGGCGGCGTGGGCGGCGCTGGTGCAGGTTTGCTGACTTCGGCCGCCACCGGCACCGGGGACGGCTCGGGTGCCGGCACCGGCTCGGGTACGGGCACGGGCTTGGGTTCAGCTGCCGGCACGGGCACATCCTCGATCATGGGCTGCGGTGTGCTGGCGGGTGTCGGCTTGGCCGCCAGTACCGGCGGCGGCAGCGGTTTGACCACTGCCGGTTCAGGCGGCTGCGGCCTGGGTGCCGGTCTGAGCTGCGGCTGAGGCTTGGGTTGCGGCGCGGGCTGTGGCTTTTCGACTTCGGGCGAGATCAGGCTGATCGTCAGCGGCCGTGGCGGCGTAATGGGTTGCGGCGTGTCGGCGGCGAACAGCAGCAGGCCGAGCAAACCGGCGTGAGCGAGGCTTACCGTGAGAAGCGAGACGGGCGAAATGTGCGTACGCTGGAATGTCGAGCGGGCGCTGCGTGCCGTTGCCGTATCGTGATCGTTTTTGTCTTCCGGCAAAACAGTAAGCGTGGCGGTCATCCCGGGCATACCCAGTTCAATTGCGAATGATGCCGGCCGGGATCGCAGTCCGAGGCTGGTGGCGATCCTGTCTGGCAGGGCTGGTCTTGTCAGGGCCGAAGCTGCCGTGACGATCCGTAAAAGTTACAACAATGATAATAATTCGCATTATTAATGTCAACTTGGCAGCCCATGCCAGCATCAAAAAAGTTGTTTGGTTGCACAAGGTCGTTGAAGAAACAGCGCTTATGGCGGCAGCGGACAAGGCTCGCAGCGGCAAGCTTCCCTGCTTGATTCCGGCTCATTCCGGATGATTGGCATATTTGGGCGGCACGGTTTTCGGGTCTGGCACGCGGGCTCCCGGCTTGCGGCTGCGGAGATGCTGTGCGGAATGCCTGGCCGCGCTGGCCGGATGAATCAAAACGATCTTAGGTGGGCGGGCGCGAAGGCCAAGTAACGGGAGATCGACGACATACGGGATTTCAGGATGGCGGGCGGAGTGGCACGACATGATTTCCAGGGGTGTCGAGCCGGCGTTTCATGTTGCCCGCTTGTCCGCACGCAGGGGTGATTTCTCTCCGTCCATAGCGGTCTCGATCGGTGCGGCAAAGGCGTCGTGCGCAAGCCCCATGCCGTTCAGCATCCAGACGCCGGCCCAGGTGCGGGTGAAGCGCTCGAAGCTTGCCTGGCCGTTCCATGTCAGGAACAGCGTGAATGCTTCGCCCCGCTCGCGAGGGTCTTTAAATTCGTGCGACACCAGCCCTATCGATTGCACGAGCGTTTCACGCGCTGCCTGATAGGCGTGCCGGAAGTGATCTTGGTAGCGCGGTACTACATGGAAGCGATAAGTGATCACGAGCATTGCTGTCCCTCCATGCCTTCAATCGGCATGCGCCGGCGGGTCGATCTGGACATCCCGGGGTTGCGTTTGCCCGGACAACAGGCGATGTGTTCCCGCATCGCACCGAACGGCTCGATCGCGGCGACGTTGCCAGCGGCAGCGGATTTCTTCGTCAGGCCGGGATGAATCCGGGTGCGGTCAAGGTGGCCGGAGGAAATCACGGTTTTCTGTCCGACGGGGGCAGCAACAGGCGTGGCGGCCTCATGCGAATTGCCGGGATGCAGCGCGCACGAGACGGGTTCGATAGGGCCATCTGGCAGCCAGGCTTCACTGGCTGGATACGGAATGGAGCGTCCGGTTGGGGTCATGGGAGACGCCCTCAATGCAGGACAGGGTGGGGCGAGGAGGCGTCCGACACCAAGCGCCATTCGTGCGACAGGCGTTCGCATGCATTGGCAAGCACGGGGCTGGTTGCGCTTGCCCGCATCCAGAGCAAATGCTGCTCGACCATGCGAGCGAGCTTTTTACAGCAGGTCTTCTGGTAGCGAAGCATCAGCCACAAGGTTGCGGCGATGACGATTTCGTGGGTGTCGTGAAAATGCGGTGGGGCCATGCCAGTCTCCTTGAACTCGGGGCTGGCTGGCACGTGTGCGCTGGCGGGCGGGTGGGAATTCCATTTTCAGGCAGCTGAAAATGGTGTGCGTGCTACTTGGTCAGAATCAGTTTGTCGTTCTTGGTTATGCGCAGGCGGTAGTGTTCGCCCTGGTGGCTGATCAGGATTTCCTGATGGCCCTGGAATAAAAGGCTCGTTGGGATGACGTCCGACGGAAAAACCCGTTGCCTGGGCTCGGCCGGTAAACGGCTGGATGAAGAGGGGGGCGTTCGCATGGTGTCGGCGCCTGCTTCGGGTTGATCGGGGTTCATTCGACACATTTGTTGCTGTTTTAAGTTTTACGAATAATAACGATTCTCATTTATGTGTCAAGCGCCAACGCATAGTTTTTTGCAGAAAAGCTCTTCAGGGGTGGGGAGGACGATGGGGTGCGCGTACCAGCGGTGCCGCTGCCGGCACTTCGGGCTGCAGGGTGACATGGCGGATGCCGTGCCTTGTGTCCATGGTCTGGCGTGCAGCAGCGAGGATGGCCGGCCAGTCGGCCAGGGTGCGGATCTCCAGGTGAGCGGACAAGGCGACGATGCCGGACGACAGGGTCCATACATGCAGGTCGTGCACCCGCCGCACGCCTTCGAGCGCGGCGAGGTCGCGGCCGACGGCATCGAGCCGGACATGCAGGGGCACTCCCTCCATCAGCACATGCACGACTTCGCGCAACAAGCGCAACGCCGAGACCAGGATCAGCGCCGCCACCAGCAGCGACAGCAGCGGGTCGATCGGCGTCCAGCCGGTGGTGACGATGACAATGCCGGCGGCGATCGCCGCCACCGAGCCGAGCGCATCGCCCAGAACGTGCAGCAGCGCGGCACGGCTGTTCAGGGTGTGCTCGCCGCGCGAGAGCACCCAGGCGACGACGAGATTGACCGCGAGGCCGATGGCGGCGACGCCGATCACGGCGTCGCCGGCAATCTCGCGCGGGGTGCCGAGGCGGTCGACGGCCTCGTGCACGATGTAGCCGATCAGGACCAGCATCACCAGACTGTTGAGCAGTGCGGCCAGCACTTCGGCGCGCACCAGCCCGTAGGAATGGCGGGTGCTGGGCGGGCGGCGCGCCAGCCAGGCGGCGCCGGCGGCCAGCCCCAGCGCGGACGAATCGGTGAGCATGTGCGCCGCATCGGACAGCAGCGCGAGCGAACCCGACCACCAGCCGGCCACCGCCTCGATCGCGGCGAACGACAGCGTCAGCAGCAGGGCGGCGGCCAGCTTGCCGTTGCCGCCGGAGGCCGCTGCGTGTGCGTGATGTCCGCCCTCGCCGTGCGGGTGATCGTGCTTATGCACGCCCACAGTAATCCGTTGGATCGATGTTCAGGTTGAGGTCGGCGGAATCCATCCCCAGTCCGGCGATGTGGTGCAGCGCGTCGACGTAGCGCGCCGATTCCCGCAGAGCGGTCATCGTCGGCGGATGCGGCTGGCCGTGCATGCGTGCCAGCCGTGCGCGCGCGGGAGCGGGCCAGTCCACCTGCAGCTTGGCCAGTACTTCGTCGGCCAGATCGGGGTGGTTGCATACCAGCGCCATGTCGCAGCCGGCGTCGAGCGCGGCCGCCACGCGTTCGGCCACGCCGCCTGCCACCGCGGCACCCGCCATGCAGAGGTCGTCGCTGAAAATCGTGCCGTCGAATCCCAGTTGGCGGCGTAGCAGTTGCTGCAGCCAGACGTGCGAGAATCCGGCGGGGCGGTCGTCGACCTGGGGGTAGACGACATGCGCGGGCATGATCGCCGCGAGCCCCGCTTCGATCATCAGCCGGAAGGGGACGAGGTCGGCGGCGGCGATGGCGGCCAGGCTGCGCTCATCCACCGGGATGGCGACATGCGAATCCGCCACCACGAAGCCGTGACCGGGAAAGTGCTTGCCGCAGGCGGCCATGCCGGCGTCCTTCATGCCCAGCATCACCGCCTGCCCCAGTTCGAACACCGCGTGCGGGTTGCCGTGAAAGGCGCGGTCGCCGATTACGCTGGAGGCGCCGTAATCCAGATCGAGCACCGGCGCAAAGCTGAAATCGACGCCGTGCGCGCGCAGCTCGCTCGCCAGCACGTAGCCGGTTTCGCGCGCCAGTGCGCGCGCGCGCTGCGGATGCGCATTCCAGATTTCGCCGAAGCTGCGCATCGGCGGCAGGCGGGTGAAGCCCTCGCGGAAGCGCTGTACCCGGCCGCCTTCGTGGTCGACGCCGATCAGCAGCGGCGCCGATTTGAGCGCGCGGATCTCGGCAGTCAGCGCGGCCAGCTGCGCGGAGTCGCGGTAGTTGCGGGAAAACAGGATCACCCCGCCGACGAGCGGGTGGCTCAGGCGGCGGCGGTCGGCGGCGGTCAGTTCGGTGCCCGCCACGTCGAGCATCAAGGGGCCAAGCGTCATGCGCGCTCCTATGGATTGGGGGGAGGGCCGGTTTGTTCCAGCACCACGAAGGCCAGCACGAGGTCGCCCTCGTCCGACAGTGAAACATGATGCGCCGTGACGCCGCGCGCGGCCAGCCAGGTGGCAAGTTGGGGCGCGCATTCGATATGCGGCTTGCCTTGCGCGTCGCGTAGCACGGCGATGTTGCGCAAGCTCACCGGCACGCGCAGCCCGGTTCCTGCCGCCTTGGCAAATGCTTCCTTGGCCGCGAAACATTTGGCCAGAAAGCGCGCCGGGTCAGGACTGGCGTAATACCCGGCGTGCTCGGCCGGGGCGAGAATGCGGTCCGCATAATGCTCGCCAAAGCGGGCGAGGCCGCTGCGGATGCGTTTGGCGTCGAGCAGATCGGTGCCGATGCCGTGGATCATGGCGACACCTTTACCGCCAGACCGGCCGCACGGATTTTCTCGGCAAACGCTTCGAGCCACGCGGCGGGCAGCGCAGACAGGCGGCTGGCCTGCGGCTGCATCGACGGCCGCGCGAGGCCATACAGCAGCACGCCTTGCAGCGGAATCTGCTGCATCCGGATGCGTTCGACGACAGACAGGTAGGCCGCCTGTTCCGCGTCGGAAGGCGGCGCGCCATCGAGCGCGAACATGCAGGTTTGCAGCCAGGTCGGGCACAGATGCGCGGCCACGGCAAGCCGCTCGAACTGCCTGTCGGGTGAAATCCGTGTCTGGTTGATGCTGCGCATGCCGCTTGCGGTTGCGCGGTCGAACTTGAACCAGACTTCGCCGTTCAAGGCCGCCATTTTTTTCAGGCCGTCCTGCACGCGAGGGCGGTCCGCGAGACTGCCGTTGGTGATCAGCACCAGCTTGATCTTGCCGGCCAGATCGAAGTCCGCCATCACCCGGCCGATCAGTTCGATGACTCGCGGAAAGGCGCTGGCGCTGGTCGGCTCGCCGTTGCCCGACAGCGCGATGTCGTTGAGCCGCCGTGCCCCTTCGGGAACGCGCGTTTGCATGAAATCGCCGTGGAGGATGGCGGTCAGCATCGCGCGCAGTTCGGTTTCCAGTTGCACCAGGTTGATTCCGGGCGCTGTGCCGCGTGTCAGGTCCGGCACCTGGCAATACACGCACGCCCAGTTGCACGCGTTGTTCGGGTTGAGATTGATTCCGACCGACACCCCGCCGGCGCGGCGCGAAACGACTGGATAGACATAGGTCATCCCCGCGCTGTCGCGGTCGTGGTTGCGAGGGGTGAGAGGCAAGGCATGCGTCATCCGTGGATTCTCGCATCAGTTTGGGGCGGCACAACAAAAAACGCCCTGCTGGGGCGTCCCGGTCACTCGGCTGGCGGAGGCGGTGAGATTCGAACTCACGGATGGCTTGCACCATCGCCGGTTTTCAAGACCGGTGCCTTAAACCGCTCGGCCACACCTCCACGGCGCGCATTG
>NZ_MKUG01000218.1 GCF_001897685.1 Thiobacillus sp. 65-1402
GCCGCGGTGGACGCCGACTGGGTCGAGGAATATCTCGGCCCCATCATCGCGGTCAAGGTGGTCGACGGCATCGACGAAGCCATCGTCCACATCAATACCCACGGTTCGCAGCACACCGACGCCATCGTCACCGAGGACTACGGCCGCGCGCGCCGCTTTCTGCGCGAGGTCGATTCGGCGAGCGTGGTGGTCAACGCCTCGACGCGCTTTGCCGACGGATTCGAGTATGGCCTCGGCGCTGAAATCGGCATTTCCACCGACAAGATCCACGCGCGCGGCCCGGTCGGCCTGGAAGGGCTGACCAGCCAGAAATGGGTGGTGCTGGGAGACGGGCACGTCCGCGGCTAAGGCCATGCCGCCCATCGGCATCTTCGGCGGCACCTTCGATCCCATCCACTTCGGCCATCTGCGGCTGGCCGAGGAAATGGCGGCGGCGATCGGCTTGAGCCGGGTGCTGTTCATTCCCGCCGGACAGCCGCCGCACCGCGGCGCGCCGCGCACCGCGGCGGCGCACCGGCTGGAAATGGTGCGCCGGGCGATTGCCGGCAACCCGCGCTTCGAGGTGGATGCGCGCGAAATCCAGCGACCGGAGCTGAGCTACACGGTGGACACGCTGGCCGCCCTGCGCGCAGAGCTGGGCAACGAGCAACCGCTGTGGCTGCTGCTGGGGGCGGATGCCTTTCTCGGGCTGCCGGGCTGGCATCAATGGCGGCGGCTGTTCGATCTGGCGAATATTGCGGTCGCCGCGCGCTCCGGTGCGCAGTCGCTGCAGCCCGACGCGCTGCCGGATGAGCTGAAACACGAACTATCGCAACGGCAGCAAGCCGCCGGATCGGCCGCTTGCCCGGCCGGCTCGGTGCTGTTGCGACAGATGACGCCGCTGGGCATTTCGGCCACCGCCATCCGCGACACCCTGGCACGGCGTGGCAGCGCGCGTTATCTGCTGCCCGACGCCGTGCTCGACTACATTCACGAACACCAACTCTATCTTTATCCATGAACATCGAAAACAAAATCAAGCTGATCGTCGCCGCCCTCGAAGAGGTCAAGGCGCAAGACATCACCGTGCTCGACACCGGCAAGCTCACCTCGCTGTTCGAGCGCATGGTGATCGCCAGCGGCACCTCCAATCGGCAGACCCGCGCGCTTGCCGACAATGTGCGCGTCAGGATGAAGGAGGCCGGCGAATACGTGGGCAATACGGAAGGCGAGGACAGCGGCGACTGGGTGCTGCTCGACCTCGGCGACGCCATCGTCCATGTGATGCTGCCTGCCGTGCGCGCGCATTACAATCTGGAAGAGCTGTGGGGGGCGGGCGAAGCGGCGCGGGCGCGGCACATTCAATCCGACCACTGAGTGAAGCTGCACCTGATCGCCGTCGGCCACAAGATGCCCGGCTGGATCAACGCGGGCTACGACGACTATGCGCGCCGCATGCCGCCCGACCTGCCGTTGCTGCTGACCGAGATCAAACCCGGTCATCGGGTGGCGGGGGAGGACGGGGTGCGGGCGCGGCAGCTTGAAGCCGAGCGTATCCTGGCGGCGTTGCCCGCCGGCTGCGTGCCGGTGGTGCTCGACGAACGCGGCGTGCAGGCGACGACGCGCGAGCTGGCTGCCTGGTTGCAGGGCTGGATGGCGGAGGGGGTGTCGCCGGCGTTCGTGATCGGCGGAGCCGATGGCCTCGACGACAGCGTGAAGGCGCGTGCCGGCAAGTTGCTGGGGCTGTCGAAACTGACGCTGCCGCACGCCCTGGCGCGGGTGCTGCTGAGCGAGCAGGTATACCGGGCGGCGTGCATCATCAAGGGACATCCCTATCATCGGGATTGAGGGGGAATAACGAAAACATGCTGGTCGACAAACGGATTTATCTGGCCTCGCAATCGCCGCGGCGACGCGAGCTGCTGAAACAGATCGGCGTTGCCTTCGACGTGCTGGCATTGCGTGCCGTGTCCGGCCGCATGGATGTCGTCGAGGTGCCGCGCGCCGGCGAAACCGCGCTCGATTTCGTGCAGCGCATGGCGGCCGAAAAGGCTGCCTGCGGCTGGCGCGCGGTGGATGCGCGCCACCTGCTGCGCTTTCCGGTTCTGGGTGCGGACACGGTGGTCGAACTGGACGGCGCCATCCTCGGCAAGCCGGCCAGCCGCGCCGAGGCCGAAGCCATGCTGACCCGTCTGTCGGGGCGCCAGCACCAGGTACACACCGCGGTGGCGGTGCAGCATGAAGGCCAGCAGGAATTGCGCCTGTCATCCAGCCAGGTCAGGTTTGCCGCGCTCGATGCCGCCGCCATCGCGCGCTATCTGGAAACCGGCGAATACCTCGGCAAGGCCGGCGCCTACGCCATCCAGGGACGCGCCGGCGCGTTCGTCGAACATATCGACGGCAGCTACAGCGGCATCATGGGTTTGCCGTTATATGACACAGCCGTTTTATTGAGAGCCTTCGGTTTGGCAGTCTGAGCGCTGTCGGCCACCCCATCATGAGCGAAGAAATCCTCGTCAACGTCACCCCGCAGGAAACCCGCGTCGCCGTGCTGCACCTGGGCTCGGTGCAGGAGCTGCACATCGAGCGCGCGCAGTGCCGGGGACTGGTCAGCAACATCTACATGGGGCGCGTGGTGCGCGTGCTGCCGGGGATGCAGTCGGCCTTCATCGACATCGGCCTCGAGCGCGCGGCCTTCCTGCACGTGGCCGACATCTGGGAGGAGCGCCGCGGCGGCGAGCCGGAGCGTCCGATCGAGCAGATCCTGCACGAAGGCCAGAGCCTGATGGTGCAGGTGATCAAGGACCCGATCGGCACCAAGGGCGCGCGGCTCTCCACGCAGATCAGCTTCGCCGGACGCTACCTGGTGTATCTGCCGCAGGAAACCCACATCGGCATTTCGCAGAAGATCGAAGGCGAGGAAGAGCGCGAACAGCTGCGCCAGAAACTGCACCAATTGATGCCCACCGACGCCACGGGCGGCTTCATCGTGCGCACCATGGCCGAAATGGCGGAAGACGCCGAAATGCAGGCCGACATCGACTACCTGCGGCGGCTGTGGGGCAGCATCCAGTCGCGCGGCAACTGCACGGTGCCGTGCCTCTTGTACCAAGATCTCGACCTGTCGCTGCGCGTGCTGCGCGACTTCGTCAATCGCGACACGTCGCGCATCCTCATCGATTCGCGCGAAACCTATCAGCGCATGGCCGAATTCGCGCAGAACTATACCCATGCCGTGCTCGAAAAACTGCAGCATTACGGCGCCGACCGGCCGCTGTTCGACCTCCACGCCATCGAGGATGAAATCGCCCGGGCGCTGGGACGGCGCGTCGATTTGAAGTCGGGCGGCTACCTCATCATCGACCAGACCGAGGCGCTGACCACGGCCGACGTCAACACCGGCGGCTTCGTCGGCGCGCGCAATTTCGACGACACCATCTTCAAGACCAACCTGGAAGCGGCGCAGGCCATCGCGCGCCAGCTGCGCCTCAGGAACCTCGGCGGCATCGTCATCATCGACTTCATCGACATGGACAATGCCGAGCACCAGGAAGCGGTGCTCACCGAGCTGAAGAAAGTGCTGGCGCGCGACCCCACGCGCACCACCGTCAGCGGGTTTTCCGCTTTGGGCCTGGTGGAAATGACGCGCAAGCGTACGCGCGAATCGCTGGCGCACGTGCTGTGCGAGGCCTGCCCCACCTGTGCCGGGCGCGGCGAAATCAAGACCGCGCAGACCGTGTGCTACGAAATCCTGCGCGAAATCCTGCGCGAAGCGCGCCAGTTCGACGCGCGCGAATTCCGCATTGTCGCGGGGCAGAGCGTGATCGATCTGTTCCTGGACGAGGAATCCGGCAGCCTCGCCCAGCTCATCGACTTCATCGGCAAACCGGTATCACTGCAGGTCGAGACCACCTACCCGCAAGAGCAGTACGACATCATCCTGCTGTGAGGGCGAAAGGCTTTATCCGCGAAGGACGCGAAGTTCAGCGAAGAAAATCCCAGGCAATTCTGGTTTTCCCCTTCGCGTTTCTTCGCGTCCTTCGCGGATGAAAGTCTTTTCATGAAATCCCGTGCGCCCACCTATTGGTCCACCGCCTGTGCAGAACTGGCCGCAGCCGACCCGGTGATGGCGGCGCTCATCGCGTGCTATCCCGATGCCGTGCTGGGCGATCGCGGCGACCCCTTCCAGACCCTCGCGCGCGCCATCGTCGGCCAGCAGATCTCGGTCAAGGCGGCCGACAGCGTGTGGGCGCGCTTCGCCGGGTATGCGCAAACCGTCAGCCCGGAACGCATCGTCACGCTCGAACTGGATGCGCTCGCCGCCTGCGGCCTGTCGCGCCGCAAGGCCGAATATCTGCGTGACCTCGCCGGCCATTTCGCCGATGGCCGCATCGATCCGGCGCGCTGGAAAAAAATGGAAGACGAGGCCGTCATCGCCGAACTCGTCGACGTGCGCGGCATCGGCCGCTGGACCGCCGAGATGTTCCTCATCTTCAGCCTGCGCCGCCCCGACGTCTGGCCGGTCGACGACATCGGCCTGCAGAAAGCGGTTGCACTGTATTATCTCGGCGGCGAACGGCCCACCCCCAAGCTCTTGCGCCAGCACGGCGAGCGCCACGCGCCTTGGCGCACCGTCGCCACCTGGTATCTGTGGCGCAGTCTCGACCCGGCGGTGGTGCAGTACTGATTGCCGCCACACAGGTGGCGCATAGGGAGAGTTCATCGATGGGGCGTGTTGTTCTACTTGATGCGCAAAAAGCATTGCCCGTAAGCTTTTCCGGGGCATTGATGGAGGCGCTTGAAACGAATGGGTGGAGGGTTTGCCTTGCGCGGCAGGCGACCGACCTTGCCGCAGGCGATACCTTGCTGGTCCTGGGGATTGCAGACTGGGCAGCGGTCGGCAAGCCTTTTTTCAGCAGGGCGAGGGAACTGGGGATTCAACGGATTCTGTGGAGTTGTGAGCCATTGCTTCCGCCTGATCTCCCATCTTCCCGGCTGCAGAACTGGTTCTTGCATGCGCGCGGTGTGGACTACTCTTCCCGCCCGCAGCGAATGCAGCGGCTGTTTGATCGTTTTGCGTACTATGGTTTCGCGATCCAGAGCTGGAGCTTGCCCTGGAACAGACGCCGCGATTTTTTACCCCGCCAGTTTTCTTACGCGGCCAAGGAGTCGCGACGGTTATTGGGTTTCTGGCGGGCCGGGTTGGTCGATACGCTTTTTGTGAGCCTGGAACCTCGACAGACGTTTCTGGCCGGTCATGGTGTACCCAGTTTATTTGTTCCTGTCGGCTATCACCCTGATTGGGGCAGCTTGCTGGAGGAAACGGAACGGGATATCGACGTCGTTTTCCTGGGCAACATCACTCGCCGCCGCCGTGCCTTGCTTCAGGACATGGAGCAGGCCTTGGAGAAGGCCGGCTTCACGCTGAAAGTGGTCAATCAAGACTGCTATGGAGACGTGCGCACCCAACTGCTTAACCGCAGCAAAATTCTGCTCAATCTCAACACGTTTCCCTGGGAGTCGCCAGGGATGCGCATGTTGATGGCGATGAGCTGCAAGGCGATGGTGGTTTCCGAGCATGCGGAAAATACTGCGCCCTATATCGAAGGCACGCATTTCAGGATGGCGGCAAGACATGAGCTTGTCGACCTTGTTGTTTCCTGTCTTAAAGATGAGGCTGGGCGGCTGAGCATCGCGGATCAGGCATATCGATATGTAACGGAGGAAAACACCCTGGCCAACGTGATGAAAATGGCACTTGAAAGCCCTTCGGGGGCAGCGAGGCGTGTAATTTGAAGATGGATATGTTCTGGAAAAAACAAAAGATATTCTGCATAGGCAGGAACAAGACGGGCACAACATCACTGGCTAAGGCATTGAAGCTGCTGGGTTACCGCGTGGGCAAGCAGGCCAAGGCCGAGCGTTTGCTGGATGATTGGGCCAGGAGGGATTTTCGGCGAGTCGTTCAATATTGCCGGGGGGCGGATGCTTTTCAGGATGTGCCGTTCAGCCTGGATTACACCTACCAGGTTCTTGATCACGCCTATCCGGGTTCAAAATTCATTCTTTCGATAAGGGATGATCCGAGTCAGTGGTATGACTCATTAATTCGCTCCCAGACAAGGCTTGTCTGCAAGGGGAGGATCCCCTCTGCGGATGACTTGAAACAACTCCCCTACTGCGATACCGGCTGGTTATGGCGGCAGCATCAAATGGTGTATGGCGTGGACGAACATACGCTCTATGACCCTGAAATCTACAAACAGCATTATCAGGACCATAACCGGCGCATTCTGGAATATTTCAGGCATCGCCCCGAGGATCTGCTTGTTCTGAACCTGTCGGTGCCTGATGCGATGCGGAAACTGTGTGAGTTCTTGGGGCATCGCGTGCCCGATCTTGCGATGCCGCATGAAAACAGGTCGGTCTAATGCCGGGGAGGGACGCAGTGCGGCTTCAGTCTGCCAACTGCTTCTTGATGACCGCGGGGATGCCCGCCACCAGCACAGCCTCGGGAACGTCGTGCAATACAACCGAGCCGGCGCCGATCACCGAGCGGTTGCCGATTTGCAGACGCTCAAGCAGGGTGGCTGCCATGCCGATCGTCACCCCTTCGCCGATGCGGGACAGCCCGCCAAGATTGCAGCCGGGCTGAACCCGGGAATACGCACCGATACGGGTATCGTGGCCGATGGTTACGCCGCGATTGATGAAGACATGCTCGGCCAGTTCTACACCGGGAGCAATGACGCTGTTCGCACCGATGAATACGCCACCGGATAGCGTGGCCATTGGCGAAAAATAGGCAGTGGGGTGGACCAGTGAGGCGAAATCCAGGCCAAAGCGATCGATCAGCATTTCCGAAAGCACTCGCCGTTCCGGGGAGGTTGGCCCGAGAATGTAGCGTTCCCCTGGTTCCGGGGAAAAGTTATCAAGGTCTTGCAGGATGGGTTGACTGGCATGCCGGGAATACGCATTGATCCGGTGAGTCACCGATAAATCACGGTCGCCCGGGTTCTCCGGGTGATGGATGACGATTTTGCTCACGGGGAGCCGAAGCGCAAGGGCGCAATCGAGCAGATCCGAAAGAATATTGCTCAAGCCGAAAATCACCAGGCGCTCATCTGTCTGCATGTTCATGAAATTCGATCCAGTCCCAAACGCTGTCGGGTTTCTTCCGGGCTGGCTATCCCTCTGCCTGCTGCACGCGCCACATCGGCTACTCGCTGGACGAGCTGGCTGTTGCTGGCCAATTGCGTGCGACCGGCATCCAGCCATAGGTTGTCTTCAAGGCCGGTGCGGGCTCCATCGGCGAGTACCGCGGCCAGATTGTTGGCGTTCTGCTGATAACGCCCAATCCCTCCCAGTGCCCACACGCTGTCGGGGGGAAGTTCGCGCAGAAGAACAGCCAGATGCAGCAGGTCGGTCTGGGCGGTCGCAATATTGCCCAGGATAAGGTTGAAGTAATAGGGCGGATCGATCAGTCCCTTGCTGATGAGCACCTTGGCATAGTGAATCATGCCCAGATCAAACACCTCCAGTTCCGGCTTGACGCCGTACTCACGCATCATGCCCGCCAATGCCTGGATCGTTTCCGGATCGTTGATGCTCGCGCCATCCGCAAAGTTCATCGAACCCAGGGTCAGGCTCGCCATGTCGGGCCTGTCCGAACCCTGAAGCCTCAAGGCCGCTGTTCGTTGCTGTAAATTGGAGGTCCGGCGGCCGCTGGTCGTGACCGTGATCACCGCCTGTGGGTGCCGCGTACGAATGCCCCTCATGATCGACGCGTAGCGCTCCGCATCGTAGGAGGGATCGCCATTGTCCTCGCGAGCGTGGATGTGCAGAATGGAGGCGCCGCATGCTATTCCGGCGCAGGCATCGGCGACAATCTCCTCCACGCTCATCGGCACATGCGCAGACTGCATGCGGGTAGGCACCCAGCCGGTCATCGCTAGATTGATGATGATTTTATTCACTTATATCGGATCGGAAATTGCGAAATACGTTTTTGACTTTTGGCGCGCCTGATTTGCAGGCAACGGAAATTGCGGAGGTGGTTGCGGCCCTGGAGGCCGGCTGGATTGGCACTGGGCCCCGAGTGCATCAATTCGAACACGATTTCGCTACCTACAAGCATCTTCCTTCAAGTCGGGTCGCAGCAGTCAATTCCTGCACGGCGGCGCTCCACCTCAGTCTGATAGCCGCCGAGCTGGGGCCGGGTGACGAGGTCATCACCAGCGCCCTCACGTTTTGCGCAACCGTCAACGCCATCATACATTGCGGTGCCCAGCCTGTGCTGGCTGACGTAGACCCCGTGACGCTGAATCTTGATCCGGACGACGTGGCCCGCCGCATTACACCGCGAACCCGCGCACTTCTGCCCGTACATTTTGCAGGTCGTCCCTGCGATATGGATCGTTTGCGGGATCTGGCCCAGGCGCACAACCTGATTGTCATAGAAGACTGCGCACATGCTGTTGAGGGCGAATACCACGGCCAGCCCCTCGGCACCCTGGGCGACTTCGGCTGCTTCAGTTTCTATGTCACGAAAAACGTGACCTGCGGTGAAGGCGGCATGATCATTGCGCGCAATGAAGAGCACATACAACGCATCAAGCGCCTGGCGCTTCATGGGCTTAGCCAGGACGCTTGGCAACGCTTCAGCGACCGGGGATACAAGCATTACCAAGTGACGGAATGCGGCTACAAGTACAACATGATGGACCTGCAGGCGGCCATCGGGATTCATCAGCTCGCCCGTATCGAAGACAGCTGGCTGCGCCGCCAGCGCTTATGGGATCGTTATCAGAAAGCGTTGTCCAGCCTGCCGCTTACCCGACCGGCCGAACCCGATCCCGAGACCCGGCATGCGCTCCATCTGTATACGGTTCTGGTCGATGCCGAACGTACCGGGCTGACGCGCGACACTGTCCTGGAAAAGCTGCATGATCGAAACATCGGTGCTGGCGTTCATTATTTGAGCCTGCCTGAACACCCCTACTACCAGGAGCGCTACGGCTGGGAACCGGATGATTGGCCGCAGGCCAAACGCATTGGCCGACAAACACTGAGTTTGCCGCTCTCTCCAAAGCTGCATGACAGTGACCAGGATGACATCATTGGCGCGCTGCAGGAGTTCTGCGCAAGCGCTTAGTCATCCATGACAGGGATGGCGGGCAGGTTTGTGAGTTCCCTCCAGGGCCGGCCCCGGCTACCGGTCATGTTCCAGAACAACAGCGGGACGGATTTCCCTATCCGGGTCGAGTGGATTGAATTCAAACGCCCAAACCAATTTCGGCAAGAACCGGCGCGTGGTCCGACGGCCGCTCCAGCTTGCGCATGTCGCGGTCGATGGTGCTTGAGGTGCAGGCTGCGGCCAGCGGCGCGCTGAGAAGAATGTGGTCGATCCTGAGGCCGTGGTTGCGGCGGAAGCCCATCATGCGGTAGTCCCACCAGGAGAAGCTTTTCTCGGGCTGCTCGAACAGGCGGAAGCTGTCCATGAGGCCCAGCGCCAGCAGTTTGCGGAAGCGTTCGCGTTCGGGTTCCGACACCAGCACGCTGTCCTTCCATGCCTCGGGGTCGTGGACGTCGCGGTCTTCCGGGGCGACGTTGTAGTCGCCGAGCACGGCGAGCCGGGGATGGCGCGCCAGTTCGTCCTTCAGCCAGGCGGCCAGCGCATCGAACCAGGCAAGCTTGTAGGGGTATTTGTCGGAGTCGAGGCTCTGGCCGTTGGGGCAGTAAACGCACACCAGCCGCACGCCGTCGACGGTGGCGGCAATGACGCGCTTCTGTTCATCCTCGAAACCCGGGATGCCGAGGGCGACCTCGCTCGGCTCGGCGCGGCTGACGATGGCGATGCCGTTGTAGGTTTTCTGGCCGGTGAAGACGACGCGGTAGCCGGCCGCTTCGAGTTCGGCGACCGGGAAATTGTCATCGGTGAGCTTGGTTTCCTGCAGGCACACCGCATCGGGCTGGCGGGTGGCGAGAAAGTCCAGCAACTGGGGCAGGCGGACCTTGAGGGAGTTGACGTTCCAGGCGGCGATTTTCATGGCGCCGAGTTTACCGCACCCCGCTACTGCGGCGACGGCTGTTGCGCCTGCGCGGGTGCCGGCTTGTGGCCGGGCGGGGCGGTTTTTGGATAGCCTGCGCGGTCGAGCGCGGATTGCCATTGCCCGGCTTCAAAACCGTCCAGCTTGTCGCTGCCGACCACGAGCACCGGAACGCTTAAACGCCCGGTGAGCTTTTGCAGCTCGGCCTGCGCTTCGGGGCTGGCTTGCGGGTCCTTGCTGCTATGGGGAACGCCGCGCCCTGCGAGCAGTTGCCGAGCCTGTTCGCAGGGCGCGCCGCAGGCGCTGGCGTACAGGGTGACCGGGTATTTCTCGCGCGCGGTTCTGGCGGCATAGGATTCGCCAACCTCGATGACGCTGCCCTTGAAGGCTTTCTGCTGGGCATTTTTGATGCTGGGTGGCGGCGGCTGGTCGCTGTATACCGTGCGGCCCTGTGTGTCCTTCCACTGATACAGCTGGGCGGCGGCAAGCGGGGCGCTCGCCGCCGCCAGCCAGGCCGCTGCCATGATGAGTCCTGCTTTCATGCCGTGCTCCCGAAAGACCTGATCCCGCCTTCTAACGGCCATAACCGGTTTGGGCTTTACCTGCGGGCAGCCTGAAGAGCGTCAAGGCTGGCCGCGGCCGCACGCCGCTGAAGCCCGGGTGGCATCGTCATCGTATGCGTCGCTCATGCCATGCCGTTGTGGCGCAGCAGGGCGTCGATGGTGGGTTCGCGGCCGCGGAAGGCCTTGAACGACTCGAGCGCCGGGCGGGCGCCGCCCTGGGCGAGGATCTCGCTCCAGAAGCGGTGGCCGACCTCCGGATTGAGCACGCCGCCGTAGCCCTCGGCCTCGTCCTCGAACAGCGCGTAGGCGTCGGCGGAGAGCACTTCCGCCCACTTGTAGCTGTAGTAGCCGGCCGCGTAGCCGCCGGCGAAGATGTGCGAGAAGTTGTTGGGGAAGCGGTTGTAGGCGGGCGGGATGACGACCGCGACCTGGCGGCGGATGTCGTCGATCAGGTCCAGCGCGGTGCGCGGGCCGCTGGGGTCGAAATCGTCGTGCAGGCGCATGTCGAAGCTGGCGAACTCGATCTGGCGCAGCGTCTGCAGGCCGGACTGGAAGTTCTTCGCCGCCAGCATCCTGTCGAACAGCGCGCGCGGCAGTGGTTCGCCGGTGTCGACGTGGGCGGTCATGTGCTTCAGCACGTCCCATTCCCAGCAGAAGTTCTCCATGAACTGGCTCGGCAGCTCGACCGCGTCCCACTCGACGCCGTTGATGCCGGACACGCCGAGTTCCTCGATCTGCGTCAGCAGGTGGTGCAGGCCGTGGCCGGCTTCGTGGAACAGGGTGATGACCTCGTCGTGGGTGAACAGCGCCGGCTTGCCGCCCACCGGCCCGGAGAAATTGCAGTTGAGGTAGGCGACCGGGGTCTGGATGCCGGCAGCGGTTTTGCGGCGGGTGATGACGTCGTCCATCCAGGCGCCGCCGCGTTTCGACGCGCGCGCGTAGAGGTCGAGGTAGAACTGGCCGACGCGCTGGCCGGCGTGGTCGGTGAGGGTGTAGAACTTGACGTCGGGATGCCACACCGGCGCCTGATCCTCGCGCACGTGCAGGCCGTAGAGGGTCTCGATCAGCTTGAACAGGCCGGCCAGCACGCGCGGCTCGGGGAAGTACTGCTTCACTTCCTGGTCGGAGAAGCTGTAGCGGGCGACGCTGAGTTTTTCCGACGCGTAGGTGGTGTCCCAGGCCTGCAGGTCGGCGAGGCCGAGTTCGTCGCGGGCGAACGCCTTCAGTTCCGCGTAGTCCTTCTCCGCGTAGGGGCGGGCGCGGACGCCGAGTTCGTCGAGGAATTTCAGCACCTCGGCCGGGGTGTCGGCCATCTTGGCTGCCAGCGATACCTGTGCGTAGCTGGAAAAACCAAGCAGTTCGGCCGCCTCGCGCCTGAGTTTGAGGATGCCGGCAATCAGCGGGGTGTTGTCGAGTTCGGGCTTGCCGAATTCGGAGGCGCGGGTGACGTAGGCGCGGTAGACCTGCTCGCGCAGGCTGCGGTTGTCGGCGTATTGCATCACCGGCAGGTAGGACGGCATGTGCAGGGTGATCTTCCAGCCGCTTTTGCCGTCGGCCTCGGCCGCGGCCTTCATGGCGGCCAGCACGTCGTCCGGCACGCCGGCAAGCTCGGCCGCGTCGTCGATGAAGAGCGCGAAATCGTTGGTGGCGTCGAGCAGGTTTTCCTCGAACTTGGCCGACAGCTGCGCCAGTTCCTCCTGCACCTGCATGAAGCGGGCCTTCTTGTCGGCCGGCAGCTCGGCGCCGCCGAGGCGGAAATCGCGCAACTCGTTGTCGACGATCTTCTGGCGCGGGGCGGACAGCGCGGCGAAATCGGCGCGCGCCTTGAGCGCCTTGAACTTGGCGAACAGCGCCTCGTTCTGTCCCAGCTCGGCGTAATAGACGGTGATCTTCGGCAGGTTGGCGTTGTAGACCTCGCGCAGTTCCGGCGAGTCCATCACCGAATGCAGGTGCGACACCTGGCCCCAGGCGCGGCCCAGTCTTTCGTTGGCGTCGTCGAGCGGGCCGACGAAGGCATCCCACTCGGCCGGCGTGTCGGCGGCTTCCGCACGCGCCACCGCCGCGCGGGCGTCGGCCAGCAACCGGTCGATGGCGGGGGTGACGAATTCGGGCTTGAATTCGGCGAAGCGGGGCAGACCGGAAAAGTCGAGCAGGGGATTGGTGCCCATCGGGGTATTCATGGCAAATCTTTCACAAAGTGGACGCAGGGGCGCGGAGGAAAAGCGGCAACGCACAACGATTATAATTTGAGCCCGCTCCCGCTGCGTTTCAACCCCAGGACAACCATGGCTTTTGACCCCGTCGCCCCCTACCGGGAGGTTCACCCGCAACTCGCCGCCGGCGCCTGGGTGCACCCGCGCGCCACGGTGATCGGCGAAGTCAGCCTTGGGCGGGACGCCTCGGTGTGGCCGGGCGCGGTGATCCGCGGCGACGTCAACTCGATCGGCATCGGCGAGGCGAGCAACATCCAGGACAACAGCGTGCTGCACGTGTCACACAGGACGCCGGCCAATCCGGCGGGCGGACCGCTGCGCATCGGGGCGCGTGTCACCGTCGGCCACACGGTCATCCTGCATGCCTGCACCATCGAAGACGAATGCCTGATCGGTATGGGTTCGATCATCCTCGACCGTGCGGTGATCCAGAAGCATGTGCTGCTGGGCGCCGGTTCGCTGGTGGCGGAAGGCAAGGTGCTCGAATCCGGCCATCTGTACCTGGGCCGTCCCGCCAAGCGGGTGCGCCTGCTTTCCGACGAGGAAATCGCCTATTTCTGCTATTCGGCGCAGCACTATGTGGCGCTGGCGCGGTCGTATCAATCCCAGGCGCAGGATTCAAGCTGCAATTTAGAAGGTAAAAACCCGTGAAATACACCAAACCGCTTCTCGCCGCCGTCGCCGTCTTGGCCATCATCGGCGCACTGGCCTACGCCCTGATGGACAAGCCCGGCGCACCCGCGGCCACCTTCACCACGCTGGAGGGCAAGCCCATCGTGCTCGACGAGCTGCGCGGCAAGGTGGTGCTGGTCAATTTCTGGGCAACGTCGTGTCCCGGCTGCATCAAGGAAATGCCCGGGATGGTCGAGACCTATACGCAATACAAGGACCGCGGCTTCGAAATCATCGCGGTGGCGATGAGCTACGATCCGCCCAACTATGTGGCCAATTTCGTGCAGACGCGGCAACTGCCGTTCCCGGTGGCGCTCGACACCGACGGCGCGCACGCGCGCGCCTTCGGCAACGTGCAGCTGACGCCCACCAGTTTCATCGTCGGCAAGGACGGCCGCATCCTCGAACAGAAGCTGGGCGAACTCGATTTCGTCAAGCTGAAGGCCTTGCTCGACAGGGAACTGTCTTGATGAGGGCGCTCGCTGCCGCCGTGCTGCTGTTCGCACTGAGCGGATGCGGCCTGGCCGGCACAGACCCTGCGGCCAAGCCGGCATCGCGGCCCGCTGCGGGCAAGCCCTTGCCGCCGGCACCGCCGCCACCGCCGCTGCCGGACGCAGGCGGGGCGTGTGCCGCGGACGTCAAGCAGTGTGCCGACGGCAGTTATGTCGGCCGCAACCCGGACAAGGGCTGCGCGTTCGACGCATGCCCGGGCGCAAACAACAACTAACTTTTTCTGGATTCATTCATTCATGGCGCAATACGTGTATTCCCTCAACCGCGTCGGCAAGATCGTGCCGCCGAAGCGGCAGATCCTGAAGGACATCTCCCTCAGCTTTTTCCCCGGCGCCAAGATCGGCCTTCTGGGCCTCAACGGTTCCGGCAAGTCCTCGCTGATCCGCATCATGGCGGGGGTGGACAAGGACATCGAAGGCGAGGCGATCCCGATGCCGGGCATCCGCATCGGCTACCTGCCGCAGGAACCGCAACTCGACCCCGCGCATACGGTGCGGCAATCGGTGGAAACGGGGCTGGGCGAGATCGTCTCCGCCAAGGCGCGGCTGGATGAAATCTACGCCGCCTACGCCGAGCCGGACGCCGACTTCGACAAGCTCGCCGAGGAGCAGGCCAAGTGCGAGGCGATCCTCGCCACCGCCGGTGCCGACCTCGACACGCAGATGGAAATCGCCGCCGATGCGCTGCGGCTGCCGCCGTGGGACGCCACCATCGGCAACCTGTCCGGGGGTGAAAAACGCCGGGTGGCGCTGTGCCAGCTCCTGCTGTCCAACCCCGACATGCTGCTCTTGGACGAGCCGACCAACCACCTCGACGCCGAGTCGGTCGACTGGCTGGAGCAGTTCCTGGTGCGCTATCCGGGGACGGTCGTGGCGGTGACGCACGACCGCTACTTCCTCGACAACGCCGCCGAGTGGATCCTCGAGCTTGACCGCGGCCACGGCATTCCGTGGAAGGGCAACTACACCAGCTGGCTGGAGCAGAAGGAAGCGCGGCTGGAGACCGAATCCAAGCAGGAAGCCGGCCGCATCAAGACGATGAAGCAGGAACTCGAATGGGTGCGGCAGAATCCCAAGGCGCGCCAGGCCAAGTCGAAGGCACGCCTGGCGCGTTTCGAGGAACTGAACTCGGTCGAGTACCAGAAGCGCAACGAGACCCAGGAAATCTTCATCCCGGTCGGCGAGCGGCTGGGCGACAAGGTGATCGACTTCCACAACGTGAGCAAATCCTTCGGCGACCGCCTGCTGATCGACAACCTCTCCTTCAGCGTGCCGCCCGGCGCCATCGTCGGCATCATCGGCCCCAACGGCGCCGGCAAGTCGACCTTCTTCAAGATGATCACCGGCCTGGAAAAACCTGATTCCGGCGAAGTCGAGATCGGCCAGACGGTGAAGCTCGCCTACGTCGACCAGAGCCGCGATGCGCTGGCGGCCGACAAGACCGTGTTCGACGAAGTCGCCGAGGGCCGCGACATCCTCACCGTCGGCCGCTACGAAACGCCGTCGCGCGCCTACCTCGGCCGCTTCAACTTCAAGGGCGGCGACCAGCAGAAACTGGTCGGCAACCTGTCCGGCGGCGAACGCGGCCGCCTGCACCTGGCGAAGACGCTGATCGCCGGCGGCAACGTGCTGCTGCTCGACGAACCGTCGAACGACCTCGACGTGGAAACCCTGCGCGCGCTGGAAGACGCGCTGCTCGAATTCGCCGGCTGCGTGCTGGTGATCTCGCACGACCGCTGGTTCCTCGACCGCATCGCCACCCACATCCTCGCCTTCGAGGGCGACTCGCAGGTGGTGTTCTTCCCCGGCAACTACCAGGAATACGAGGCCGACAAGAAGAAGCGGCTGGGCGAGGAGGGCGCCAAGCCCAAGCGCATCCGCTACAAGCCGATCAGCCGCTAAGCCTCCGCGCGTGATCCCTTCCAGCCCGCTTGTGTCCTCGCGCAGCCTGCCGTTGGCGGCCGGCGTGCTGGCGGCATGCACGGTCTGGCTGCTGCTGCAATCGTTCGTCTGGCTGGAGCGGGACCGCAGCCGCCAGGCAGAGCGCGCGGTGCTGCAAGCCGAGGCCGCCACTGTGCGGGCACGCCTGGAATCGGAACTGAATGCCACGCTGTCGCTGAGCCTGGGCCTGTCTGCTTTCGTGCTGTCCAAGCCGGATTTTTCGCAGGCCGATCTGGCGCAGGTCGCGGCTTCGCTGATGCGTCTGCAGCCGGCGATCCGCAGCGTGGCAATGGCGCCCGACAACGTGATTCGCTTTGTCTATCC
>NZ_MKUG01000219.1 GCF_001897685.1 Thiobacillus sp. 65-1402
CCATCAATCTCAATGGAACGCAGCTCACGCTTGCCGACGCCTCAGCTGCACCGACGGTGACGTATATAGGTGGAAGATTTTTTGGTTTTACTTACCCTTCAACAGCCGTACCCGGCTTCAATTCGTCATTCCAGTTTTTTGACAACAGGTTGGGCATTTGGACCGAAGCTACCGTCGCCGTCATACCCGAGGCCAAGACCTACGCCATGATGCTGGCCGGTCTGGGTTTGCTGGGCTTGATGGGTGCAGCCCGCAAGAAATCCCGGCAAGCCGCGGCCTGAGCCCGGGTCGCAGATCCAAAAAAAAACGGCTACAGGGGCAGCCGTTTTCCTTTCCCCCGCCAGAGCCGGCGCCTAGCCTTTCATCCCCTCCAGCAGCGCCATCGCCCACGCCACACCGAAGC
This sequence comes from Thiobacillus sp. 65-1402, assembly GCF_001897685.1. Classification (GTDB taxonomy): domain Bacteria; phylum Pseudomonadota; class Gammaproteobacteria; order Burkholderiales; family Thiobacillaceae; genus Thiobacillus. The sequence goes on from NZ_MKUG01000219.1 coordinate 404, forward strand.
CGTTGGCGTCGCTCATCACCGCGCCCAGCCCGCCCTTGCAGCTGTGCCCCGACAGATCCATGTGCAGCCACGGCGCGTCGCCGACGAAGCGCGACAGGAAGCGGGTGGCGAGAATGTGGTCGGCTTCGCCTTCCATGCTGCACTGCTTGACGTCGGCGACCGTCGAATCGAGGCTCGCGTCGTAGTCCTCGGGATAGGGAAAGACGACGATGCGCTCGCCGCTTGAGGTGGCGGCGCGCGAGGCCTGGTGCGCAATCGCGCTGGTGCTGGCGAACACGCCGGACATGCGGCTGCCGAGCGCGTAGTGCATCGAGCCGGTGAGCGTGGCGAAGTCGGCGATGAGGTCGGGCTTGCCCCTGGCCGCCAAGGTCAGCGTATCGGCCAGCACCATGCGGCCCTCGGCGTCGGTGTGGACGACTTCGATGGTGGTGCCGTTGAGCGCCGTGACCACTTCGTTCTGCCGGTAGGCCTGCGGGCTGATGTGGTTCTCGGCGAGCGCGACCCAGCCGTCCAGCGCGACCGGCAGCTTCAGCTTCGACGCGGCGGCGAGAATGCCGAGCACCACCGCCGAGCCGTTCATGTCCTCGTGCATGCCCTGCATGTACTTGGCTGGCTTGAGGTTGTGGCCGCCGGTGTCGAAGCAGATGCCCTTGCCGACGAAGGCCACTTTCTTCGCCCCTTTACCCTTTGCCCTCCCCCCTTCCCAGCGAATCCGCACGATCGCCGCATCCTTCGCCGGCGAGCCCTGCGCCACCGCACAGAAGGCGCCGGCGCCCATCTTCTTCAGCTTGTCGAAGCCGTATTCCTCGACCGTCCAGCCGTATTGTTTGGCCAGCGCCTTGATGCGCTTGCGGTAGACGCCGGGCGAGAGCTCGTCCGGTCCCTGCACGGTGAGGCTGCGGGTGAGCAGATTGCCTTCGGCCAGCGCCCGGGCGCGGGCGAAGCCGTCGGCCGATTGGTGGCCGAACAGCTGCACGGTTTTCAGCACCGGATCGGGCTTGGATTTGCGCGACGGCAGCGGCACGGCATTGACCAGCGCGGTGTACACCGCCGCCTCCGCTGCGCGCGCCTTGAACGCCTCCTCGCCGAACACGGCCAGCGCCAGCGACTTGGGATGCTCGCCCAGCAGCAAGGCCAGTGCCTTGCGCACCGCTTCGTGGGTTTCGAAGGCGCTGGCGTCGGCCTTGAGCATCGCGTAGACCGCGAGAGTGCCGCCGGGCAGCTGCACCGCAACCGGCGACTTGGCCAGCGCGTCGACCTTGAGATCGCGCCGCTTCATCGCGGCCTTGAGCTCAAGGCCGCCCGGCATCTCGGGCAGGGATTTCGACACCGGCAGCAGCAGTAATGCATGGGTCGCCGTTCCCAGCAATTTAACGGTTATTTCCTGTTTGTTTTCAGTGAGTTTTGGCAGCATGGCGATTCCTTGCGGGTGGCGTTTTTCTTGATGGTTGGCGGGGTTTCCCGGATAATTGCGCGTTTGATTTTTTCCAGCGCGTTTTCCGCCCCATCCAACAAGGGTAACCGAATGAAGATTGAAGACAAGAAACGTGTGCTGCGCGAAATGGTGTTGCACCGCCGTTTTGAGGAGCGCTGCTACCAGGCCTACATCGAACGCAAGATCGGCGGCTTCCTCCACCTCTACCCCGGCCAGGAAGCCTGCTGCAACGGCGTGATGGAAGCCGCGCGCCCCGGCCACGACTACGTGATCACCGGCTACCGCGACCACGTCCACGCGATCAAGTGCGGCGCCGACCCGAAGGAAGTGATGGCCGAGCTGTACGGCAAGGAAACCGGGTCCTCCAAGGGCCGCGGCGGCTCGATGCACATCTTCGACGCCGGCAAGCGCTTCATGGGCGGCTACGCACTGGTCGGCGGCCCCTTCCCGCTCGCCGCCGGCATCGCCAAGGCGATCCAGATGAAGGGCGGCGACGAGATCGCCATCTGCTTCCTCGGCGACGCCGCCAACAACCAGGGGGTGTTCCACGAAACCATGAACATGGCCGCGCTGTGGAAACTGCCGGTGCTGTTCGTGTGCGAGAACAACCTCTATGGCATCGGCACCTCGATCGAGCGCTCCACCGCGGTGGTGCACCAGCACAAGCGCGTCGCCGCCTACAACATCCCGGCCGACGAGTGCGACGGCCAGGACATCGAAATCGTCTACGAGCACGCGCGCCGCGCGGTCGACCACGTGCGCTCCGGCAACGGCCCCTTCTTCCTCGAACTGATGACCTACCGCTACCGCGGCCACTCGATGTCCGACTCGCGCGGCTACCGCTCGCGCGAGGAAGAGGAACTGTGGAAGCAGCGCGATCCCATCTTCATCCTGCGCGACCGCCTGATCAAGGAAGGTGCCCTCACCATGGCCGAGTTCGAGACCGTCGAGAAGGAAACCGACACCTACATCGAGAACGAAGTGATCAAGTTCTCCGAAGAGTCGCCCGAACCCCGCGTCGAGGATCTCGAGAAGTACGTTCTCGCCGACCGCGACACCCAGCTCCCGTGGCTCACCGGCAAGGCCGCTTAAGGTTTAAGGAAAAGACAGCATGGCAAACATCATGTACTGGGAAGCGATCCAGCGCGCCCACGACGAAGAAATGGCGCGCGATCCGCTCGTCATCTGCATGGGCGAGGACATCGGCGTCGCCGGCGGCACCTACAAGGCGACCAAGGGCCTGTACGAGAAATACGGGCCGCTGCGGGTGATGGACACGCCGATTTCCGAAGGTGGCTTCACCGGCCTCGCCATCGGCGCCTCCTTCCTCGGCGTGCGCCCCATCGTCGAGATCATGTCGGTCAACTTCGCCTGGCTGGCGATGGACCAGATGTTCAACTCCGCCGCCAAGGTGCGCTACATGTCGGGCGGCCAGCTGACCGCGCCGTGCGTGTTCCGCTCCGCCGGCGGCGCCGCGCACCAGCTCGGCGCGCAGCACTCGGCGCGCATGGAAAAGGTGTTCATGGGCATCGCCGGCCTGCGCGTGGTGACGCCATCCAATCCCAAGCAGGCCTATGGTCTGCTGAAGTCGGCGATCCGTTGCGACGACCCGGTGTTCATCAACGAGCACGAGCTGATGTACAACATGAAGGGCGAAGTGCCCGACAGCGAATACTTCCACCCGCTGGAAGGCTCGGAAATCGCCCGCGCCGGCACCGACGTCACCCTGTTCGGCTACAACATCTCGGTGCACTGGTGCCTCAAGGCCGCCGAAATCCTCGACAAGCAATACGGCATCTCGGCCGAGGTCGTCGACCTGTATTCGCTGTCGCCGCTCGATCGCGCCGGCATCAAGGCGTCGGTCAGCAAGACCCACCGCGCCGTCGTCGCCGAAGAAGACGAAGCGCCGGTCGGCGTCGGCTCCGAAGTCATCGCCATCATCAACGAGGAATGCTTCTTCGAACTGGACACCGCGCCGGTGCGCGTGCATTCGGCGCTGGTGCCGCAGCCCTACAACCACACGCTGGAGAAGGCGGCGATCCCGGATCACGAGGATGTGGTTAAGGCGGTGCTGAAGCTGTTCGGCAAGGCCTGACGGCAGGGGTTAGGGGCTAGGATTTAGGGGCTAGGGG
>NZ_MKUG01000220.1 GCF_001897685.1 Thiobacillus sp. 65-1402
CCGATCACGGTGGAGACGCCCCAGCCCATGTGGGTGCATTCGAGCGCGTCGCGCATGACGTTGACGTTGCCGATGCACTCGAACGAGTAATCGACGCCGCCCTGGGTCAGGTCGCGGATGGCCTCGGAGACCGAGCCGTTGACGTCGCGCGGGTTGATGAAGTCGGTGGCGCCGAGCGCTTTTGCCATTTCGAACTTGTCGGGATTGAGGTCGATGGCGAGGATGCGCCCGGCCCCGGCCATCACCGCGCCCTGGATGCAGGACAGGCCGATGCCGCCGAGGCCGAACACGGCGACGGTCGAGCCGGGCTCGACCTTGGCGGTGTTCAGCACCGCGCCGATGCCGGTGGTGACGCCGCAGCCGAGCAGACAGACCTTTTCAAGCGGCGCGGCGGGATTGATCTTGGCGAGCGCGATCTCCGGCACCACGGTGTATTCGGCAAAGGTCGAGCAGCCCATGTAGTGGAAAATCGGCTTGCCGTTCTTCGAGAAACGCCGGGTGCCGTCGGGCATGTAGCCGGTCCACACGGTGGACGCGATCGACTGGCACAGGTTGGTCTTGGGCGAGGCGCAGTATTCGCAGTGTCCGCACTCGGGAATGTAGAGCGGGATGACGTGGTCGCCGGGCTTCAGCGTTTTCACTCCGGGTCCGCACTCCATCACGATGCAGCCGCCTTCGTGGCCGAGGATGCAGGGGAAGGCGCCCTCCGGGTCGTCGCCCGACAGCGTGAAGGCGTCGGTATGGCAGACACCGCTGGCAACAACCTTCAGCAATACTTCGCCCTCGCGCGGACCTTCGACGTCCACTTCCTCGATCGACAGCGGTTTTTTGGGCTCCCAGGCTACGGCGGCACGGGCTTTCATGGACAGGCTCCTTTAATTTAAAGATGGTGCGATTCTTGGCGGATCGATGATGCCGAACTTCCGGAGCATCAACAAGGCAGGCACGGCAGGGACAGGGGCACCGCTCATCCGGTCTGCAGCAGCAGTTTCTGGTACGCGGCTTCGAACAGTTTGACGCCTTCGTCCTGCAAGGTGTTGCCGACCGTGTCCATGTCGATGCCCAGCCGCGCCAGATCCACCCACTGCGCTGCCGCCTCGGCAATGCCGTCCTCCACCCGCAGCGCCGGTTTGCCGTGCTCGCGCAGCGCGGCGAGCGTCTTGTCGGGCAGCGTGTTGATGGTTTCCCGGCCGATCAGCGGTTCGACATACAGCAGGGCGTGGTAGTTCGGATTTTTCACGCCGGTGCTTGCCCACAGCAGGGTTTGCGGCATTGCGCCCTGCTGCGCCAGGGCGGCGAAAGTCTCGCCGCGAAATGTCTTCAGATAGCTTTGATAGGCGAGCTTGGCCGTGGCGATCGCCGCCTTGCCGCGCAGCGGCAGCGCCTCTTGCGTGCCGATCGAATCGAGGCGCGCGTCGACCAGGGTGTCGACGCGCGACAGGAACAGGCTCGCCACCGCCTTGCTGCGGCGCACGCCGGCCCCTGCCTGCACGCGTGCGGCAAGGCCGCGCAGGTAGGCGTCGAACGCCGCCTCGGTCTGGGCAAGCGAAAACAGCAGCGTCACGTTGACGTTGATGCCGAGCCGGGTCAGCGTCTCGAACGCGTCGATGCCTTCCGGCGTGCCCGGCACCTTGATCAGCAGGTTGCTGCGGTCCACCGCGGCGGACAGGCGCTGGGCCTCCGCCACCGTGCGCGCGGCATCGTACGCCCAGCGCGGCGCGACTTCCAGGCTGACATAGCCGTCGTTGCCGCCGCTGCGCGTGAATACCGGCAACAGCAGATCGCAGGCCGCCCGGATGTCGGGGATGACCAGCGCTTCGTAACGCCGCTCGGCATCGGATTCGCCGGCTTTCAGCCGTGCCAGGTCGTCGGCGTAATACGGGCTGGTGGCGAGCGCATTCTGGAAAATCGCCGGATTCGAGGTCACGCCCGACACGCCGTCCTCGGTGATCAGCCTCGCCAGCGTGCCGTCGCGGATCAGGCTGCGCGAGAGATTGTCCAGCCAGAGGCTCTGGCCGAGGGTGGTGAGGTGCTGCGTGGCATTCATTGGGGCGTCCTCGTTCCGTGAGATGTTCAGGATAGCGGTTAAAAACGCATCGGTCTTGCCGCGGCGAGCCCGGCGGGATGCGGTGGACGGCGTGCGAAGCCGCGCCTGTGCTAGACTTCGGCGCATTGTTTCGGTTCTTTCCGCGGTTATTTCCATGTCTGGCAGCACACTCGGCAAACTGTTCTGTGTCACCGTGTTCGGCGAATCGCACGGCCCTGCCATCGGCTGCGTGGTCGACGGCTGCCCGCCTGGCATGGCGCTCGCCGAGGCCGACATCCAGCACGACCTCGACCGGCGCAAGCCCGGCACCTCGCGCCACGTCACCCAGCGCCGCGAATCCGATACGGCGGAGATCCTCTCCGGCGTCTACGAGGGCAGGACCACCGGCACGCCGATCGCGCTGCTGATCCGCAACGAGGACCAGCGCAGCAAGGACTACGGCAACATCGCCGACACCTTCCGCCCCGGCCACGCCGACTACACCTATACGCAGAAATACGGCTTCCGCGACCCGCGCGGCGGCGGCCGTTCCTCCGCACGACTTACCGCGCCCATCGTCGGCGCCGGCGCCATCGCCAAGAAGTGGCTGGCCGAAAAATACGGCATCGTGATCCGCGGCTACATGAGCGCACTGGGGCCGATCGACATTCCCTTCGAGTCGTGGGACGAAATCGGCAACAACGCCTTCTTCTCGCCCAATGCGGCCATCGTGCCCGAACTTGAAGCCTACATGGACGCGCTCAGGAAGTCGGGCGATTCGGTCGGCGCCAGGATCAGCGTGGTGGCGGAGAACGTGCCGCCCGGCTGGGGCGAGCCGCTGTACGACAAGCTCGACGCCGACCTCGCCCATGCGCTGATGGGGCTGAACGCCGTCAAGGGCGTGGAAATCGGTGACGGCATGCTGGCGGCGCGGCAGAAGGGCACCGAGCACCGCGACGAGATCGCGCCGGAAGGCTTTTTGAGCAACCATGCCGGCGGCGTGCTCGGCGGCATCTCGTCGGGCCAGGCTATCGTCGCTCACGTCGCGATCAAGCCCACCTCGTCGATGCGCCTGCCCGGCCGTTCGATCGACCTCAACGGCCAGCCGATCGAGGTCGTCACCCACGGCCGCCACGATCCCTGCGTCGGCATCCGCGCCACCCCCATCGCCGAGGCGCTGATGGCGATCGTGCTGATGGACCACGCGCTGCGCCACCGCGCGCAGTGCGGCGACGTCGCGAGCGGCACCC
>NZ_MKUG01000221.1 GCF_001897685.1 Thiobacillus sp. 65-1402
CCAGATCGCGGGCTTGCGCCATCAGGGCCACGATGTCGGCCTCCCGATCCGCCACGTACACCAGACGGGTGTCCGGCAGGCTGGCCGCCAGTTCGGCGATGCGCATGTAGCCTTCCGTCCAGCGGGTGCTTTCCAGCAGGCCGCCCCGTTGTCCGTCCGCGTCCTTGGGCTCGCGCGCCCACATCCAGGCATCCAGCACCCCCAGGGGTTCCCGTTCCGGGCTAACCGCGTAGGTGGGATGGACGTACATGCCACGCTGCGCTTCATAGGACAGCGGTCCCAGACCGGCAATGCCTTGCCCGTTGAAGTCCAGTTCCGTGGTGTCCTGCAGGCACAGGACGACGGGATGGGCGCGCATGCGCGCCTCGGAACTGCGCCAGTGCGGCGCAAGGATGGCTTCCCATTCAACGTCGTCCTGGGACAGAAAGCGATACGCCGCCTGGGTTTCCGCCCAGCCTCCGCACGCTTGCGGAATGCTGGCCATCGGATTGGCGGCCATGCGCTCGGCCAGCAGCACCGTGCGCTTGTCCAGACGCCTGTCGCCGAGATCGATATCCTTGAACTCCTCCGCCGCCCAGCTCATCACGCAAACCTCGTATTACCAGAGAAGTCAGCATGTTACGGTGAGGCATTGAAGTTGTGTGTAATGGGATGGACTGAACGACGCTTTGCCAGCTGCCCCACCTGCCGCCAACTATGTGGATAATGGCACTAACATTTACGTAGTCTGCAAGAACCCTTAACCCTGCAACACCCTGAACTCCGCCGCCGCCAGCCCGTCGGCGGCGCCACGCAGCACCAGCACGTCGCCAGCCTGGATTCGGGTATCGGGCTGGGGATCGATCCCCTTGATGCCCTGGCGGCGGATCGCCACCACCTCCACCAGCAACGCGTCCAGCGCCAGTTCTTCCAGGCTGCGCCCCACCGCGGCTGCGCCCTGCGTGATCAGGACGGTATTGAGGCGCGGCTGGGTCTGCTGGTCGAGCTCGTCGTCGGCGTCGCTGGCGCCACGGAAAAAACCGCGCATCATGGCGTAACGCGTTTCGCGCACATCGCGAACGCGTTTCAGCACCCGGGACAACGGCACCCCCACCAGCATCAGCGCGTGCGAGGCGAGCATCAGCGAGCCCTCCATCACCTCGGACACCACCTCGGCCGCCCCCGCCGCCTTCAGCGCGTCGATGTGGGTGTCGTCGATGGTGCGCACCACCACCGGCAACTCCGGCTTGAGTTCGCGCACGTGGCGCAGGATCGCCATGCTCGAATGCACGTCGGAATAGGTCACCACCACCGCCTGCGCCCGGCTGAGGCCGGCGGCGACCAGCACTTCGCGGCGGCTGGCGTCGCCGTACACGACCGACACGCCGGACGCCGCCACCGCGCGGATACGCTCGGGGTCGGCATCGAGCGCGACGAAGTTGATGCCTTCGGCCTCCAGCAGGCGCGCCAGGTTCTGCCCGCTGCGGCCGTAGCCGCAGACGATCACATGCCGGGTCTTGCCGAAGGTCTTGACCGCGATGTCGTGCACTTCCTTCGCCCGCCCGGCCCATTCGCTGCCGGCAAGCAGGCGGGTGAGGCTGTCCATGCGATTGATCAGCAACGGCGCGATCAGCATCGATACCACCATTGCCGCCAGCACCGGCTGGGTGATGTCGGCGCCCAGCAGCTTGAGGTCTGCCGCCTGCGCCAGCAGCACGAAGCCGAATTCGCCCGCCTGCGCCAGCCCCAGCGCGGTTCGCACGGCGGTGGGACGACTGCTGCCGAAGGCCGTGGCCAGCCCGGCGACCAGCACGCCTTTGCCGATGACGATTGCCGCCACCAGCAGCAGCACACTGTTCCAGTTCAGCATCACCTGCATCAGGTCGAGCCGCATCCCGATGGTGACGAAGAACAGCCCCAGCAGGACATCGCGGAAAGGCTTGATGTCGTCTTCCACCTGGTAGCGGTATTCGGTTTCCGACACCAGCATGCCGGCGAGGAAGGCACCGAGCGCCAGCGACAGGCCCGCCCTCTCGGTCAGGAAGGCCAGCCCCAGGGTGAACAGCAGCAGGTTCAGCGTGAACAGTTCGGGCGACTTGCGCCCCGCCACCCACTGGAACCACGGACGCATCACGCGCTGGCCGACGAACAGCAGAAACCCCAGCACCGCCACCGCCTTCAACACCGCCAGCCCCAGCACCATCCCCATGTCGTCGGCATCCTTGGCAAACGCCGGGATCAGGATCAGCAGCGGAACCACCGCCAGATCCTGGAACAGCAGCGCGCCGAAAATCTGCCGCCCGTGCGGCGTCTGGATTTCCAGCCGCTCGGCCAGCAGCTTCGACACGATGGCGGTCGACGACATCGACATGATGCCGCCCAGCGCAACCGCGGCCAGCAGCGGCAAATCGAGCAGCCAGGCGATGAGCGCGGCACAGGCGATGGTCAGCACCACCTGCGCGCCGCCGAAGCCGAACACCGTCGCGCGCATGCTCATCAGGCGCGGCAGGCTGAACTCCAGGCCGATGGAGAACATCAGGAACACCACGCCGAATTCGGCCAGGTAACGCTCTTCCTCGCTGTCCGGAATCCATCCCAGCGCGAACGGGCCGATGGCAATTCCGGTCACCAGATAGCCGAGCATGGTCGGCAGCCGCAGCGCCCGCGCCGCAGCCACCACCAGCACGGCGGCCGCAAGCAGGATCAGCACGAGCTGGAGGCTGGAATGCATCAAGGAAAACGGGGAGGGAAAGACAGGCTTTAGTATACTTGCCGACCATGCAGCCCCAATCCACTTCTCCCGAACATTTGCTGGTGCTGGCGCGCCAGGTACTCGACATCGAAGCCGATGCCCTGCGCGCCGTGTCCGAGCGTCTCGACGCCGGCTTTGCCGACGCCGTGCAGCTGATCCTGGCGTGCAGCGGCCGCGTGGTGGTGTCGGGGATGGGCAAGTCGGGGCACATCGGCAGCAAGATCGCCGCCACCCTGGCGTCCACCGGCACCCCCGCCTTTTTCATGCACCCGGGCGAAGCCAGCCACGGCGATCTCGGCATGATCGCGCCCAACGACGTGGTGCTGGCACTGTCGAACTCGGGCGAGAGCAGCGAAATCGTCAGCATCGTGCCGCTCATCAAGCGGCGTGGCGCCAAACTCATTGCGATGACCGGCAATCCCGGCTCGACCATGGCGCGCGAGGCCGACGTGCACCTCAATGCCGGCGTCGACAAGGAAGCCTGCCCGCTCAACCTGGCGCCCACCGCCAGCACCACCGCCGCGCTGGCGCTGGGCGACGCACTGGCGGTGGCATTGCTCGACGTGCGCGGCTTCTCGGCCGACGACTTCGCGCGCACCCATCCCGGCGGCAGCCTGGGGCGGCGGCTGCTCATCCATGTGCACGACGTCATGCACACGGGGGACGCGCTGCCGAAAATCGACAGCACCGCCTCGCTCAAGCTCGCCCTGCTCGAAATGACGCAAAAAGGGCTCGGCATGACCGCCGTGGTCGACGCTGCCGGCAAAGTGGCGGGGGTGTTCACCGATGGCGACCTGCGGCGGGCCCTGGAGCACGCGCTCGACCTGCAGCAGGCGCAGGTGGTCGACCTGATGACCAAAAACCCCAAAACAATCCGCGCGGACGAACTCGCCGTGGCGGCGGTAGAAAAAATGGAAACGCTGAAAATCAACGGCCTGCTGGTGGTCGACGCCGACAACACCCTGCTGGGCGCGCTCAACATGCACGACCTGCTGAAAGCGGGGGTGGTTTGATGACTGCCGACGGGATGAATGCGGCCCTGACCGCCCGCGCACGCAGAATCAGGCTGGTCGCATTCGACGTCGATGGCGTGATGACCGACGGCACCCTGTTCCTGGCCGACGACGGACAGGAATACAAAGGCTTCAATTCGCTCGACGGCCACGGCCTGAAAATGCTCAAGAGCAGCGGCGTCGAGCTCGCCATCATCACCGGGCGCAGTTCGCGGGTGGTGGAACACCGCGCCAGGAATCTCGGCATCGAAATCGTCCACCAGGGCGCGCACGACAAGCTGGCGGTCTATGAAGCACTGTGCCGCGAACTCGGCATCGCCAGCGAAACCACCGCCTACATGGGCGACGACGTCGTCGATCTGCCGGTGATGCGGCGCGCCGGCCTGGCGATCACCGTGCCCGCGGCGCCCGATCTGGTCAAGGCGCACAGCCATCTGGTCACCACCCGCGAAGCCGGGCGCGGCGCAGTGCGCGAAGCCTGCGAATTCCTGATGCGCGCGCAGGGCACGCTGGACGCGGTGCTGGCACCTTATCTGAAATGACGCACCGTGCACGGGCCGCATCGCGCGCCGCCGGTTCGAGGGCGGCATGATCGCGCGGGGGTCGTTGTGGCTTCCGCTGGCCATTTTGCTGCTGCTGGCTGCGCTCAGTTTCTGGATCGAGCGTTCAGTGGAACTGCCGGCCAGCGACAGCCCGTCCGCCCGGACCGATCCCGAAGGCATCATGGAAAACTTCGATGCGCTGCGCACCGATCCGGCAGGCAACCCCCACTATCGCTTGTCCGCCAGGAAGCTCAAACATTATTCCGGCAGCAAGCGTACCGAGCTGGAGTCGCCCCGCTTCCTCCAGTTGGGCGTGCAGGCCGGCGAAGTGAGCGCGGAGGCGCGCCAGGCCACGGTCTCGCCCGACGGTCACGAGGTGGATCTGCGCGGCAACGTCGTCGTGGAACGCGCCGCCCGGCCGGGACAATCCGCCATGCTGCTGCGCACCGAGCGACTGCTGGTTTTTCCCGAACGCGACCGGTTGCGCGCGCCGGGCGCGGTGAACATTCGCGACGCCACCTCGAATTTGCGCGCAAGCGCCATGGAATACGACGCCAGGCAACGCGTCATCAAACTGACAGGACGGGTGCAGGCCCGTTATATTTCCGGAAAAAGCTAAGGGCTTAGTTGACGCCATGCAAACATTGAAAACAGGGGTTTATGCGATTCTGTGCGCTGCCCTGCTGATCTCGCCCGCCCACGCCGAGAAGGCCGATCGCGACAAGCCGGTCAACCTCGAGGCCGACACGGTCACCCTCGACGACATCAAGAAAATCAGCGTCTACCAGGGCAACGTGATCCTGAGCCAGGGCACGCTGATGCTGCGAGCCGACCGTGTGCAGGTGACGCAGAATGCCGGCGGACTCGACAAGATCAGCGCCGTCGGCCGCCCGGTGGCGTTCCGCCAGAAGCTCGATGGCCGCGATGAATTCATCGAGGGATTCTCCGACCGCATCGAGTTCGACAGCGCCAGCAGCCAGCTCGAACTGATCGGCCAGGCCCGCTTGCGGCGCGACGGCGACGAACTGCGCGGCGCGCAGATCTCCTACAACGCCGACACCGAGTTCTACAAGGTCGTCGGCCAGCCCGGCGCCCAGACTCCGAGCGGCCGCGTGCGCGCCGTGATCCGCCCGAAACCGCGCCCCGGGCAGCCCGCCGCCAAGCCATGAGCCGGATTTCCGCCCAGGGCCTGCGCAAGACGTATGGCAAACGCACCGTGGTGCACGACGTCTCCTTCGAGGTCGAAAGCGGCGAAGTGGTCGGCCTGCTCGGCCCCAACGGCGCCGGCAAGACCACCTGCTTCTACATGGTGGTCGGGCTGGTCGCGGCCGATGGCGGCAGCGTGCGGATGGACACCCACGACCTCACCCACATGGCGATCCACCAGCGCGCGCGGCTGGGGTTGTCCTACCTGCCGCAGGAGCCGTCGATATTCCGCAAGATGACGGTGGAGGAAAACATCCGCGCCATTCTGGAACTTAAGCCTTACGGCAAGGACGAGCGCGACGAGCATCTCAACAACCTGCTCGAGGATCTGCACATCGAACATCTGCGCGATGCCGCCGCGGTCAGCCTGTCCGGCGGCGAGCGCCGCCGCGTCGAAATCGCCCGCGCACTGGCGATCAACCCGCGCTTCGTTCTCCTCGACGAGCCTTTCGCCGGGGTCGACCCCATCGCCGTGATCGATATCCAGAAGCTGGTGCATTTCCTGATCGAGCGCAACATCGGTGTCCTCATCACCGACCACAACGTGCGCGAAACCCTCGGCATCTGCGACCGCGCCTACATCATCAACGAAGGCCGCGTACTGATAGCCGGCACGCCCGACCTCCTCATCCAGGACGACAACGCGCGCAAGGTCTACCTGGGTGAAAATTTCCGCCTGTAGGCGCGGCCTGCACAACTGAATCGCGGTACACTTGATTCAAGTCGGCACGATTTTTGCCGTAGTCAAGATTCATGAAACACAGCCTTCAACTCAAGCTCGGCCAGCACCTTGCCCTGACGCCCCAATTGCAGCAGTCGATCCGGCTGCTGCAGTTGTCGACGCTGGAATTGAATCAGGAGCTGGAGCAGATGCTGCAGGACAACCCGCTGCTGGAACGCGAGGACGAAGACGAAGCCGGTTACGCCGCTGCCGACGCACCGGCGCATACCGCCGAAGCCGAAGCGCAAGGCACGGAAACGCCTGCGCCGGAAAACGTCGAATCCGAACCGGCCACCGCACTGGACGATGCCGACTGGAACGACTACAGCACCGCGAGCGGCGACGACGAAGACAACGACTATGCGCAGGGCTCGGTTTCCGGCGCGACCTTGCGCGAACATCTGCTGAACCAGCTGATCGTCAGTCCGCTCACCCTGCGCGACCGCACCCTGGTCGCCGCGCTGATCGACGACCTCGACGAAGCCGGTTTCCTCACCCAGCCGCTGGCGGACATCGTCGCCAGCCTGCAGGCCGAACTCGAGGAACTCGAACCCGAAGAAGTCGAGACCGCGCTCAAGCATCTGCAAAACATGGACCCGACCGGAGTCGGCGCACGCAATCTGGCCGAATGCCTGACCCTGCAACTGCGCACCCTGCCGCCCGACACCCCGGCGCGCGATGCGGCCATGCGGCTGACCACGCATTACCTCGATCTGCTGGCCGCGCGCGATGTCGGCAAGCTGAAAAAGATGCTCGGCATCGACGACCTCACGCTGCGCGCCGCGCGTTCCCTGATTCTTTCGCTCAACCCGCGGCCGGGCGCGGCCTTCGGCGCCGACGAAACGCACTACGTCATCCCGGACGTGTATGTGCGCAAGGTCAAGGGCATGTGGATCGCCAGCCTCAACGCCGACGCCATGCCCAAGCTGCGCGTCAACCGCGTCTATGCCGACATCCTGGCGCGCCACCGCGAGTCCGGCGGCAGCCAACTGGCCAGCCAGCTGCAGGAGGCGCGCTGGCTGATCAAGAACGTGCAGCAGCGCTTCGACACCATCCTGCGCGTTTCGCAGGCCATCGTCGACCGCCAGAAGCATTTCTTCGAGCACGGCGAGGTGGCGATGCGGCCGCTGGTGCTGCGCGAGATCGCCGACGTGGTGGAGCTGCACGAATCGACCATTTCGCGCGTCACCACGCAAAAGTTCATGATGACGCCACGTGGGCTGTACGAGTTGAAGTATTTCTTCGGCAGCCACGTCGCCACCGATAGCGGCGGCGCCTGCTCGTCGACCGCCATACGCGCACTCATCAAACAACTGATCGCCGCCGAAAGCGGCAAGAAACCGCTGTCCGACGGCCAACTGGCCGAGGTGCTCGGTCAGCAGGGCATCGTGGTGGCCCGCCGCACGGTCGCCAAATACCGCGAATCGCTGCAGATCCCTCCCGCCAACATGCGCCGCGCGCTTTGATCGCAAAGGCTTTCCGGGCGGCACCCGTCCGAAAAGAGGCCGCGCGCTTGAATGTGTCCTGCTTTCGCTCCACAATGAAATCGAGCGTGAAGAATCGCTCCTGAAGCCGGAACAGAAACCGGCTCTCAGCATTTTTCAGCAGATCCTAGGAGGCGCTATGAATTTGAAGATTTCCGGTCATCACCTGGAAGTGACCCCAGCCATCCGCGACTACGTTTCCGAGAAGCTCAACCGCGTCAAGCGCCATTTCGACCACGTCATCAACCTGAACGTCATCATGCAGGTGGAAAAGCTGGTGCACAAAGTGGAGGCCACCTTGCACGTCAAGGGCCATGACTTCCATGCCAGCAGCGAAGACGGCAACATGTACGCTGCGATCGACCTGCTGGCCGACAAGCTGGACCGCCAAATCGTCAAGCACAAGGAAAAAATCTCGGATGTCCATCAGGACGGCGGCAGTTTGAAGCATCAACCGACGGAAAGCGCCGCCTGACGCCAAACGGCTTGAATCGAAGCCACGCACACCGGGGGCAGTTTGCCGCCTCCGGGCGTATAATCTGCAGGTGCCGGTTTTTCCAACCGGCTTTGCAACCGGCATGAACCTAATCACCCCCCTCATCACCCCCGACACCACCTTGCTGGATGTGAGCTTTACCAGCAAGAAAAAGCTGTTCGAACACGCAGCCGAACTGTTCGCCAGAACCCACGCGCTCAAGGCCCCGGATATTTTCACCAGCCTGTTCGAGCGCGAACGCCTCGGGTCGACCGCGCTCGGCCACGGAATCGCCATTCCGCACGGCCGCATCAAAGGCCTGAAGGATGCCAGCGGCGCGTTTTACCGGCTGAAAACCCCGCTGGAATTCGATGCCCCCGACAACCAGCCGGTTTCCCTGTGCTTCATTTTGCTGGTTCCCCAGGACGCCAACGAACGCCATCTGCAAATTCTCGGGGAGCTGGCGCAGCTGTTCGGCGACGACGCCATGCGCGCGAAAATGCTGGCCGCCGCCGCTCCGCACGACCTCATTGCGCTGCTCGGCGCATGGACGAGCTAAGCCGAATTTCGGTTGCAACCCTGTTCCGCGACATGGCGGAACAGCTCGGCCTGCAATGGGTGGCCGGACGCGACGGCGGCCAGCGCATCCTGTCTTCCGAAACCATCCAGAAACCGGCCCTGGCCCTCATCGGCCACCTGAATTTCGTCCACCCGAACCGGGTGCAGGTACTCGGGCCCGCCGAAATGGACTACCTGCGCGGCCTGTCCGAATCCGGCCTCCAGGAAGCCATCGAGCACCTGTTTTCGAGCGAACTCGCAGCCATCGTCGTCTCCAACGGCGAAACCGTGCCGGCCGTTTTAAGCGATGGCGCGGAACGCACCGAAACGCCGTTGTTCACCTCGACCCTCGCCAGTCCGATCCTGGTGTCCTATCTGGGGCATTACCTGACGCAGCACCTGGCCGAGTCCACTTCGATCCACGGCGTGTTTCTCGAAGTCCTCGGCACCGGCGTGCTCATCAAGGGCGACGCCGGGGTCGGCAAAAGCGAACTGGCGCTGGAACTCGTCACGCGCGGGCATCGGCTGGTCGCCGACGACGTGGTCGAATTGAGGCATGTCGCGCCGGAAACGCTGGAAGGCAATTGCCCGCCGCTGATCCGCGACTTTCTGGAAGTGCGCGGACTCGGCATCCTCAACATCCGCTACCTGTTCGGCGAAACGGCGGTCAAGCTGCAGAAGAATCTCAAACTCATCGTCGAGCTGGTGCATCCGCAGGAGATCGGCGAAGTCGGCCTCAACCGGCTCGACATGGTGGCCTCCACCGAAACCCTCCTCGACGTCGCCATTCCCAAGGTGCGCATTCCGGTAGCGGCTGGCCGCAACCTGGCGGTGCTGGTCGAAGTGGCGGTGCGCAATCACATTCTGAAAAGCCGCGGCATCAATCCGGTCGAGCAGTTCATCAAGCGCCAGCAGGCGGCCATCGACGGGGGCGGCTGAGATGCAGATCGTGCTGGTTTCAGGCTTGTCGGGCTCGGGAAAAAGCATCGCCATCGCGGTATTGGAAGACGTCGGGTACTACTGCGTCGACAACCTGCCGCTCGCCATGCTGCAGCCGCTGGTCGACTACCTGAAACGCGAAGGCCACGACCGCATCGCCATCGCCATCGATGCGCGCAGCAGCGCAAGTTTCACGCAGCTGCCACTGATCGCCGAAGCGCTGCGCAACCAGGGCGCCGACCTGCGGGTGATCTTTCTCGAAGCGAAAACCCTGTCGCTGGTCAAACGCTTTTCCGAAACGCGGCGGCGGCACCCGCTGTCCAGCGACAGCGTTTCGCTGCAGGAGGCCATCCAGCTCGAACGCGAGATGCTCGCCGACATCGCGCCGCTGGCGCACCGCATCGACACCAGCGACCTCTCCGCCTCGGCGCTGCGGCTATGGATCAAGGACCTGATCGGCCAGGACCGTTCGCGCATCACCCTGCTGTTCGAATCCTTCGGTTTCAAGCACGGCATTCCGCTCGACGCCGACCTGGTGTTCGACGTGCGCTGCCTGCCCAACCCGCATTACGTCGCCGAGCTGCGTCCGCTCACCGGGCGCGACCGGCCGGTGCAGGATTTTCTCGAAGCCAGCCCCAACGCCATGGCGCTGCTGGCCGACATCCGCGGCTTCGTCGAAAACTGGCTGCCGTGCTTCATCCGCGACCACCGTGCCTACCTGACCGTGGCCATCGGCTGCACCGGCGGCCAGCACCGCAGCGTCTACTTCGCGGAAACGCTGGCCGCCGCCTTCCGCGAACGCGAGCAGGTGCTGGTACGGCACCGCGAACTGAGCTGATGCTGCTGCGTGCCGGCGATATCGGCGTGCTGCTGGCGGGCGGCGGCATCGTCGTCGCGCTGGCGGTGTTTGCCTGGGGCGGCGGACGCGGCGACACCGTCGTCATCCGCGCCGCCGGGCAGGTGGTGGAGACCGCGGCGCTCACCCACGCGCAGCGCTTTGCCGTTGACGGCCCGCTCGGCACCACGCGGATCGAAATCGAACCCGGCCGCGCCCGCGTGGCGGCCGACCCCTCGCCGCGCCAGCTGTGCGTGAAGCAGGGCTGGCTCACGCAATCGGGGCAGGCGGCCCTGTGCCTGCCGAATCAGGTCAGCCTCGAAATCCGCGGGCATGCCTCGGCCTATGACACACTCGGCTATTGAGCTGCCGGTTACCGCGGACGACCGCCGCATCGCGCGGCTGGCGGCGCTGGCAATCGGCCTGACGCTGGCCGAAGCGGCGATCCCCAGCCCCATCCCCGGGGTGAAACCCGGGCTCGCCAACATCGTCGTCCTGCTGGTGCTGCTGCAGCACGGCTGGCGCGCGGCGGTCTGGGTATCGGGTTTGCGCGTGCTGGCCGGCAGCCTGCTGCTGGGCAGCCTGTTTGCGCCGGGCTTCTGGCTGTCGGCGGCCGGCGCGCTCGCCAGCCTGGCGGTGCTGGCACTCGCACGCCACCTGCCCGCGCGCGCATTCGGCCCGGTCAGCCTGTCGGTGCTGGCGGCCTGGGGACACATCGGCGGACAGCTTGCGCTGGCCGGCGCATGGCTGCTGCCGGGCGCAGCGCTCATCAAACTGCTGCCCGTGTTTGCCGCCGCCGCCCTGGTTTTCGGCGCCGTCAACGGCGTCATCGTGGCGCGCCTGCTTGCCCGCCCCGGAGCCTGACAGACGGACGCTGCCAAGAATCGCGGCAGGCGCCCGCAAGCGCTAGATGCGATCCGCGCGGCGTGATGGCGGCACAGTAGATTATTGGCCGCATCCAAGCGACAATTCGCGCCATGCATCCGCCCCTCAACACCGTCACCCTCGCGCTTTCCGGCGCTTCCGGCATGGCCTATGGCCTGCGTCTGCTTGAATGCCTGCTGGCTGCCGATCTGAATGTTTACCTGCTGGTATCGCAGGCCGCCCACATCGTCGCCAAGCAGGAGCTCGGCGTGACGCTGCCCGCGCGCGCCGGCGATCTCGAAAAACAGTTGTCCGCCGCTCTCCGTGCAGGCGACGGCCAGCTGCGCGTGTTCGGCCGCGAAGACTGGAATGCGCCGCTCGCGTCGGGCTCCAATCCGGCCGATGCGATGGTGGTATGCCCATGCTCGATGGGCACGCTCGCCGCGATCGCGCACGGCCTCTCCGACAACCTGATCGAGCGCGCCGCCGACGTCATGCTGAAGGAACAAAAGAAGCTGATCCTGGTTCCGCGCGAAGCGCCGTTTTCCACCCTGCACCTGGAAAACATGCTGACGCTGTCGAGAATGAACGCCGTCATCCTGCCTGCCAACCCCGGCTTCTATCACCGGCCGCAAAGCGTCGAGGATATCGTCGACTTCATCGTCGCGCGCATCCTCGACCAACTGGGCATCCAGCACGCGCTGATGGCGCGGTGGGGCGACGACCATTGAGCGCCATGCCCAGACAGGCCAGCTTGCCGCTATTCCCGCTCAATACCGTGATCTTCCCCGGCGGGCAGTTGCCGCTGCGGATTTTCGAGCAGCGCTATCTCGACATGGTCAAACAGGCCATCGCCGAAAATTCGCCGTTCGGCATCTGCGCCATTCGCGAAGGCACCGAGAGCGGCGCCCCTGCCGTTCCCTACTCCGTCGGCACGCTGGTCCGCGTCACCGACTGGGACATGCCGCAAACCGGCATCCTGCATATCGGCACCCAGGCGGAGGAACGCTTCGTCATCCGCAGCACCCGCACCGAGCCCGGCGGCCTGCTCGTCGGCACCGTGGAAACGGTCAGCGGCGAGGCCGCCACGGCAGTCCCGCAAGAGCTTGAACTTGCCGTCGAGATCCTGCGCCACATCATCGACGAATACGGCGACGCGCATTTCCCCGCGCCGCACGAATTCGGCAACGCCGTATGGGTGGGCTACCGGCTGTCCGAAGTGCTGCCGCTCACGCTTTCCATCAAACAAAATCTGCTGGAAATGAATGACAGCGTGACCCGCCTGCGCATCCTCACCGAATTCCTCAGGAAGCAGATCAACTGATGGCACGCTTCTACCCTGCGCTCGAAGCCAGACACCGTGCCTTCATCGCCGCGCAGAAGCTGTTCTTCACCGCCAGCGGCACCGCCGCCGGCCGCATCAACCTGTCGCCCAAGGGGATGGACAGCCTGCGCGTGCTTTCCGACTCCCGCGTCGCCTATCTCGACCTCACCGGCAGCGGCAACGAAACCGCCGCCCACCTGCTGCACGATGGCCGCATGACGTTGATGTTCTGCAGCTTCGACACCGACCCGCTGATCCTGCGGCTATACGGGCGCGGCCGTGCCGTGCGCCGGCAGGATTCCGAGTGGGCCGAATTGCGCCGCCATTTCCCCGCCCTTCCCGGCGAGCGCCAGCTCATCGTCCTCGACATCGAATCGGTGCAGACCTCGTGCGGTTACGCCGTGCCGAGGTATACCTACGCAGGCGAACGCGACACGCTGGCGCGCTGGGTCGACAAGAAAGGCCCGCTCGGCCTCCTCGATTACTGGCGCGAAAAAAATCGCTTCAGCATCGACGGCCTGCCCACCGGATTACTGGAGGATGCGTGATGAAAACGACCCTGATTCCGCTTGCATTAATCCTGGCGGGCTGCGATCCCACTCCGCCGCCGCATCCGGAAACCGAACCCACCCCGAGCCCGGCATTCGCAACGCAGACTCAGGCGCTGGAAAAAGCGCGCGCGGCGGAAGCTTGGCTGATGGACGCGGCGGAGGCGCAGCGCAGGCAGACGGAAGGCGCGACGCCGCCGTAGGCAGGCGTCACGCGGCCAGCAGCCGCTGCACCACCGCCCCCGCCAGCATCAGGCCGAACAGCGGCGGCATGTAGCTGATGGTGCCGTTGACTGCGCGGGCGCGGCCGCGCCCCTCGACCGGCTGCGGCGGCAACGGGGCGCGCCCGGCTTCATCGGAAAACACGGTGAGCACGCCCTTGGCAATGCCGCGCTTGCGCAGGCGCTTGCGCATCACCGAGGCGAGCGGGCACATGCTAGTTTTCGAAATATCGGCGATCCGGATGCGGGTCGGGTCGAGCTTGTTGCCAGCGCCCATGCTGGACGCCACGCGCAAGCCGCGCTCGACGCTGCTGACGACCAGCGCGACCTTGCAGTTGAGCGAATCGATGCAATCGACGACGAAATCGACATCGGCCGGCACGCTGTCGGCCACGGTTTCCGGAATCAGGAACTCACGGATCACGCTGAGCTGGCAGTCCGGGTTGATGTCGCGGATGCGCGCCGCCATCAACTCGGCCTTCGGCTGCCCGACCGTGGACAGCAGCGCGGGCAGCTGGCGATTGATGTTCGATGCCGCGACGACATCGTGATCGATCAGGGTCAGCCGTCCCACCCCCGCACGCGCCAGCGCCTCGGCGCAATACGAGCCGACGCCGCCCAAACCGGCCACCAGAACGTGTGCATTGGCTAGCCGCGCCTGCTCGCCGGCATCGAGCAGAATCCGGGTACGTTCAAACTGCGGCGGCAAGACTGCGTCCATCGGCTAAAATCCCCTCATGGTTAAATGGCTGGTCACACTCGTTCTGGCGCTATTGGTATTGGGACTGCTCACCCCCTGGCTCAACCGTCTGGGGCTGGGGCGGCTGCCCGGCGACGTCCAGGTCAAGCGCAAGCGGGGCGTATTCTACTTCCCCTTTACCAGTGTCATTCTCATGTCGCTGGCGCTCTCCCTGCTGGCCTATCTGCTGGGCCGCTGAACCCGGCCCCGCCCCCCTGTCGCCGCCCCCGAAATGAACAAAGCATTCGTGAAAGAAACCGATGCCCCGGATGCCGATGAAGACGACATCGTCGCGCCGGCGCTGCCTGCCGGATCGAAGAACTACATGACGCCCGCAGGTTACGCACGGCTGGACGCCGAATTCAACCAGCTGTGGAAGGTCGAGCGGCCCAAGCTGGTGGAAACCATCTCCTGGGCGGCAAGCAACGGCGACCGCTCGGAAAACGGCGACTACATCTACGGCAAGAAGCGGCTGCGCGAAGTCGACCGCCGCATCCGTTTCCTGTCCAAGCGCCTTGAGCACGCCGAGGTTGTCGACCCCGCCAGCCGCGAGGACACCGATCAGGTGTTTTTCGGCGCCACCGTCACCATCGCCGACCAGGACGGCAGCGAATCCACCTATGCCATCGTCGGCATCGACGAGGCCGACGCCGGACGCGGCCGCGGCCGCATAGCGTGGATTTCACCGATGGCACGCGCCCTGCTGAAAGCGCGCGAGGGCGACCGCGTCAGCGTGCAGACCCCGGATGGGCGGCGCGAGGTTGACATCGTCGCGGTGCGCTACGTCGCGCTGGACTAGAGTCAGGGGCGAAAAGGGACAGGCTATTCACTGCCCCCTGCGATCAGTTCAACGCGCTCGCCAGCAGGCGCCGGTAGCGGCTCACCAATTCGCCTCCGCCCAGCAGGGTGAAAACCGACAGCAGGGTTTTGCGGCCGATGTCGTCCTCGAAGCCGCGGTCACGGCGGACGATTTCCAGCAGCTGCGCCATGCCGGGCTCGAACCGGCCGGCCGCCACATGCAGGTTGGCGAGTTTCAGCCGCGCCTCCAGATCGTTTTCATCCGCCGCCACCCGCGCGCTCAGCGCAGCCTCGTCCGCGTCCGCCGTGCCGACGAACTGTAGCCGGGCCTTGAGTTGCTGCGCACGCGGATCGGCATCGTCCGGCACGCTCGCGAGCAGGCGGCGGGCTTCGTCGGCTTCGCCCAGATCGAGCATGATTTCGGCGGCATCGAGCCGTACGCCGACATGCGCGGGGGCGAGTCTTGACGCATCGGCCAGCCGCTGCAGCGCGGCCGAGGCATCGCCCGCAAGACGCAGTTCGGCGGCCTGCGCACGCAGCTCGTCCGCCGGGCTCGGGACGAGGCGGTCGAGAAAGGCGCGCACCTCACCTTCCGGCAGCGCGCCGGAAAACTCGTCGACCGGCTCGCCGTCGATGAAGGCCTTGACGCTGGGAATGCCGCGCACCGCGTAACGCGCGGCGAGTTCCTGGTTGTCGTCGGAGTTGATCTTGGCGAGCAGGAACTTGCCGCCGTATTCCGCAGCGAGTTTTTCCAGGATGGGTTTCAGCGATTTGCACGGGCCGCACCAGGGCGCCCAGAAATCGACCACCACCGGGCGCTGCTTCGATTCTTCGAGGACGTGTTGCTGAAAGTCGGCAAGGTTGACGTCGAGTGCGTGTTCGGACATGGTGACTCCGCTTCAATCGCCGGCTTGCATCGATCCGGCTTAAATCAGACTGCCTTAAATCTGCCTGGCCAGCTCGGCCGCCATCCCGGTATAGGACGCCGGCGTCAGCGTTTTCAGGCGCACCTTCTCGGCATCCGGAATCGTCAGGCCGTCGATGAAGCCGTGCAGCGTGTCGCGCGTGATGCCGGCCTTGCCGCGCGTCAGCTCCTTCAGCTGCTCGTAGGGGTTGGCGACGCCGTAACGCCGCATCACGGTCTGGATCGGCTCGGCCAGCACTTCCCAGTTGGCGTCGAGATCGGCCGCCAGCGCAGCCGGATTGGCTTCGAGCTTGCCGAGTCCGCGCAGGCAGGATTCGTAGGCG
>NZ_MKUG01000222.1 GCF_001897685.1 Thiobacillus sp. 65-1402
TGCAGGCGCAGCTCGGCTATTTCGGCATGGCCGCGGAGTTCATCGGCTGGCAACAGCCCTTGCCGGACCAGACTGGCGGCGCCCCCCTGCTGCTGCTCGATCTGGGCAGCCTGCCCGAAGCCGAGTGGCACGACCGGATCCAGGCGCTGCGGCAACGGTTTGCGATGGGCCGGCTGATCTGCCTCGGGGTGCGTTCCGATTTCGAGCAGCTGCAACAGGCCCTGCGGAGCGGCTGCGATAGCTGCCTGATGGCAGGCACGCCCGCGCACGCCATCGTCGAGCACATCATGGAACTGAACGAGCGGCAGGAACAGGAAGCGTACCGCGTCCTGATCGTGGAGGACTCCAGGACAGCCAGCCACCTGATCCGGCGCACGCTGGCGGAAAACCAGATCGTCTCCGAGATCGTCAACGATCCGCGCCAGACGCTGAACATGCTCAAGCAGTTCAATCCGGATCTGATCCTGATGGACATGTACATGCCGAACTGCACCGGCGTCGAAGTCGCACGCATCATTCGCCAGCACGACGAATTCCTCAGCACGCCCATCGTCTACCTGTCCGGCGAGACCAACGTCGCGCTGCAGGTCGACGCGATGCGGCTGGGCGGCGACCATTTCCTCACCAAGCCGTTCAACCCGGTGTTTCTCAACGCCATCGTCAAGAGCAAGATCGAGCGTTACCGCGCGCTGCGCCGCACCATGTACCACGACAGCCTGACCGGCCTGCTCAACCACTCCAGCGGCAAGCACATGCTCGACATGCTGCTGTCGGGGGTGGCGCACGAAGGCGGCTTCCTGTCGGTGGTGATGATGGACATCGACCATTTCAAGCAGGTCAACGACACCTACGGCCATCCGGTCGGCGACCAGGTCATCCGCAGCCTGTCGTGGCTGCTCAAGCAGCGCCTGCGCAAGCACGACATCCTCTGCCGTTACGGCGGCGAGGAATTCCTGATCGGCCTGCCGCACACCGATGCAGAACAGGCCTTCGCCGTAATGGACCGCATTCGCCAGGACTTCGCGCAAATCCGCCATCCGTATCGCGACACCCATTTCCGCGCCAGCGCCAGCGGCGGCATCGCCACCTATCCGCTGCATCAAACCGGCGACGCCCTGATCAAGGCGGCGGACGAAGCGCTCTACCAGGCCAAGCACGACGGCCGCAACCGCATCCACGCCGACGAGAACTAGGGCTGGCGTTCAGCCGAGGATCAGTTTCAGGCCGATCAATAGCGTCACGATTTCAAACGCCCGCTTGATCCACAGATTGCCTTTCTTGATCGCCAGGTGGCTGCCCAGATAGCCGCCAATGAGCGAGCCCGCCAGCAGCGCCGGCATCCAGTCCCACGCCACGGTGCCGATCGCGCCCAGCACCAGCGCGCCGGTGCCGTTCCATATCAGGCCGCAGAGGATCAGCGTGTAGGCCACCGCACGGGTGTAGTCGAGCCCGAAATAACGAATCAGCCAGATCGTGAGAAACAGCCCGGTGCCGCTGGTGATCGAGCCATTGAGGAAGCCGACGACGAAGAGCCCGGCCATGCCGCCGGCCAGCGCCGCGCCCTGCCGGTGCCTGGGCGCGTGTTCCAGCCCGAGCCGGGGCTTGAATACCGAATACAGCCCCAGTCCGAGCGTCAGGACGCCCAGCGACAGGGTGGCGATGCGTTCGGGGACATGCAGGATCGTCACCGCGCCCAGCACTACGCCGGGCAGGCCGGCGCCGAGGATCAGCAGCGAGAAGCGGCGCTCGAGATGCGACTCCTTGAGATGCCTGAGCGTGGCGCCCAGGCCGAGCGCCACGCTTGCAACCTTGTGGGTGGCAAGCGCAATGCCGAACGGCAGCCCCAGGAAAATCAGCATGGGGAACTGGATCAGCCCGGCGCCGCCGCCCGACAAGGCCGAAAAGAAATTGGCCGCCAGCGAGGCGACGAACAGGATCAGCTGGTCAAGCACGCCGGGTCGCGTTGTTTCGGCAGCAGGCCACTAGGCAGTGACGCCGATTTCGGCCGGCAGCCTGGCGTAGACCAGTTTCAATTCCGCCGCGGCGACGGCCTCCAGCAGCCGGTCGGCCAGCGCCGTCTCGACGAAGAATTCCACCACCACCGGCAGCTCGCCCGCGAGCTCGAAAAAGCCCGCGTCGCGGCGCTCGTGGCGGCCGAACCCGGCCAGCGCGCGAAATGCCGAGCCACCGCCGATGCCCAGTGTTTTCGCGGTATCGAGCAGCCATTCGTAGGTCGGCTTGCCGCGGTGGCGGCTGGCTTCGGAGACAAACACCTGCAGGCAGACCGTGTTCATTTGAAAAGCCTCAGCGAATAAAATCCCAGCCCGGTGGCGAGGAAGGAGCCCGCCATGTGGGCCAGCGCGATCGAACCGCCAGTAAGCCACAGGCCGCGCATCAACGCAGTGACGACTTCGGCGGAAAACGTGGAAAACGTGGTCAGCCCGCCGAGCAGGCCGGTGATGAGGAACAGCCGCGCTTCCGGCGGCACGCCGGGGTGCTCGGCAAACCAGGCGATGACCAGGCCGATGCAGTAGCCGCCGATCAGGTTGGCGGCCAGCGTGCCGAGCGGCATCGCGGGAAACAGCGGGTTGAGCCACAGCCCCAGCCCCCAGCGCAACCACGCGCCGATGGCCGCCCCCAGGCCGATGGCGAGGAAGGCGGTCATGGCTGGAACGCGGCGCGCGGAATCATGCGCGCATTCTAGCCGACGCTCCCGGAGTCAAGCGTTTACATCGCGTCCTTGATGATCTCGGTGAGCAGCGCCTCGACTTCGCCGAGCGCCTTTTTCAGCGCGGGGTTTTTCGTTGCGGCCGGCTTGCGGTAGGCCATGTAGACTGCCTTGTCGCCGGGGATCGTGTACACCGCCACGCTGTAGGGGCACATCATGATCGCGTGCGGATCGGCTTCCATCATCCGGCGCGAAATCGTGGCGCTGCAGAATTCGAACTGCTCGGCGTCGCCGTACACCTGCCGGGTGGCGCCGATATCCTTGCCGGTACGCTCCAGCATCGCGGCGATCTTGTTGGTGTTGGTGATTTTCAGGCCCTTGCCCTCAATCGCCATCTGCAGCGAATCGCGCACGTCCTGGAACGTCCCCTGGGTCTTGAACAGCACGGTGTAGCTTTCTGCGGCCAGGGCGGAAAACGGCAGGCAGAGCATCGCGCACACGGCAAGTATTTTTTTCATGATCATCTCCTTCGATTAAGAACCTTATTTTTAGGCGCCTGCAGCGGGATAACAATGGTCGTTTGTTACGCCGCCTCTTTGTTAAACTGGAACCCATGAATTCCATGCTCAAGGCCGATGGCCGCTTCTGGCTGACCTTGGACGGCAGAAACTTCCTCGGACGCGGACGCGTCGAACTGCTGCAGCGCATTCGCGAAACCGGGTCCATTTCCAAGGCTGCCAAGGCGATGAAAATGAGTTACAAGGCCGCGTGGGACGCCGTCGATGCGATGAACACCGCCTGGGGCAGCCCGATAGTCGAAAGCGGGCCTGCAGGAAGCCGCCTGGCCAGGGATGCCGAACAGCTGATTGCGGCGTTTCAGGAGGCCGAGGCGCAGCATGCGGCATTCATGGCGAAACTGGCGGAAAGTCTGCCGCAGCGCACGCCATAAGCAGATTGCCGGGCCCGTCTGCCCGCCGGCCGGCTCATCCCCGCGCCCCGACCGGATTGGGGCCGGTTTTATAAAACGTCAGCGGCACCCCGCTTTTGGCGATGGCCGGCTTCAGTTTCCCGACGACATGCATTTCGCACGCCTTGCAGTCGAAACGCAGGGTGAGT